>JAFVAQ010000004.1 GCA_017480495.1 Eubacterium sp. | reverse complement strand
CACGAGCATTGTCTCCTTGTTGGTAATGGTTTTTCGTCGAACTCATTATACTTCTTATAGGGGGTCAATGCTCTTTTTATTTGCTAGACCTCTAAAATAAAGGATTTAGATATAAAAAAAGGTGTGTCTTTTGACACTACCATCTATTTTTAGGAGGTATTTATATGAATTGTCCAAATTGTGGAGCTCAGATTCCAGAGGGCGCTCTTTTCTGTGTATCATGTGGTACTCCTGTTCAGCAGGCGGCTCCAGCACAGCCACAGCAGCCAGTACAGCCACAGGCACCAGTACAGCCACAAGCACCAGTGCAGCCACAGCAGCCAGTACAGCAGGCGACACCAGTACAGCCACAGCCACAACCAGTACAGCCACAGGCATCATTTGGTCAGACATATCAGGCAAGTCCAGCAGCACCAGTTGCTTCAGGGGCAGGTATAAATGGTTTTATGAATTCAATGAAAGCAAATCCAGTTAAGTGGGTTGAAGTAGGTGGAATTTTCCTTATATTCCTTAGTGTATTTATCCCTTCATGGGTAGTTCTGAAGGTTCCATTCTTCAACATTAGTGAATCAGCATCTATTTGGGAAAGTGGTGCTTTCTGGGTATTAGTTGCACTTTCATTTATTGTTTTAACAGCAGCCCTAGTTCTTATATGGTTAGATGTTATTCCACCTCTTTCAGGTATAGTAGCAACTTATAAAAAGCTTCCATTTTCACAGTTTTATGTTCCAGCATATGTATTCATCTTCTGGGCACTGTATATGATCGTTAATGCAGCTTCTCTTAAAGGTGGAGAGTATGTTAAGCTTTACTTCGGAATTGGATTCTGGCTTTGCTTTATTGGAGTAATCCTTTCAATAATCCCTGGAATCATCATGTTGGTTCAGAAAAAACCATACTACGAGTAAGAGATTATAGAAAGAAATAATTATATATGATACAATGTCTCCGACGTAAATATGCGTCGGAGATTTTTTTAGAGAATGAAATTAATTAATTTGATGATAATTTGGAAGCCTTATGTTTGAGAATGATACAATATGTGGAGTAGCAACTGGACTGGGTAAATCAGCCATCGGAATGATACGAGTAAGTGGCCCTTCGGCCATCAGTATTTGCGATGGTATTTTTGTGGGCAAAAAGAAACTTTCCGAAATGGGTACATTTACTGCGGCTTATGGCAAGGTGGTAGATGGAGACAAGGCTATCGATGAAGCGATAATGCTTGTCATGAAGGCTCCACATACATATACAACAGAGGATACGGTGGAGATAGATCTGCATGGTGGCTCCTATGTAGTTAGGCGAGTTATGCAGCTTCTGATCGAGAGGGGAGTTCGTCCGGCAGAGCCAGGAGAATTCACTAAGAGAGCCTTTCTCGGTGGAAGAATAGATATGGTTGAAGCAGAGGCTGTAATGGACGTGATAAATGCCGAAACCGAGAGAAGTCTGGATACTTCTGTTAAACAGCTGTCGGGAAAGCTGAGTAAGGAAATAAGAGAGCTTAGAGAAATAATCCTGCATAATACGGCTTATATAGAATCGGCGCTGGATGATCCAGAGAATTATTCGCTAGATGGATTTAGTGAAGAACTAAGTAAGGAGCTGGCCGAGGTTAAGCAGAGAATAGAGAGACTCCTATCAACGGCGGATGAAGGAAGAATAATAAGAGAAGGAATAAGTACTGCAATAGTTGGAAGACCAAATGTTGGCAAGTCTTCACTTCTCAATCAGCTGCTTGGCGAAGAGAGAGCTATCGTAACGGAGATAGAGGGGACGACGAGAGATACCCTCGAAGAATATGTCGATATAGGCGGAGTGCTCCTAAAACTGATAGATACAGCAGGAATCAGAAATACTGAGGATGTTGTTGAAAGGATTGGAGTGGACAAGGCGAGAGAGGTTATAGAGACTGCGGATCTGGTGCTTCTACTGGTAGACGGGGCTACAGGCCTCGAGCAGGAAGATAGAGATATAATAAATAATCTTGGCGGCAAAAGGGTTATCGCGCTTATCAATAAGTCTGATATAAGTACAGATGCGGAGAACGAGGCTAGGGCTCAGGAAATAAGAAGTCTTCTTGCAGGTATTGGTATAGAAGATATAACTATCGTTATGACTTCTGCTAAGACCGGACAAGGACTCGACGAACTAAAATCTCAGATTAGAGATATGTTCTACAGTGATAAAATCGATTATAATAATCAAATATATATAACAAGAGCCAGACATAGAGCGGGTCTTATTACGGCACTCGAGGGACTAGAAAGAGTGCAGGATAGTATAGACCAAAATATGGGAGAGGATTTCCTGACAATTGATCTGATGGCAGCTTATGCAGCACTTGGCGAGATAATCGGAGAAACTCTAGAGGACGATCTGGCAGATAAAATCTTTAGCGATTTTTGTATGGGAAAATAACTATGAATATAGAAGAAACTTATGACATTGTAATAGTGGGAGCCGGCCATGCCGGATGTGAGGCGGCGCTTGCCACAGCGAGAATGGGAATGGAAACTATCATGTTTACTGTCAGTCTCGATAGTGTGGCCCTGATGCCTTGTAATCCAAATATCGGAGGAAGCTCCAAGGGACATTTGGTTAGAGAAATAGATGCTCTCGGCGGAGAGATGGGTAAGAATATAGACAAGACCTTTATTCAGTCAAAGATGCTGAATGTCTCAAAAGGTCCTGCGGTTCATTCCCTTAGAGCTCAGGCGGACAAGTACGAATATACTAAGCAGATGAGAATGACTCTTCAGGCAGAGCCTCGCCTTACACTTAGACAGGCGGAAGTTACAGAGCTTATAGTTGAGGACGGCAAGGTGACTGGAGTTAAGACAAACTCTGGAGCAGTTTATCATGCAAAGGCAGTGGTTCTTTGCACAGGCGTTTACCTTAAGGCGATGTGTATATATGGAGACACTATTACTTATACAGGACCAAATGGTCTGATGGCGGCAAATCATTTGTCCGATTCTATGACAGAATCTGGAATACCTGTTCGTCGTTTCAAGACAGGAACTCCTCCAAGAATAGATAGAAATTCAATAGACTTCTCCAAGATGAGCGAGCAAAAGGGTGATGATAGGATACAGCCCTTTTCCTTTACTAATAAGGAAGAGGATATAACCAGAGATCAGATATCCTGCTGGCTTACTTATACTGGCGAGGAAACTCATAATATCATCAAAGAAAATATAGATAGATCTCCGCTTTTCTCAGGCGTGATCAAGGGAACCGGACCTAGATACTGCCCATCTATAGAGGATAAGGTTATGAAGTTCCCAGATAAAGATAGACATCAACTCTTTATCGAACCTGAGGGGGAGTATACCTCGGAAATGTACCTGGACGGTATGTCTTCTTCACTTCCAGAGGATGTTCAGTACAAGATGGTCCATTCTGTGCCAGGACTAGAAAATGCAAAGATTGTTAGACCTGCATATGCTATAGAGTATGACTGCATATCTGCAACAGATCTTAAGCCATCTCTTGAGTTTAAGGCTGTAGCAGGGCTTTTCTCTGCGGGTCAGATTAATGGAAGTAGTGGTTACGAAGAGGCAGGCGCGCAGGGGCTGATTGCGGGTATAAATGCCGCTAGACTGCTTCAAGGTAAGGACCCTATTGTACTTTCTAGATCAGATGGCTATATTGGAGTTCTTATAGATGATCTGGTTACAAAGGAAACCTTTGAACCATATAGAATGATGACAAGTAGAGCGGAATATAGACTCCTTCTGAGACAGGATAATGCCGACCTCAGACTTACAGATATCGGACATGAGGTAGGTCTTATAGATGAAGAAAGATATGCCAAGTTCTGTGAGAAGCGTAATCAGATAAATTCCGAGATAGCTAGACTTAAGGAAGCTATGGTGGGGGCTAATAAAAAGACACAGGAATTCCTGGCAAGTCATGACAGCTCACCTATCCATACAGCGGTATCTATAGCGGATCTTATCAGAAGGCCAGAGCTTAGCTATGAAATAGTAGAAGATCTGGATACTGAGAGACCAGATCTGGAACTGGACCGCGAGGTGGTGGAGCAGATTAATATATATCTTAAGTACGAGGGATATATAGATAGGCAGCAAAGCCAGGTGGAGCATTTTATCAAGATGGAGTCCAAGAAGATTCCTGCTGATATTGATTATTCCAAGGTTAAGAATCTAAGAATAGAAGCAAGACAGAAGCTGGAAAAGGTTAGACCGGAGTCGATCGGACAGGCTTCCCGTATCTCGGGAGTATCTCCGGCGGACGTTACCATGCTGATGTTATATTTAAATATATAGAGGACGGAAATGAATTACATAGTTTTAGATCTGGAGTGGAACCAGAGTCCTATCGGACAAGCGGGCGAACACCCTAGAATGCCCTTTGAGATAATAGAGATAGGGGCTGCAAAAATAAATGAGAATTACGAGTTCGTTGAGGATTTTCGTAGACTTATCACTCCCAAGCTATATCCAAAACTTCATAAATATGTAAAAGAATTACTCAGCTATGACGAGAAGGAATTGAGAAGAAAAGGCGTCAGCTTCAAAAAAGCCTGCACGGAATTCCTAGAATGGTGCGCCGAGGGCGAGGACGGCGAGAAGACAGACTATATTTTCTGTACCTGGGGCCCATCGGATCTGACATATCTTCAGACTAATATGGACTTCTACAGAATGGATCCGCTTCCATTTCCACTTAAGTTCTATGACATCCAGCAGATATATGCGGAGAAATACACAAAGGATAATAGCATTTGCAAGCTGGAGAAGGCGGTGGACTTCCTGAATCTGGAAATGGAGAGAACCTTTCATGAGGCAGTAAATGATGCATATTATACTGCGATGGTTCTGAAAGAAGGAAAGTTCGGAAATATAAGCGACAAATATTCAATTGATCTATATAAGCATCCTAAGACAAGAGAGGATGTAATAATCGAGTATCATGATAGAAAGCTGGACTATATATCGGAAGAGTTTGACTCCAAGAAGGAGGCGATGAAGGACCAGGGTATAATGTCCGTCAAATGTCCTAGATGTGGACGAAAGGTTACTATAAGGATTCCATGGTTCCCAGTTAATAGTGGAACTGAGTATTCGGTTGGAAAATGCTTTCTTCACGGAAACATGCTGGCATCGGTTAAGTTTAAATCCGCCTCGGATAGTACTTCTAAGGTGTTTGTTGTAAAGAGAATAGTACCGATCAGCAAGAAAAGATATATAGAAGTTAGTAAGAAACGCGATTTGGTAAATGCAAAAAAAGAGGATAGAATGCAGAAGTACAAAGCTAAGCTCGAGACTAGAGAGGGTCGCGCTTAGCAGTACCTGGTTTTCTAGGATAAGCCTTTGGAGTTGGCTTTTCTTTCCTTATTATAACAAAGCTGCGGCTGATATCTGAATCTGCTAGTTGGAAGGTACGAACTGCTTCGAGCTTTCCGCCTAGCAGTTTGATTGCTCGTTCAGAGCTCTTTAACTCTTCTTCAATATCTCCAGATTTATATGAAATGAAGAGCCCACCTACCTTTACGTAAGGAAGAGTGTACTCTGTAAGTGCACTTAGGTTTGCCACGGCTCTGGAAACTGCAAAGTCGAACTTGTCGCGAAGCTTTGGGTTTCGTCCCCCTTCCTCTGCTCGGGCGTGGAGGGTTGTGACATTATCCAGCTGTAATTTATCTACGACTTCGTTTAGAAAAGTTATACGTTTATTTAATGAATCAAGAAGTGTTAGTTTGATATTTGGAAAAGCAAGCTTAAGTGGTACGCCAGGAAAGCCTGCGCCGGTTCCGACATCAATGACACTTACGGCATCTGTACTAATAGCCGCAGCTTCTGGAGCGGCAGATATAAGTGACAGACTATCCGCAAAATGCTTCAGAGCAAATTCTTCTGGATCAGTGATGGCGGTAAGGTTCATTACCTTATTCTTCTCTATAACCATATTCATATATGTATCAAAAGATTTGATCTGCTCTTCTGAAAGATCTATATTCAGCAGATCAGTATAATAAGATATATCCTTCATAGAGAAGACCTCCTTAATTTATTAGTTAGTAAAACAAGGATACTTTAATAAAAAAAATAAATCAAGTAGCATTAGTTGTTTTAATTGATGCTTTTTTATGTTATTATATCGGGTGGTTATGAGTGACATTTAAAAGTTGCTCAAGGAAAGAGAGGACAATATGAAAAAACTAAGAATAACAGGTCATATTTTAGCGGTAATTCAGTTAGTATTTTCAATTTTAGTAGTTATTTTAGCACTTGCAACTCGTTTTGTGCCAGTGGGATTTGGAGCACTTGGAGCACTGATTCTGATAATGTTGGATGCCTTCGTAGTCTTCATGTCACTTAAGAGAAAGAAATCTATTAGGATAGTAGCTATTTGCTTATCCTCTCTATTAATTATACTTCTAGCGATAACCTCTTATTATCTATACGTTACTAACAAAGCAATTGATGATGTAACAGGCGTTAAGACAGAGGTTGATGAGATAAATGTTTATGTAGCTAAGGATGATGCAGTTAATTCTATTAATGATGCTGTAAATCAAAGCTATGTATTCGGACTTAACAATACAGACGATCAGGCTCATATTATGGAGACTGTTAATTCAATCCAGAAGGATCTGGGGGTTACTCTTGCAATAAAGAGCTATGATACAATCTTCGAACTAACTAAGGCTTTCCAGGCTGGAGAAGTAAATGCGCTTATTACAAATACAGGTAGCATAGCGCTTCTGGACAGCTCAGAAGATTTCCATGACTATTCACAGAGTCTCAAGATCATCATGGAAAAGAAGATTGAGGAAGAGATTGAAGATAAAGGTAAGAGCGGTAAGATAGATGATGATCATTTCTGCATGTACTTCAGCGGTATTGATACATACGGTGCTGTAACAATAAGAAGTAGAAGTGATGTAAATATCATCGGTGTAGTTAATAATAAAACTAAGCAGCTTCTTCTTATCTCTACTCCTAGAGATTATTATGTTCCACTCGCTGATGGCAAGGGTCATATGGATAAGCTGACACATGCAGGTGTTTACGGAATAGAGTGTTCTATGGATACACTTGGAGATTTGTACGGTGTTGAAATGAGTAACTATCTGAGACTTAATTTCTCAGGCTTTAAGGATATAATTGATAACCTTGGTGGAATAGATGTTGAATCTGAGTATGGATTCACAGCTGATATGCTTGAAGGAAAATATACCTTCAGCCAGGGCACAAATCACCTCAATGGCGATCAGGCACTTGCCTTCGCTAGAGAGAGATATGCATTCAGAGATGGCGATAGACAGAGGGGTCGTAATCAGATGCGTATCATCAAGGCTACAGTAGAGAAGTTACAGTCTTCAGATATGCTTAAAAACTATAGTGGTGTTATGGAAGAGATGAAGGGCTCCTTCCAGACAGATATGGAGAAAAGTGATGTAGGATATCTGGTTCAGAGTACCATTGAGGATAGCAGCTGGGAGGTTCTTACATACAGTGTAGGAGGAAATGACTCCACTAAGTCTTGCTATTCTCTCGGTTCAGAAGCATATGTAATGGTTCCTAACGAAGATGATATTGATTATGCAAAGACGCTTATCAATAAGATAATGAGTGACGAGGTTGTTACTCAGGAGGAGATTAATGTATATCTTGATAACAAGGATGCTGAAGATCTTATAGATCAGTCATCACAGGAACAGGATATGGAGGCCGGCGAACCAGAGTAATGGTTTTGAGAAAGGGTTAAAGTATGACAGATAAAAAGGGTCCAGTTCTTGTAGTTATGGCTGCTGGTCTTGGCAGCAGATTTAAAGGTCTGAAGCAGATACAACCTGTTGATAAGGATAATCATATACTTATGGATTATGCAGTATATGATGCTCTTGAGTCTGGATTTTCTGAAATAGTCTTCATCATTCGTAAGGATTTCGAAGACAAATTTAAGGAAGCTATCGGAGATAGGATAAGTGAGAAATGTCCTGTTTCTTACGTATATCAGTCTATCGATGATTTTCCTGGTGATGTGGAATTGCCTAGCGGCAGAACTAAGCCTTGGGGAACCACACATGCTCTGTGGAGTGCCAGAGAGGCTCTAAAGGGGAAGAGCTTTCTGACAATTAACGCAGACGACTTCTACGGAAGAGGAGCATATAAGGCAGCCTTCGATTTTCTGATGAAAACTGAGAAGGAAAATCATTATGGATGTATATGCTACGATTTACTTAAAACACTTAGCCCTACGGGCACAGTCAGCAGAGGAATCTGCAAGATAGATGAGAATAATAAGCTGATCAGAATAGATGAGCGTAAGAATATAAAGCTTGAAGATGGAAGAGGCTACTACACCGAGGATGGAGGTGCCACGTATCATCTTATAGAGATGGGAGCTCTAGCTTCAATGAATCTCTGGGCTTTTGGAAGTGGATTCATAGATGATATAGAAGTATCTTTTAAGGAAAGGTTTGAGAAGGGTGTTAAGGCAAATCCTGATACCTTCGAAGAGACTATATCAGATGCTATCCAGGATATATTAAACAGACAGGCGGGAGAGGTTACGTGTATCCCGACTGACGAGCAGTGGTTCGGAATGACATATATTGAAGAGCTTGACATGGTGAAGGGGAAACTCGCTGCTTTGAGAGAGGATGGAGTATATGTCGAAGAAAAATGGTGATTCAAATGTCCCATTTTATCAACAGGATAATGCTTATAAGAAATGCGGAATAGTAGGTCTTATAGGTGGACTGCTTATGATAGCAGGAGCGTTCCTTTATTGGATGAATCTGTACACAAATACAGGTGAAGCTCAGTATGATGGTATGAGTCTTTTTACAGCGGCAAAAAGAGGAATCCAGGGCATGTTCATTGTGGATATGGATGGCAAAGTAAATGGTTTTCACTTTAGCTTCCTCGGACTTCTTACAGCTCTGTTGCTCCTATTATATTTAGCGGTTGTGGTATTTCTTATCATTATTGATATCAAAGATAATTTTAAGAGAGTACCTTTTCTAGAGAATAGAAAAAAGAGAATTCGAATAGGACTTTTGCTTCTTACCTTGATACTCGCAATACTTATAACCAGAACTCCAGCATATCAAAATGTGTATCAGCAGTTTGTTTATCTGAAGGAGAGCTGGCAAGGCTTTATAGATAGAGCTCAGGATAGTGGAGTATCCTCAGCAAATATTATGAAGTGTTACCTTTTTGTTGGGCCAGGAATGATAGCCTATATAGTGGGTGCGGTCCTATACTTCATATCTATTGCATACAACTTTGTCTTAGAAACACTTAATGAAGATGACGAGATAGAAAGAATAGTTAAGCAGAATAAAGAGCAAGTGGATGGCTAGATGCCATCCACTTCTTCTTTTGCGAGCTTTCCGTCTCTAAGTATTGTTCTAAGCTTTATATCGTCGGATTCACTAAGTGCATCCTTATATTCTTTTAGGTAATCAATAATAGTATCCAGCTCATATATGAGATTGTCCTTATTTTCCATGAAGATTTCTGTCCACATATCCTCATTCAGCCATGCAACTCTTGTCATATCCTTGTAGCTTCCCGCTGAGAATCCAGTATGCTCTCTGGCAGTAGGACTCTTGATGAAGGCATTTGAAACTATATGAGGCATCTCTGAGGTGAAGGCTATCATCTGGTCATGCTTCTCTGGTGTACATACTGTTAGACAGCTAAACTTACAAGGAGAGAGCACATCCTTCAGCGTATCTATCAGCTTTCTATCATAGCCCTCTTCTGGGACTACTATCATAGACGAATCTCTGAAAAGCTTTGAAGTACTATACTTGTAACCGGAGAACTTCTTTCCAGCCATTGGATGTCCACCAACAAAGGTAAAGCCGTACTCCTTCGCTATAGCTTGACATTCTTTGCAAATTCTTCTCTTAAGTCCGCCAGTGTCTATAACTATAGCGCCCTTTTTGATAAGTGGTGCTTTTTCTTTTACAAAATCTATAATTGCCTGATTATAAAGAGCCGGAATAATAAGGTCACATTCAGGCAGATTCTCGTCTGTAAGTATATCATCCAGTGTTCCGTCTATTTTTGCAAAGGAACTGATGGCCTCATCTATGTCAAACCCAAGAACTCTTACATTAGAGTATTCCTTGTAAGCCTTTGCAAAGGAACCACCGATGAGTCCTAGTCCAACTACTCCAACTGTCTTAATATCACATTTGCTGAAATCTCCTAAACGATGACGTTTAGTTTCTTCATCTGTTTCTGGAGTTGTGATTCTTTGAACCTTTTCTACTATATCAAGGGATTCGATAAGCTCTGGATCGAGTTTTGTGGTATCTCCAACTAGTCCTATGATAGTTTGGTATTCTCCTCTGGATATATCCCATTTCAGCCCCTGCTGTTCAAACCATTTGGTCAGTTCGTATATTTGATCTTCGGAAGCATCATTTTTAAGTATCGCGATCATTTATTCTCACCTCAGTTATTTGTACTTTAACGATTTAGTGCATTAAAGTATACTCCGTAATTGTTTTATTGTCAACACTTCAAAATTGTGCTATGTTTTCTTGTATAGTTTTTGCTTCCATAATGTGGTTTGTTTAAATGGAAGTAATTTTGTTTAACTCGGAGGTCATTATTGGTAATACTTATTAGTGTTATAGAAATAATAATTGGATTCGTACTATTGATAAAGGGCGCAGACTTCTTCGTAGATGGAGCTTCGTCAATAGCTGTTAAGCTTGGAGCGCCGCAGCTTGTAATAGGTCTGACTATAGTTGCGCTTGGAACAAGTGCTCCAGAGGCGGCAGTTAGTATAAGTGCCGCAGTAGATGGTAATAATGGAATATCTATAGGAAATGTTATAGGTAGCAATATAATGAATGTCCTCGTTATACTGGGGGTTACTTCAGTAATTACAACGCTCACAGTTAAGGCGGCGACGGTTAAGGTAGATATTCCGGTTATGATAGGAGCGACACTTCTGATGCTTCTCTGGGGAGTAATCGGGGGAACGCTTAATAAGGTGACAGGTATAGTTTTCCTGCTAGGACTTGCTACCTATATAGGTTACCTAATATGGTATGCTAAAACTACGGATGCATCTGATGAGGGCGAAGGAATAAAGGATCTGAAGCTATGGATGATACCGCTCTTTATTCTAGGCGGACTTGGAGCTATAGTATTGGGAAGTAAGCTTGCAGTAATGGGGGCTTCCAACCTAGCAAAGGTTTTCGGAGTATCCGACAGGTTAATAGGACTAACAATAGTAGCGCTGGGAACATCCTTACCAGAACTTATAACTTCAATTACTGCCGCTAGAAAAGGAAATGCGGATATCGCGATAGGAAATATAGTAGGAAGTAATATATTTAATATTCTATTTATACTGGGAATGACATCGGTGCTCATAGATCTTCCATTTAGGGCAAGAGGAGCGAATTTCCTAATAGACGGAATCATTGCGCTTATAGTTGCTGTGCTCCTGCTTGTACTTGTTTTTAGAGAAAAGAAACTTGGAAGAGGAGAAGGAATACTGATGCTGCTAGGATATGCAGCGTATTTCACATATTTATTACTATTTCAGTGATTTGCGGTAATAAAGTCATTATGATAGAATAACGAGGATGATTTGTCATTAAGATTGACAATAAGATAAGAAGCTTTTGTGCGAGGAGGAAAGAGAATGAAAGCATATAAGGATATGACAAAGGAAGAGCTTACAGCAGAGATAGAGGTGCTGAAGGCTGAATACAAAAAATATCAGGATATGGACCTCCATCTGGATATGAGTAGAGGTAAGCCATGTAGAGAGCAGCTGGATATATCTATGGGTATGATGGATGCTCTTAATTCGGAGGCGGATCTTTCTTGTGCAGACGGAACAGACTGCCGTAATTACGGTGTTCTTACAGGTATAGAGGAAGCTAAGATTCTGATAGGTGATATGATGGAGAATAATCCAGATAATATCATTATATATGGTAATTCATCTCTTAATGTAATGTACGATACAATAGCACGTGCATATACACATGGAATAATGGGAAATACACCATGGTGCAAGCTGGATAAGGTTAAGTTCCTTTGCCCTGTTCCTGGTTATGATAGACATTTTGGTATTACAGAGTATTTCGGAATAGAAATGATACCTGTTCCAATGAGTCCAGAAGGACCAGATATGGATATGGTTGAGAAGCTTGTATCAGAGGATGAGACAATCAAGGGTATATGGTGTGTACCTAAATACTCAAACCCACAGGGTTATTCTTACTCAGATGAAACAGTAAGAAGATTTGCAAGACTTAAGCCGGCAGCTAAGGACTTCAGAATCTTCTGGGATAATGCATATGGAATCCATCATTTATATGATGATAGAGAGGATTATCTAGTTGAGATTCTTGCAGAGTGCAAGCGTGTAGGAAATCCAGATATGGTTTACAAGTTTGCATCTACATCCAAAATATCCTTCCCGGGAAGTGGTATAGCAGCACTTGCTACATCACCTAACAACATGGAGGACATACTTAATCAGTTAACTCATCAAACTATCGGTCATGATAAGGTTAACCAGCTGAGACATGTGAGATTCTTCGGAGATATTCACGGAATGACAGAGCATATGAAGAAGCATGCCGCTATTATCAGACCTAAGTTTGAGGTAGTATTAAATGCACTTGAGACAAGACTTGGAGGTCTGGAGATCGGTACATGGACAAATCCAAATGGTGGATACTTCATCAGCTTTGATGCTCTTGATGGATGTGCTAAGGAAATTGTTGATAAGGCTAAGAAGGCCGGCGTTGTTATGACAAAGGCGGGTGCTACATGGCCATATGGTAAGGATCCTCACGATAGCAACATTCGTATAGCCCCAACATATCCTAATATTGAGGATCTTAAGCTTGCAGCAGAGCTCTTTACACTTTGTGTAAGACTTGTTAGTGCGAATAAGATATATAAGGAGAAGACAGAAGCTTAAGTTTAAAGATAACTTAGACTAAATAATAAAAAAACAGAGGATTATATGAAGCTGGATATTCTATATGAAGATGAATATTTAATAGCGTGTGTTAAGCCCTACGGGGTACCGTCACAGCCAGATAAAACCTATGGTCTGGATATGGTCACTGCGGTAATGGAATACCTGGATAGCCCAGACGTTTATGTAATTAATAGACTTGATAGGCCTGTAGGTGGTATCATCCTGTTTGCTAAGGATCAGGATACAGCAGCAAAGCTGACAGATATGGTTCAAGATGGACAGATCCAGAAGTATTATCAGGTTGTGGTTTCAGGACTGATGGACGAGGCCGAGGGAACCTACGAGGACTTTTTGCTTCATGATAAGAAGTCCAATGTTACTCGCGTCGTCGACAAGAATACAAAGGGTGCGAAGAAGGCGGTTCTAAACTATGAGGTGCTGGACGAGCTGGATACAGATGAAGGCTCTATAAGTTATCTTCTGGTGGAGCTTGTAACAGGCAGACATCATCAGATAAGATGTCAGATGGCAAGTCACGGAACTCCAGTCTGGGGAGATACCAAGTATGGTAAGGAGCAGACAGGTAAGGGTGGCAAACCTAACCCGAAGAGCTCGAAGAAAAAAGGCTCCGGAAGAGTTTCTGAAATAGGACTCTATTCCTCAAGGATGGAATTCCTTCATCCTATAACCAAGGAGGAAATAGTCCTTCATAAGGAACCTGAGGGAGCGGCATTTGATATAATGGACCAGATGGACTGGTAATTAAAGACAAGTAATATTTTATAATAAAGAAAAGAGGAAATTAGAAATGGCAGACAAGAAGGTAGAGGCTATCACCTCCATGGAGGAAGATTTTGCACAGTGGTACACAGACGTAGTAGTTAAGGCAGACTTAACTGGTTATACAAGTGTAAAGGGATTCATGGTTCTTAAGCCCGCTGGTTATGCTATCTGGGAGCTGATTCAGAAGCAGCTGGATGCAAGATTTAAAGAAACAGGAGTTGAAAATGTATATCTACCTATGCTCATTCCTGAGGGACTGCTCCAGAAGGAGAAGGATCACGTAGAGGGATTCGCTCCAGAGGTTGCATGGGTAACACATGGTGGACTAAATGAGCTTCAGGAGAAGCTATGCGTTCGTCCTACATCAGAGACTCTGTTCTGTGATTTCTATCAGAAGGATATCACTTCCTATAGAGACCTTCCAAAGGTATACAATCAGTGGTGTTCAGTAGTTCGTTGGGAGAAGGAGACTAGACCTTTCCTTCGTTCAAGAGAATTCCTGTGGCAGGAAGGTCATACAGCTCATGCTACTGCTGAAGAGGCAGAAGAGAGAACAATTCAGATGTTAAATGTTTATGCTGATTTCTGTGAGCAGGTTCTTGCTATCCCTGTAGTAAAGGGACAGAAGACAGAGAAGGAGAAGTTCGCAGGTGCAGTATCAACCTACACTATAGAAGCTCTCATGCATGATGGAAAGGCACTTCAGTCAGGAACCAGCCATAACTTCGGTGATGGCTTCGCCCGGGCTTTTGGAGTACAGTATGCAGATAAGGATAATCAATTAAAGTATGTTCATCAGACATCATGGGGAGTAACAACAAGACTTATCGGTGCAATCATAATGGTTCACGGTGATGATAATGGTCTTAAGCTTCCACCAATGATTGCGCCAACTCAGGTTATGATAGTTCCTATTCAGCAGAAGAAGGAAGGTGTACTTGAGAAGGCAGAAGAATTAAGAGAGAGACTTAGCAAGGTTTCAAGAGTTAAGGTGGATGCAACTGATAAGTCCCCTGGATTCAAGTTTGCAGAGTGTGAGATGAGAGGTATACCTGTAAGAGTTGAGGTGGGTCCTCGTGATATAGAGAATAATCAGTGTGTTGTAGTTAGACGTGATACAGGAGAGAAGATCTCTGTAAGTCTTGATGAATTAGAAGGAACAGTAGAAGAGCTTCTTAAGACTATCCAGAAGGATATGCTTGAAGCAGCTAGAGCTCATAGAGATTCACATACTTATACTGCAACAACCTGGGAGGAGTTTGTAGAAACTGTAAATAATAAGCCTGGATTCATCAAAGCTATGTGGTGCGGTGAAACTGAGTGTGAAGAGAATATCAAGGCTGAGACGGGTGCATCAACTAGATGTATGCCATTTGAGCAGGAGAATCTGTCAGACGTTTGTGTATGTTGCGGTAAGCCTGCTAAGAAGATGGTTTACTTCGGTAGAGCATACTAATCTAAAGGCTGAAGCAGAAGCTGGAAGCTGTTATCCGTCTTCTTAGAGGAAACAGTAAAGTAGGTTGATGAACCGTTGCCAGCGGCTGATTGCCTCAGTCTATATACAGAATCAGGTGAAAAACCTTTAAAATCAGTTATAAAACTGGATGCAGCTGCTGTATCCAGTTTTTTAATTTCTGCATCCGTCATTGTAGTCGTATAATAGCTAGTCGTTAGATAGTCATGTTCGGTAACCCTGACGGAGCCTGAATTTACAGTCGTTGTAGAGAATTCCCCGTAATAGTAGAAAAGATAAGAGCTTCTCATAAGATCGGGAGAAAAACTATTAAAGGCTTCTATATCCTTTTTGCTGGTATCAGATATTTCTGTGGAAGAATCATTTATAGTGAATTCGGCATATATGATGTCTCCGGATTCTGTGACTATAAATCTATGTGTCTCGGAATTATCAAACTTGGTAAAGGTAAAATCCCAAAAATATGCTGCGTATGTATGGAAGGTAGTATCTATAGCTCTATAAGGCTTAGAGGTCCAGGAATACCAATTATAATCGTTAGAAGCAATACTTACCGGATAGAGTCCCTTAGAGTGAAGATCTGTTACACGATTGACGAGAATATTTTTCATTCCAAATTCTGTTTTATTACAGTGATCTTCTGTTGTTTCTGATATGGTGCTGTCCCAGATGCCAAGAATCAGCTGGAGACACTGCTCAGAGGTGAGCTGCTGGGAGGCATTTTTTATCATTGCTTCTGATGGTCCGGAATAGTATTCTGGTGGGACATTTTCTACGGAGTCCAGCTGAGATCTATCCTCACGCTCAATTAAAAAGCCTGGTAGCAGGATAGAAGTCGCAGCTACTGCCAGAGTAAGAATCACAGCTATTAAGTTTTTGACCATCTGTTTTTTCATATTCCTAGTCTAGCTCTTTCTCTTCTTCACATGTATCTATAGTTACTATCATTCGGGTACCTTTGCCCAGTTCACTTTCAATCTTTAGATCTGCGGCGTGTTCCTTAAGTATTGCAGCGACAAGGGACATTCCGAGACCTGCACCGCCCTCGCTTCGGGAGCGGGATTTATCAACCATATAGAATTCGTCACATATCCTATCTATATCTTCAGGGGCTATTCCTATTCCGTGATCCTCTACAACAAATTCATAAAGGGAAGAGTTTTCAGTGTTAGAAGTCTCTTCAAGTAATCTTCCGGTAAAGGAAATGATATCTCCTTCTTTGGAGGCCTTTCTTGCATTATCTAGCAGGTTGATAAAGGCAGTCTTGAGAAGAGGGCTATCACATAGGATACCTGCACTTTCAAAATCGTATTCCAGGGTCAGTCCACAGTTCTCTATCGAAGGAAGAACAGTTTCTATAACCGCTTCTCCAAGGGCCTGAGTATTTACAGGTGTTTTAGGTATCTTCCCATCCTTTAGATATATAAGATCGAAGAGATGAGACGACATCTGTTCTAGACGTTTTCCTTCAGAGAATATATATCCAGCGGCCTTTACCTCGTCCTCCCTAGGAAGATCTACAGAACGGATGGTATCCGCGTAGCCTATAATCGTAGTCATTGGAGTTTTGATTTCGTGTGTGAAGTCAGCTACGAACTGGTCTCTTCTGTGAATCATATCATTTAGTTCGTCGATGTGGCCTGCTACGGAGTCGGCCATGTTGTTGAACTTATCAGAAAGAAGTCCGACCTCGTCCTGTGACTTAAGGTCGCTTCTGGTATCGAAGTTGCCCTTTGCAAAATCATCAGTGATAGCATTTAACTTTTCTAGTGGTCTGGTAAGAAGCTTGGTAATCATATAGACAAGAAGCCCAGATACTAAAAGAGTAATTAGGATAAATAGCTCATAGAGATGAATCGATGAATCCATTGTTTTTTTTGTGTCGGTTATATCATGGCTTGTAATGATGGAAATGATGGAATTATTAACTTTAATAGTGGCACTAACATAGACGTAGGTTTTATCGCCTTCTTCTATTATTTGATATTTCTTAATTGAATCTGTTGATGTTGATATCAGTTTATCAGAAGGTTTCGCCTCAGAATCTTTTGGTGAGTATAGAATCTTAGAATTGTACAAAACATATAAGTTGGTTGTAGAGCTAAGCATTCCGGAGCTGACTCTATCAGATATTGAAGGAAGGTAATCCTGTACCCTGAGACGAGGGGAGTTGACAATATCAAGGAGGGAATATTCGATAGCAGACTCTGCGAGGTTATTTTCTGTAACAGCGGTTTTAATCTCTGCTTCCATCAGAAGACGGTTTTGTCTAGACGTCATAAAAAAACCTGAAACAGACAGGGTTATAACTATAATTATAATGTTGATAAGAAGAACCTTGTATCGGAATTTCATAATGCCTTTATTCCTTTATCAATAAATACTTACTCCGTTAGTCTGTAGCCTGTACTATAGGCGGTTTTAAGCTCGTCCTTTAGTCCCAGCTTCTTACGAAGTCTTTGGACGTGCAAGTCGACAGTTCTGGATTCGGGCTGCCACTCCGTCTCCCAAATGGTTTCAAAGATTTTGTCCTTGAATAGGGTTATATTCTTATTGCGCACAAAGAGAACTAGAAGATCGAATTCCTTCGGGGTAAGTTTAACTTCCCCGTACTCTTCGGAAGAGATTTTCTGGGTCACTACTCTGTTCTCTGTATCTATCCTAATATCTTTATACTCTAGAATTGTATCCGTTTTGTTATATCTTCGAAGAACTATACTGATTCGAGCCAACAGCTCAACTATTTCAAACGGCTTAACGATATAGTCCTCTGCACCTGAAGTAAGTCCCTTGATGCGGTTATCAAGAGAGTTCATTGCAGTAATAAAAATAACAGGGATATTCATAGGCCTGATATATTCCATTAACTCATATCCATTTATCTCAGGGAGCATAACATCTAGGAGGATGAGATCGAAACTTTGATTTTCCTCCAGTAGATCGGCGGCTTCTCTGCCATTATATCTGGCAGTGCATTTGTAGCCGGCTCTTGTCAGATTCATGACCATGAGGTCAGAGATGGGCTTTTCGTCCTCAATAATAAGTATTTTAATCATTTACTTTACCTTCACTTTAGTAATTCATAAAACTATTACAGTAAAGAGTATAGCATTATTTTTTTAAATGAACAAAAAAAGTATCAAAAAAAATATTATTTTGATACATTCTCGATACAAATGGAAAGTAGTATCTAGATTAGAGTGAAGGAAAATGCACCTTTGTAAATGATAAAAGGAGAAGGCTAGTATGAGAAACATTAAGTTAAAAAAAGTAATAAGCTGTGTGCTTGCTATAACCTTGTGTCTATCTGCTGGCGGCTGTGGCAAGGGCAAGACGGTTGTTGATGATTATGGTGCTGAGGCGGGAGGCACAGATACTGCAGCGACTTCTAGTACAAACACGGATGGGATTTCAGTTGAGTCTGGTAATGGTCAGGCGCTCAGAGATATATATGGTAAAAAAGTGGAATGGAAGGATGAGTTTAATATAAAGGGAATTCCTTTCGAGATGAATATAAACTACACGGTTCCTGAGCTGGATGGTCTAAATGTATATACCAAGAAAGCGGTAAATGATGGGAAAGCAGACGAGGAGAAAATAGTAGAGGCACTCTTCGGAGATTCTGCAAAGAAGCTGGAGGAACTGAAATATGTAAATGAAACAGATTATATGCCAATGATGTATAAGTATAGGGAAATAAAGCAGACTAGTGAGTATTACATGGCAGTAGATGATTCTGAAGCCGACGATGAATGGATTGGAATGGACAGAGATTACACGATTATTACTTCGGCATCAACAGAAAGCTTTAAGTGGGTTGATGATCAGAATATGTATATTCATATGTATGAAGGAGATTATAAGGGCGAAAGATTTGGACTGATACTTGCATATGATTATGTAGCTTCGGTTAAGTATATATTCTTTGAGCCAATAAGCATAAAGGATTACTATCCAGAGCATGATTTTAAGTCTCTTTATGTTGCTGAATCAAACACAATGATGGGGGAACCTATTGAGTATGACAACAAATGTACAAAGAGTATGAGCGATATTAGATCAGAGGCAGATACATTTCTGAAGGATAAATTACAAATGGGTGGAGTTGTTGAAACAACGGAAAGCTCAGAAATCTACAAGTTTACTGTTACTGATAATCTAGCCAGCTTCATGAACTCTACCTTTATAACAGGTAGTTCTGTGAATATAGAGCGAGGAAACTCTGTTCTTATGTTTTCTGACTCAGATTATTTAAGTACGATTAGAGCAGGAACAGAGGGCCAAGGAGTTGATTACAGTATACTCGCAGAACAGAAGGATCTGTATGCGGAATATTTGGCTAGTCATGAGGGTTCCGAAATTAGCGTATATGAGTTCCTTGCAAGTCAAGGACAGGATATTAAAGAGGCTGCTGGTGAACCTAATTTTTATGTAGATGGATATGCACTATTTTTGGGTACAGAATATGACGCTTTAGCGGGGGACTTCAATTATATGAGTACCTTCAATATGGGGCTTACTAATAAAGGTATTATCAAGGTTACGAGCAAGGGCATATATGGCGTGGATCTTGAAATATGTGAAGAGACCACTGATGTAGTTGAAAATGTTAAGCTTCTTGATACAGAAAAGATTAAAGAATCTATTAAAGAAGAACTGGCGGATCGGTTTGAACCAGAAAAGCTAGATAATCCAAGTACGGTTCAGGTAAGAGATATGTCACTAAACTATGCTCCTTATTCTGAGGATAATAGTAAAGAAGAATATATGACTATTCCTATTTGGAATATAACACTTCTAGGAAACTATGATGGCACACATATGGCGAGTGTTAGAGTAAATGCAATGGATGGTTCTATAATAGATATAAATTATTGGAGCTTTGAATAGATGAGAATGTGGACACAAAATTATAGTAAGAATTATGGTAAGAGAAGGGCTGTCGCCAGAAGATTTCTGGCGGCTGGGCTTACTCTTACTATTTTAATGCTTACAGGTTGTGGAAATGCTGATATGGATCCGCTTACATCGCCACTCGAAATCTCCTATGATCGACAAGAAGGTGAAAAGGTAACTGTTCAAAAGGGTGACCTTACTCCTACCTTTGAAGCTAAGATAGAGCTTTCGGGATATTCTGAGGAATCGTATTCTTTATTCTCAGAAAAGATGGAAGAAATGGAGACTCTGTATGATGCGAAGCTGGATCAGCTCCTGGTGTCAGAGGGTGAAAGCGTTACAGCAGGACAAACTCTTCTGACATTCAGTTCGGAGGTCCTTGATAAAAGGAGTAGAGAGTGGTCTTTAACTAAGAGTTCAAAAGCACTGAAGAGAGAACATTTAATTAATCTGCAGAATATAGACAGCTCCCAGGACTATAGTGCTGAGATAAAGGATCTGGGAGATGATATATATGTAGCGAATCAATATATATCGGATGTAAATGGACTATATTCGAATCTGAATATAATAGCGCGAAAGGATGGAGTTGTAAGCTTTGTAAATGAGTCTGTTAGGAGTGGTTTCATAGTTTTAGGTGCGCCAATTATAAAGACCTACACAGATGATGGATATTATGTCCTTGATAAGGCTTCGCTGGAAAGTGAATCAGACATATTGAATTCTAATTCTGATATGGAATTCAAGGTGGGCGATAAGTTTAAAGCTGTTTATGCTTTAAATGAATATGAAGTAGAGGTTATAGATAATCCAAATGAAGAGGCCAGCGCGGGTGATGCTAGTAGTTCTAACAAGGTATATTTTAAGCTGGTAAGTGATGTACCACTTAAAGATCATGTGCTGACACTGACAAAGGAAAAGGCTGAACTAAAGAATGTTTGTTATGTAGATAAAAGGGCGATACTCGTTCAGGATGAAGAAGCCTACGTAATAAAGGAAATGGAAGATGGCAATTTCCAGACGGTGAAGGTCAAGGTTGGAGATGTAGTTGGAGCATATGTAGTAATAAAAGAAGGACTGGATGAAGGCGACGCTGTTCTAATCCCGGGTTAAAAGTATGAAGAGAAAAGGTTTACTACAATTTAATATTTTGGCTAAAGCTAAGGTGGCTGTAGTTCTTCTGGTTGCAGAGATATTAATGCTGTTTAGTGGTCTTACTGCATGTGGTGACACGGCCGAGGAAGTCCCTGAACTTATGGAACCTACTTCGCTTGCTGAATCCTATAGAACAGTAACGAAGAGAGTCGTTGGAAGAGTTAAATATCATAAGGCAACAGTTGTTCCTACGGAGCATCCGGTTTTCTCTGAGAAGCCTCTTCCGATACTTCAGATAAATGTTGGTGTTGGTGATTACGTAGAAGAAGGTCAAGTTCTAGTAACAGGTGGAACCTCTGATAATAATGATCAGATAAGTGAGCTCCAGAATTCTATTGCCTCTCTTCAGAGACTAAGAGCTAAACAGGAAAATGTATCCAATGAGACTATCAATATTCTAGGTTATGAGAAGCTAATAGAAGAATATCTTCAGGATGCAGACGGGATAAACGAGAAGAATAAAAATGTTCTCATAGAAGAAGAGAATAAAAGGTACGAATTAGCAGATATAGATAACCAGATAAGTGAACAGAGAGCACTTCTATCAAAGCTTCAGAACGAAGTGTCAGAATGTACACTTACCGCCCCATGCTCCGGAAGAGTTTGTTTTGTTAAGGATGTGACTAAGTCCAATATGGCTTCGCCATATGAGAACATTATTACTATAATTGATGAGAATGATCTCTATATAGAATGTGAAGATATAACTCTCGAGAATTATCAATATAATGATTACAAGAGTAAGTGGGCTTATATAAATGGCAAACAGGTAAATCTTGTAGAGAAAAAGTATACAACAGATGAGGTTGCTTATGCGACATCAGTAAAAAAGAATCCTCGCATGGGATTTGAGGTTCCGGGGGAGAAGCTGACAATGGGAGTAGATGTTATTCTCTGTTTTTTGGAAGAGAAGAATACCCCTAAAATTGTTGTTGGAAATGATTCTATAAACTACGGCACGGACGAAGATTATATATATGTAAAAAATGAAAATGGCGCAAAGGAGAAGCGAATAGTCGAGCTTGGAGTAACAGATGGACTCTATACGGAGGTCAAGTCAGGACTTAAGGAAGGCGAGAGGGTTTTCTATGAGAATACTGCGCTGGTTCCTGAAAAGTATGAGGTTGAGGTTGCATCAATCGGTGATTACAGTGAGGAACAGAGTACCAAGACAGTAAATTTCGCATATCCATACTATGATATCTATGTGGCAGAGGTGGATGGAACCTATAGAAAATTGCGGGATATAGGAGATGCCTCTGAAGGAGATGCTCTTTTCTCCATCGAGTCTTCCGTAGGAAAGGGAGAGATAGACGAGATCAGTGATGATATAGATGACCTGGATGCGGCTAGAAAAGAAGCAATTAAGGCTTACGAGGATGGTAAGAATGGAATAAATGAGGCATTAACATATGCAGATCCTGACTATGGTACAGATACTGATGCAATAAGGGAAAATATGTATCTATCTGAGAGGATGGACTGTCAGTCAAACATTTTAGACTATGAGGAAGACTATTCCAGTAAGGACTACACTGCTAATAGAGGCTACCTTTCTTCAGTATTACAGAAGATGAGAAAGGGTACTACTGTGATGGATGGCCGCTCTGATTATACGCAGTATTCTACAGGACCTGGAAGAATAGAATTCGTGGCATTTAATGAAGATAGTGTTATCGAAAAGAATTCCTTTATTATGGCTGAAGGAATTCGTAAAGAGGAGGAGAACACCAGACTCTTTGCTGTTATGGGTTCGCTTTCGGCTATCCCTCCAGTAAGTGCGACAGTGGGTAGAACCGTAACCTTAAAGCAGGGTTCTAAAACCACCACCGGAACCTGTATAGGAAAGAACGGTATCTCTGATAGATATATGTTATTTACAAGAAATGGAAAACCGTGTGTAACCTATTCAGCGCCATTTAAAAAGAATGCTGAGTTCCAGTTCTACGTAGAAATGGATTCTAAGATTGAACCAAAAGATCTGACAAAATGTGAAATGACCTTTAATGGGGTTGATGTAAGAGACGCTGTTGTAATTTCTTCTTCTGCCCTTAGGTCTGAGCAGTCTCAATTAAATGATGAGTTTAAGTATTATGTTTGGAAGCTTGAAGGCGACCAGATCGTTAAGGAATATGTAGATGTTTATCATCCGCAGGCGGCGACTAGCACGAAACTGATATTAAATGGAGTAGAACCGGGAGATAAGGTTCTAAAGTAAGATTATGCTGAGATATATTATTACGAAAATTCTGAATAAGTATAAGCTGTACATGTGCCTCGTGATAGGAATAGTTTCTATCGTTATGGTATTTGCTATGATTATGATGTTTCGAGATGGATCCCGCTCGAAGCTTATTCAGCGTGGTTTTGTTAGTCAAAACGAGAAGACTCATCAGTTCCCTATGACACTTAGTCGTAAGGGTATTCTAAGAGCTTCAGTTTTTGAGAAGTTATCAGAAACAGAAAGAGCAGTTGATGTAATAGATAAAGATATCCAGGCATATGAAGCTAGCTGGGATAAATATATGCAGCTACCAATAGTTGGATCACAAAGGATAGTAAGTTATGAAAATATATCCGTTGATTATCCTTTATATAACAAAAATGGACATTTAGATCTATGCTACATGGAAGAAGGCTTAGGTAAGTCCGGTAAAGAGCTTTCAGAGCATTATGATATCGTGTCTGGGGTAGACTTATATGAAGATGTTTCAGAGTATCTACCGGAGGGAACTGATATTCCAGAGGGGGCAATTCCTTGCCTTATAAGTCAATATACAGCGGATAGTCTCAGC
This sequence comes from Eubacterium sp., assembly GCA_017480495.1. GTDB lineage: Bacteria > Bacillota > Clostridia > Lachnospirales > Lachnospiraceae > Eubacterium_Q. The sequence goes on along the minus strand of JAFVAQ010000004.1, from coordinate 17,335 downwards.
CTTGTTCCAGGATCTTTAATCACAAGTAATAAGCTGGTATATGGACAGTCTGAATCCGAGGATAATCTGCTGACCTTATATGTAAGTGGTATTATTTCTGAGACTAAGAATGACTATTTCTGGCAAACTTCTCTTTTAGATATGGGCTACGGAGCTTTTATAGCTAAGGATGATTTTGAGACTATAGCTAAGAAGTACCCAAAGGATATTTACTATAATTCATATATGTCCTTTGATTATAGATATGTCACTCCTGGTAGAATATATGAGATAGATAATGTCTTAGAGCAGTTTAAAGCCAAGGATGAGACTTTAGTTGAGAATACAACACCTATCGTTGATGAATACCGTAAGGATAGTAAGTCTGTAGAGCAAATGCTATATGTAATTGTGCTTCCGCTTATTGTGCTTGTTCTCATATTTATCGGAATGATTGCATTTAGAATAATTGATTCAGAAGATGGTGAGCTGACTACACTTAAGAATAGAGGCTTGAGTAAGGCTAGACTTATTGGACTCTATGTTATTCAGTCCTTCCTGCTAGCGGGTATAAGCATACCGTTAGGTTTAGGTCTAGGCTTCCTTTTTGGTAAGGTTGTTGCTAGTGTTACCGACTTCATGGGCTTTAGTCTGAGTGGTAATGGAATAAGTGTAAGGGACTATCGTTTTAGTATATCTATGCTACTGTCTGCCCTTTTGGCGGCTCTTCTAGCTGTGATAGTTATGCTGATCCCGGTATTCGTATACTTTAAGAAAAAGAAAAATAGAAGAAAAAATTCTCTTGCTCCATCGTGGGAGAAATATTTTATAGATATACTTCTACTCGCTATATCTGTTTATCTTATGTATAACTACAACAAGCAGGTACAGACATTGTCAAAGGGAGTTTTAAATGGAGATGGAATAGATCCAATTATATTCATTAACTCATCTCTTTTCCTGTTCGCTTGTGGAATGCTTATGCTGAGACTGATTTTCTATCTTGTAAAGCTTTATTACAAGATGGGAGCTAAGAGGTTTAAGCCGGTTACTTATGCAGGAATACTTCAGATCCTGCGTACCAGAAAGGCCTCCAGTATAATATCGATATTCCTTGTTATGACGGTTGCTATGAGCCTCTTCAATGCGAATATGGCGAGAACCATTAATAAGAATAAAGAAGAGCGAATTAGGTATAGCGTAGGAGCCGATATAAGAATAAAGGAGCATTGGAATGCGGTAATCGTAGGACCTCCAGAAGATAGAAGATGGAAGTTTAATGAGCCGGATTACAATCCATATGAGAGTCTGGTGAAGGATGGAACCTTCTCTTCAATTACTAAAGTTCTTGTATCTGATAGAGCAACTCTTAAGGTGAAGGGCAAGGAAACTCCGGATGTTACATTTATGGCTATTCATACAAAGGAATTCGGCGAGACGGCCTTTCTGAGAGAGGGTCTAACAGAGGAGCATTGGTTTAACTATCTCAATAATCTTGCGGCGGAAGTAGATGGAGTAATAATATCCGAGAATCTTGCGAGTCTCTTTGATCTGAAGGTGGGAGACAGCCTGAACTGTGATATGTATCCTCCAAAACAGACAGGTCTTACGAGTTCTTATGCACATACGGATTATAAGATCGTGGCTATAGTAGATTCTTGGCCTGGATATAATAAATACAAATATGAATATAATAATGTTGATGGCAAGTTTAAGATATCAGAAAAGGAAAACTACCTAGCTGTAGTTAACTATGGAAATGCAATCAGCCATTTTGGAGTGCTTCCTTATGAGGTATGGGGAAAAGCAGAGGATGGTATAAAAGGAGATGGCAGAGAAGCGGATATAGTTAACGAGAAGGTGAAGGAGGCCTTTCCAAAGAAGAGTAGATATCTGGACGAAGTTATATCTTGGAGAGATGAAGTAAAAGAGGCAAAGGCGTCAGCTATTTTGCAGATTACAAATGGTCTCTTCACAGCAGATTTCCTTATAGCTCTGATACTTTGTATCATAGGATATATGATTTATTGGATAACCTCTATCAGGGACCGAGAGCTCCTGTTTGGTATATATAGAGCTATGGGTATAAGCAAGGGTGAGATTAATAATATGCTGGGAATGGAACAGATATTTATGTCGCTCATGGCGATATTTGCAGGAATAGTAGCGGGAATGCTTGCCTCGAAGTTCTTTGTTAAAATCTTCGCGGCAGTATATCTACCGGAGAGGCATAATATAGATGTCTTTACCAGCTCCTATGGTGGAGATTTGATAAAGCTTGCAGCGGCGCTGCTGATAGTAATACTTGTTTGTGTCTTCTGGATTAGAAGAATAGTTCGAGGTCTCAATATCACAGAAGCCCTCAAACTGGGAGATGATTAAGAAATTGTTGAAGGAAAGTCTATGGAAGAAAATGTTCAAAATATACTTACAGCAAGAGATGTCGTAAAGGCATATCCTCTGGGAAGTGGCGAGACACTTACTGTACTCGATCACGTTAATTATGATTTCCCTAAGGATAAGCTAATCATGCTGATGGGTCGTTCCGGCTCAGGTAAGACCACCTTTATGAATATTCTCAGTACTCTTGATGACGTGACTTCCGGGGATATCATATATGATCCTGGAGACGGTAATACAAGAAGCTTTTCACATATGAGCGTAAAGGATAAAGAGAATCTGAGAAGATATAAAATAGGTTTCGTCTTCCAGTCCGTAGCACTTATACCAGTAATGACGGCCTACGAGAATATAGATTTTGGTCTACGTACTGCAGGATATGAGGGAAACCGTGATGAGAGAATCCAGGAGGTTCTGGAGAAGGTTGGACTCGCAGATAGAGCAAAGCATTTCCCTGCGGAGCTTTCAGGTGGTGAGAGACAGCGTATAGCAATAGCCAGAGCTATGGCTCATAAGCCGGATATACTCTTCGCGGATGAGCCAACGGGAGCGCTGGATACAACGACGGGTATATATATAGCAGATCTTTTCAAGAATATGACCAAAACTGAGAACTTAACTGTTATCATGACAACACATGATATCCGACTCTCAGAACTGGCGGATAAATTGATTCAATTATAAAAGGAAAACTATGAGTATATTTAAGAAGAAAACTAAAGAAGAGCCGAGTGTTGAGGAGAAGATAGATGCAGGAGTAGAGTCAGATACTAGTTCTCACGAAGATGAAAGGGCTGATTCTGTCCCTTATATCAAATGTGACAGCCTGGTTCGTATCTTCAAATCAGAAGGTATAGAGGTTATGGCGCTTCAGGGACTAGATCTCGAGATTCAACGTGGAGAGCTCACTGCTATTATTGGTAAATCAGGAAGTGGTAAGTCCACTCTTCTTAATATGCTTGGTGCTCTCGATAAACCAAGTGCGGGCTTTGTTGCCTATGACGGAGTTAATATTGCGGAGCTTAGTGAGAAGGAGCTGGCCAAGTTTAGAAATGATCACATCGGATTTGTGTGGCAGAAGAATGCAGATAACCTTCTGAATTATCTGACGGTTGTTGAAAATGTTGAGATGCCGCTGCTATTCTCGGATATGAGCAAGAAGGAAAAACATGAAAGAGCAATGAAAATGCTCGAGGCGGTGGGCCTAGCGCATAAGGAAAAGAATTTCCCTACTCAGCTATCGGGTGGTGAGCAGCAGAGAGTTGCTATAGCAACAGCTCTTGTCAATGAGCCAGAGCTTCTGCTTATGGATGAACCTACTGGAGCGGTAGATCGAAAGACTTCCATCATGCTTCAGGACCTCTTCCGTGAAATCAATAGAACTCTTGGGGTTACTATTATCATAGTTACTCATGATATAAGCCTGGCGGACCGAGTTGATAGAGTAGTTATGATTTCAGATGGAAAGATTAGTTCGGAGCGTATCCTCAAGGAAGAGTATAAGAAGAAGATAGAGGCTGGCGAGGCTCTGCTCAAGGAGGGCGCAAATGAAGAACCAGAATATAACGCGACGGCAGGAACTGGAGTTGCTTCTTCAAACGATGATTCTCATGAGGAGTTCTCTATTCTGGATAAGGCAGGCCGAGTTAGACTATCTGCAGAAATGAGAGAGGCGGCAGGAATAGATAGCAACCGCGTTAAGATAGATATAGTTGATGGAAAGATTATTATAACAAATGAGTAATTATGTGTTAGAATAGTGCTGATAATTTATTAATATTTGGAGGATGATATGGCAGCTAAATATACGGACACGGTACTTGCCACAGCACAACTCATGACACTTGTACAAAGGGCTAGAGCGATACAGGGATTTACAATTGTAAGTGAGTTAGCAGATGGAAGAGGAGGAGTAAACTTCCATATGTCTGCATCTATAAACTTTGCTTCTTGGGGAGAAAAGATAGATCTTCATATGTTCCCATATAATGAGCAGCAGACTATGGTTGAAATTAAGTCAGAATGTGCTATGCCTACACAGTTATTCGATATGGGCAAGAATAAAGAGAATGTAGAGAAAATAATGGGATACATTCTTGGTGGAATAGTGATACAGAGAATGGAAAAGGAAGTACCTAAGAGCAATTATTGGGGTCAGAATAAATAATGATGATTGAAATGCCTCAGGACGTGAGGTTTATAATAGGTGAACTGAATAAGAAAGGCTTCGAGGCCTATGCAGTTGGTGGATGTGTAAGGGACAGTATACTAGGAAGAACACCTAATGACTGGGACATTACTACATCCGCTACTCCTTTTGAGGTAAAAGACATTTTCCGTCGTACGGTTGATACGGGACTTCAGCACGGAACTGTAACGGTACTCATAAAGGATCAGGGCTACGAGGTTACGACCTATAGGATAGATGGAGAATATACTGATCATAGAAGACCTGACGAAGTGACCTTTACTAGGGAACTATCTGAGGATCTGCTGAGACGAGATTTCACTATTAATGCTATGGCCTATAATGATGAAACTGGAATAGTGGATCTGTATGGTGGAATTCAGGATCTGGAAGAGGGAGTTATAAGATGTGTCGGAAATCCTGATGACAGGTTTGATGAGGATGCACTTAGAATTATGAGAGCCGTTCGTTTCGCAGCTCAGCTTGGGTTCAGCGTGGACTCAGCTACGAGAGAGGCAGCTGCTAAGCATGCGCCAGAGCTTTCTCAGGTGAGTGCAGAGAGGATCGAAACAGAACTCACTAAACTACTTATCTCAGACCATCCAGAAAAGGTAGTGGATATGTATGAGCTGGGAATAACCAGTATCATACTTCCTGAATTTGATAAGATGATGGAGACAGAGCAGAACTCGCCTTATCATATGTACGACGTAGGAAGACATACTGTTGAAGTGATTAAAAATGTTCCACCTACCAAGGTCATGCGCTATGCGGCACTCCTTCACGATATAGGTAAGCCACAGTGTAAAACAACCGATGATAAGGGTGTGGATCATTTCAAGGGTCATGCAATGGTGAGTGAGGAAATGTCCTCTAAGATTCTGAAGAGACTCCGGATGGACAATGATACTATCCGTGATGTTAAGAAGATTGTTAGATGGCATGATTATGGTATCTCAGGAGTTATAACAAAGAAGTCAGTTCGAAAGATGCTTAGCTCAATGGGGGAGCAGTATTTTGGTGAGTATTTAGATATCAAAAGAGCTGATATGAAGGGACAGAGCGATTACCGCCTGGCGGAGCGCGAGGAAGTTCTGAGTAACATCATTAAGTTCCATGACGAGATAATGGAAGAAGGAAATGCTCTATCTATAAAAGACCTAGCCGTTAATGGAAAGGATATAATGGATTTGGGTATTCCAAAGGGGCCGAAGGTTGGAGAAACGCTTTCCTATCTTCTTGAAAGAGTACTTGAAGAGCCATCTCTAAATGAAAAGAGTAAGCTCGAAGATATAATAAAAGGTTTATAAAAGGTTAAAGGTTAATAGTAGTAAATGCTTTAGGGGGTTATATGAGTAAAGCAAGATCAAAAAACATACTTGGCTTATTTGCCATTCTTATTATGATGCACCATCTTGGACAGAAGGTGTCAGCTTCTTGGGTTCCTGCCAGTGTAAGACAGCACGGGCTGGAGCTTTTTGTGCCTATAGGATATCTCTTGGTATCGTTCTTCTTCTTTTGTTCCGGTTATGGACTAAGAAAAAGAATGAAGGATGATGATGACTACTTCAAGGGATTTCTTGTAAGAAGAACCAATAGGATTCTTATGATCTTCGTGATCACGAATATCATATATCTGGTTGTTAGACATTTATATGGTTCGGTTTATTTGCCAATAAATCCTTATTCTTGGTTTGTCTATGCCATTATAGTTATGTATTTCGGCTTCTTCTTTATTTATAGAAAAGAAAATAGGTTTTCCCATATATTAATGGCAGTTTGGATTCTGATATATAGCATTATCTGCTACATCCTTATAAGCGGCAACTGGTGGTACAACACTCCTCCAGTATTCCTGCTCGGTATTATTATGGCAGACCGCGAAGCGGCTAAGGGTGAAGGAGAAGGTGCAATACCAAATCTCACCATTAAAGAGAAGCTGGTTCGAATAATTGTTTCCGTTATCATTTTCGTAGTTACATTTATCCTGTCTGAAAATCTGCCAGGATTATATCATGCGCTTGGAATAAAGAACTATGGTATCGTAAATCTTATAATAGTTCTGCTTCAAATAATTGCTGGTGCAGCCTTTAGTCTAGCTATCTATATTCTGGCATCGGGTAAAGAGATGTCCCCAGTTCAGCGCATAGGCGGCTTAGTGCTCGGCTTCTACGGAAAGATGACTCTCGAGTTCTACCTCATACATGGACTCTTTGTTCAGCTCTTCGGCCATCATTTTATAGATGATACGACACCACCTGTTTGCTATATAAAGAATGTTCCAGTTTATGTGCTCGTGGTATTTGTGCTTGCGACGGCAGCAGCCTTTATCCTAAAACTTGCGGTGGATCTTATCATCCACCTTTACGAAACGAAGCCCATGTTCGGGAGGAAATGTATATAAGAAACTATAATCAGGAAGCTCAGTTAAATGAGCAAAAGAATGCGTATTATAATAAAATGATAACTAACACCGACAAACAGACAGTTACAATTATTAATGGAAATCCATACGTCATTTATACTAACCCTGGAATCATATCTAAAAAAATAGATGAGTTGATAGAATCATTCTAAATATTAAGCTAGCTTAGACGTAGAGAAGGAGCCCTTTCAGGAGGGCTTCTTTTTTTGTTTCGATAATTATTTTGAAAAAATTTCAGAATATTAAAGATTTTTTAAGAATTGAAATGTTATCCTCACTTCAGAAAGCTGGTAAAGGGGACATTTCCCTTTGGAAGACAAATAGGAAGAGGAGAATGAAATGGCAAGTGCAGTATTAAAGGCAACGGACCTATGCAAGACTTATATAGTAGACGGATATAGTAATAATGTCCTGCAGAATATCAATCTTACAATTGAAGAAGGTGAATTTGTTTCCATCATGGGACCGAGTGGTTCTGGTAAATCAACCCTCCTTTATACCATCAGTGGTATGGACGATATGACCGCAGGAAATGTCATCTTCGACGGGGCGGATATATCAGAGATGAGTGATAAAGCTCTAACAAAGCTTAGACTTCGTAAGATGGGATTTATTTTCCAGCAGATGTATATGATGAAGAAGCTCTGCATTATGGATAATATCGTTCTTCCAGGATATCAGGCTAAAGAAAAAAATAGGGAAGAAGTAAATAAGGATGCCGAAGATCTTATGAGAAGACTTGGAATAATGGAAACGGCAAAGCGCGAAATCACAGAAGTATCCGGCGGACAGCTGCAACGTGCCTGCCTTGCTAGAGCCCTTATCAATAGCCCCAAGGTAGTTTTCGCAGACGAACCTACAGGAGCACTTAATTCCAAAGCTTCACTAGAAGTAATGAACGAACTGGTAAATGCCAATAAGGCCGGAACAACAGTTCTTATGGTTACACATAGTGAAAAGGTGGCAGCTAGTTCAGATAGAATTCTTTATCTGGTGGATGGAGACATCAGAGGCGAGCTTGTCCTCGGCAAAATGGAAGGTGAGCTTTCGCTACGTGAGAAGAAAGTAAGAAAATGGTTAGAAGAGATGGGATGGTAAAGGAAAATGTATCTCCGAATGCTTAAAAAGGACCTTTGCGATAAGGTCGGTTTAAATATAGTTCTATGTATATTCATGATAATAGCAGCGACACTTCTTGTTACGAGTGCAGGCTTTATTTATACCTTCTTTGTAGGCACAAATGAAACCTACGAGAAGTGTAAAACAGCTGATATCATGTTTACAGTTAATAAAAGTATCTCCGACGCGGAAGGTCAGAGAGAAATAATAAATAGAGCGCTGAAAAAGTATCCAGAAATTGGTGAAGTTAAGGTTTCAGAGCGCCCAGTAATACTCACAGAAAGACTTGAGTTTGAAGGAGTAGATAGAAGAACAGTCACTAATCTATATGAAGACTCAGCATATTTAACTACAGTGAGTAAGGACCAGAATATCCCTTATGACATGAATGATGAAGTGCTTAAGATGGAAAATGGGTGCGTGGCGATTCCACAGTATCTTGCAAATAATGCAAAAACTAAGATTGGAAGCAAGATAAGGGTCACCACTGATATGGGAAATACATACGAGTTTACAGTGTCTCATATCTATAAGGATCCAAGTTCAAACTTTTTCCATAAGATTGTTTTTTCCAACGAGGACTATACGGAACTTGTGAAAGAATTTAATAGTCTAAGCGATCTATATGAGGTTAGACTTAAAAAAGGATTTTCATCTATGTCTGAACTCCAGAGATGGGGTTATGACCTTATGGTAGATATAAACAAACTAAATGATACCAATAAGTTGGACGGACATATTGATCATATTATAACTGGAAAAAGTAATATGAATTCTAATGCTGCCATGATAACTTTTATCATCAGTATTTTTATGGTCATAATGGGAGTATCACTCATTATTCTTATATTTATGAGTATACGTTTTAGTCTTCATGCAACTATAAAGAGAGAAGAAAAAGAAATTGGAACCATGAAGGCGATAGGTGTGGACAGCCTGGCATATAAATCGCTATTCATAGTTAAGTATATTGCATTCGCCGTGCTAAGTGGTGTTCTGGGAATAGTATTTGGAATACCACTCTCTCGATTTATGATTAATCATTTTATAGTTAATACCCTGACACCAAGGACAGGAGTCTTTATAGTTCTGGGAATATTAATGAGTATTTCATTCACATTACTCATGATAATCTTTTCCTTCTTTGCACTAAGAAGAATGAGAAAAATATCGGTAATGGATACAATCCATGGTGAAAATAGAGGTGAAAGATTTAAGAAGCTTCCGGGAGTATTTCTTCATAAGAGCAGACATTCCTCAGTTCCGTTTTTCCTTGCGGCTCAGGATATAATAGGAAGACTTAAAAGATATATTTATCTAATCGTAAGCTTCACTCTAGGTGTTACAATGCTTTTCTTAGTAGTCCAGCTGAAGGAAACCATAGTGAGTGACAATTTCAGAAAAAACTATTGGCTGATTGTTGATAGAGAAGTATTTATAAGACCTGAAGATAATCTTAGAGATAAACTTGTGGCTCAAGAAGGCAGTTATAGAAATGTATTTGAATATTATGAAAAATACTATAACGAGAATGGAGTTCCACTGAATATTCAGATTATTGATTCACAGGAAGCGACATGGAAAGCGCCAGGTGAAGATGTTGGTATTAAGCTTTATTTTGATAACGAAGATGTGGAACTGGAGAGACTTAGATTTGTAAAAGGTGGCAAGGTTCCTACACTGAAAAATGAAGTAGCTGTATCCCATAGTTTAAAGGAAACAAAGGGTATAAATCTAGGTGATACAGTTACGCTGGTTTATAGAGTATATCAAGATGACGGTTTTTCTCTTAAATATGTAAAGAAGGATTTTATTGTAACGGCTTACTATGAATCAATGCTAAATGGTGGTATACCAGAATTTATCATGGCTGAACCGGATGAAAACTATTTTATAGATGACTGGGATCTTTTCAACGAAAGCTTAGATGTACCTGACGGTGAATATGATGCAACAATTGAAAAAATGAGAAATGTCAATAAAGACATAATGATATGGGACTTCGATCAGGTTTTGGAATATGATCTTGGAAGAGAGTATGGAACAATATTTGATATGCTCTTTGCGGTAATAGCAATTATCATGTCAGTAACTATATTAGCAATGACCTTCCTGTATCAGCAGATATTTATTGAGGAAGAAACAGCTGATATAGCAATGCTGAAGAGTATTGGTGTTGACCGAAGTAGTATAAGAGGATGGCACTATCTCAGAATGCTTATTCTGGTCGTGTGTGCGATAATACTCGGTTTTATTCTGTCCTTCACAGTATCTAAAGCGGTCTTTAACCAAGTGGGGAATGGTAGTGCTGGGAGTTGGAAAATTTACACTTGCATCTCCAACTGCACTGTTTATGGTAGTTATACCTCTAGGGCTACTAATGCTTGTTTCAATAAGCTTGGTACTTGCCTTTAAACCTATTGATAGTATAAAGATATGGAGAGTCAGAGATGAATAAAATATATAAAAAAATAATAAGCTGTTCTTTAACGCTTGGAATGCTGCTCTCCGTTTGTGGCTGCGGCACAAATGCTAAAGCAGTACAGTCAGAAGGCATGAAAAAGGTTGGCTCTCTAAATGTTGAAGAGGAGGTAACATATACCGACGATAGTGAGAAAGAAGATGTTATAGAAACCTTTTCTTCTGCAGATGGGCTATGCGTTATCGAGAAGTATGAAACCTATTATGACGTAACACTGGACTATGAAAAGGGTGAACCTGCTGAAGTAGGAAAGGCTTATGCGGAGACCATCATAGAGGCTGTTCCTGGATTTGTGAAAAACTTTGAGCCATATCTTCATGAGAATATAAGAAATGCCTTTGATGGACGTAAGGTAAATTATGAATCTCTCGAGGATAGAATAGAAACACTTGTTAATTCCCTTCCTAAGGAGTATAAGGACGAAGTCACAAGCTTTGCGAAAACCATCTCACAGGGTGAAGAGGGCTATGCAGAAGACGGAAAGCTTAGCTATATAGAAGCACTTGCCATGCAGATCATCCCTGACGCTCTTAGACCTACAGCCTGTAGTGCACTTTCTCTTGGAGGAGAAAAAACCGTCAGTGGAAAGAGAATATCCATTAGAAATCTTGAATGGAGCGCTGGAAGTGAAAATCAGATAACGGAACTTCATGCAGTAACTCATATGAAGAAGGGCGACGGATCTATAACAAGTATCGGATTTCTCGGAATCCTCGATATAATAACTGCTGTGAATGACGATGGCGTTATGATTGCAATCCTTGATGTAGGTTCCAAAGATGGACTGCCCTTCGTTTACAAAGGTAAAAAGTGTTACACCTTTGAAATCAGATACGCTCTTGAACATTTCGAAACGGCTAAAGAAGCAGGTGAATACCTGGTAGGCGAAAGTGGAGATTTTACATGGTGTAATAATCTCCTTTGTACAGATGAGAAGGATGCCTTCTGTTGCGAGAATGCAACTAAAGAAGTTGCAGCTACAGGAAAAGCAAAGTCTGTACTTAGAACAAAAGACTCAGAACTCATGGAAGGACTCGAGTGGGATACACCAGATGCACTCTGCATAGTGAATACATTCGCTACAAAGGATAATCAGGACAGGTTTACTGGCGAGGAGTTCAATATAACCCGTTTTGTAAAGTACAACCAATGGGTGAGTGAGAAGGAAAAGTTCTCCGTTGCAGATGCAAAGGGACTTATGGCAAAGGAAGTCGTTGATGAGTACATCGTTTCCAACGTACACAACAGTGGAAATGTGCATACCGTAATCGTCGACTATGCCACAGGAAAGATCCATGTTTCCTTTACTAAGGGCGACTGTGCAGAAGATATACCTAGATTCCTAGAGGTTGGCAGTTACTAGAATGGCCCCTCACTTATATATGATCACAGTACATACTTCTAAAACACACTAAGATTTTTCAGATTTATAGTCGCAAGTTTCAGTTTGTAATGCAGCTCGCTATAACTCGCAAAAATGCCTTTCATTAGATTAAAGGAAGGCATTTTTGCTCAGACAAGCGGCGCTCGCTGCTTACAAATAATGAAACTTGCTCCTTAAATCTAGGAAAAATCTCGTTATCATTTTAGAAGTATGTACTGTGACTCATATTATAAGTGTGAGGGGCCCGCAACAAATTGCTACAAAAGGAAGTTATAAAGTGTTATCATATTTTGTGTAAGTAAAGAATCTGTACGTTATAATTGTGGAGAAGAATATGACAGACATTCTTGTGATTGAAGATAACGAAGAGCTTGGTGGATTAATCCAGGACTTCCTGCGTCGTGAAGGCTACTCAGTTGAGTGGAAGATGAATGCGGAAGAAGGATTGGCTCTTGTAAAAACAGCAGCTTTCAAGCTGCTGCTTCTTGACGTTATGCTTCCGGGAATGGATGGATACGAGGCTCTTCAGGAAATTAGACGTGATCAAAGAATTCCAGTACTTATGATGAGTGCGCGTACTGACGATCAGAGTAAGATACTGGGTCTTGAGCTGGGAGCGGATGACTATATAGATAAACCATTTTCTGTTGAGGTGCTGGGCTTTAAGATAAAGGCTCTTATGCGCCGCGCTTACGATATGTCAGAGGATAGACAGCTTCTGACATATGACAAGATTACTATGGATGTTACAACTAGGTCAGTGTTTAAGGATGGCAAGGCGGTTTCTGTAACAGGTAAGGAGTTTGATCTCCTTGAATACATGATGAGACATCCAGAACAGGTTATTAGAAAAGAGAAACTCTTCAATGAAGTTTGGGGTTTTGACTGTTTCAGTGAGCAGGGTAGCCTTAATGTGCATATAAGATGGCTCAGAGAAAAGCTGGAGGAGGATCCAAAGAATCCAACGCTTATACAAACCGTCTGGAGAGTAGGATATAAGTTTGGAGGCACTAAGGAATGAAAAAGTTAGCTAAACTTTATATTGCCGTAGTGCTTCTTTTTGCATTACTTATCCTCGTGGCAAATCTTGTTTTTAATTCATTAGCAAAAAAGCAGGAGGAAACAAATAACATCCTGATGAATCGTATTGTAGAAGGATTCTCTCAGGAGTACTTGTTTGTACCTTATACAAGGAGTGCGGTTTTTCCTTATGAGGAAAAAAATAATCCTGAGTTTAATAATATGCAGTCGGATCTTGATACTTATATGGAGGAGAACCGCGATGCTTTTATAAAGGAATATGGCAAGGCGGCACTTCCGGATAACGTTCTATACATTTCAAACAATGAGGGTGAAACTGGCGTATCTCTGATCAATAAAGATAATACTTCAGATAAGGTGTGGGCATTAAGGCCTATAAATATAAAAACAGGAGAGCAATCCATCGTAGGCTTCATTGTCTTTGAATACAAGGATGCTGAATATTCAAATCTTCAAAAGCTGATGAATATAACCTTGGCCGCGGCATTTATCATTGCCCTTGGAATCTGCATCTACATCAGCAGTACTGTACTACGTCCTTTTGAAAAGCTTTCGGATTATCCTGAAAAGCTTTCAAAGAATGAGATTTCCGAGAAGCTCCCTGAAACAAAGAACCGTCTTTTTGGAAGATTCATCTGGGGTGTCAATATGCTCAGCGATAATATTCAGAATAAGCAGAAGAAGGTGGATGAGCTGAGCCGTGATCAGATGACTATGCTTACAACTATTGCTCATGGTATCAAAACCCCGGTTGCAAATATCAAGCTGTATGCAGATGCGATAAGCACGGGTCTCTATCAGGAAAATGGTGAGATAAATAAGAGTGATGCAGAGATAGCGGGTAAGATTAGTAAGAATGCAGATGATATTACGGAAATAGTGAAGGAGCTTATAGATAAAACCTCTGGAACTGTTGTGGATTTTGAACCGGATATAAGACCGTTCTATCTGAAGGAGTTGGTGGAATTTCTTGAAGAGGAATATAGCAATAGATTAAATGTGCTGAGTATTCCTTTTAGTTTCGAAATGAATCATAATGCGATGGTCAAGAGTGATAAGAGTGGCATTTGCAGGATTCTTTCTCAAATAATGGAAAATGCCATTAAGTATGGAAATGGTGAAGGTATAAACGTTAATCTAAATAAAGAAGAGGATGGATACTATTTCGTTATCAAGAATAAGGGAAATGTTCTCAGTGAGAAAGAGCTGCCATATATATTCAATAGCTTCTGGCGTGGTTCAAATGCTGAAAAGGTAGGCGGCAATGGAATAGGTCTTTTCGAAGCAAAAAAGATAGCCCAATGTCTTTACGGGGATATATATGTTAAAGCAAATTCCGAGGAAAACGAAATGGAATTTGATATATATATCCCAGATAACATTTAGGCTATGGGCGTATTATATACTTAGTATATGAGATGCAAGCTGGAAATAGATAACCAGTGATATTGCATCTACTATTGTCGTGATAAATGGACTCGCCATAACGGCCGGGTCAAAACCAACTCTTTTTGCAAGGATAGGAAGTGAACATCCTACAAACTTTGCAACTACTACTGTAAGGAGAAGTGTGCTGCAAACAACGGCTGCAATAACAACAGATACCTTATCAAGTATTAGAAGTTTAGTGAAGTTTGCAAGGGCCAGAGTTGCTCCGCATAGGAGTGCAACTAGAAGCTCCTTTCCTTGTATCCTGAAGATATCCTTAAATTCAATTTCATCCAGTGAAAGACCACGAATGATAGATACAGATGCCTGGGAACCGGCATTTCCGCCTGTGTCCATCAGCATTGGTATGTAAGCTGTAAGTATTACGTATCTTCCGAGGGCACTCTCGTATCTTGTGATAATAGCACCCGTAAAGGTAGCTGATATCATGAGTAGGAGTAGCCATGGTATACGCTTCTTGTAGGTCTCGAAAAAGCCTGTACTGATATATGGCTTATCAGTAGGTGTGATAGCGGCCATCATTTCGATATCCTCTGTATTCTCTTCCTGGATGACATCGATAGCATCATCGACGGTAACGATACCCACTAGACGATTTTCCTGATCTACGATTGGGATAGTGGTCAGGTTATACTTTGCCATATCCTTGGCAACCTGCTCCTGATCGTCAAGAGTGTTAGCGGAAATGATATTTGTCTCCATCAGGTCTTCAATCAGGGTGTCCTTTGGAACCAGGAACATTTCCTTGAGGCTGACAGTACCTTGAAGCTTACGGAAAGGATCGATTACGTAGCAAGTGTAAATGTCCTCTTTCTCGTCAGCAGTACGACGTATTCTCTCGAAGGCATCCGCCACGGTCATGTCGCTTTTTAGACTCATGTACTCAGTGGTCATAACAGAACCAGCGCTGTCTTCTGGATACTTCAGGAGTTCGTTGATCTCCTTACGGGTTTCTGGGTCAGCGTGTCTGAGTATTTTATTAACAACGATTGCCGGCATTTCCTCTACAAGGTCAACGGCATCATCTATGTACATTTCTGCAATGACCTCTTGGATCTCTCGGTCATTAAAAGCTCTGATCAGGGTTTCTTGTTCTTCATGTTCCATCTCTGCGAAAATATCAGCAGCATCTTCCTTCGGGAGCATTCTATATAAAAGGAGAAGCTTCTCCTCGGGTACTTCGCCAAGTAACTGAGCAACGTCAATAGGATTTGCCTCTTTCAGCAAATCTCGTAGCTCAGCAAACTTTCGCTCTTCAAGTAGTGCCATAACTTCTTCAACGTCTATTAATTTCTCATCCATAGCACATACCTCCTGACATAACTTTTTTTGAACCCCTTATATTCTCAGGAAATTATATTATAGCATTCTAATTAATTGCGTGCAAATTTGCTTTATGATATTATTTATGCTTGGGCTCATGAAAATAGTACTTTGAATATTAATGTTAATGGAAATATGACTTCAACCAAAAATGATGGAATTGTTGTCGGGGCATATCAAAATGGCACTTTTAATTTTACTGCAACAGGTAATGTTAAAGCTTATTCAGATGCAGCATATTTATACTCATCTGAAAATGCTCAAACTAATTTTATGTTAGATGGAAATATTTCCGGAGGAAACGTTGGTCTATATTTAGACAATGAAGATGAGGATGAACAAACTGGTAAAATTAATGTGCTAGTTACAGATACCGTTTCCAGTGATGGTTGTCCTGTTGTTATTGAGGATGGTAGCAATATTGAAAATATCTCTCTTACAGTCTGGAGAATAATCCCAGATGAGAATGGTGCGGTTGCATGTTCGCCAACTGGTGTAGACGGTACAAATGTAGAATATGAAGAATTTGAAAAACAGATCATGTATATCATAAAGGTTAATCAGCCAAATGGTGGAACAATTTCTGCTACAAAGGCTGATGGCTCTGCTCTTCTCAAAAGTCGTGACTACGACGTAGCTCTTGAAGGAGAGAAAGTTCTCCTTAAGCCATCTACTGGATATAAAATATCATCTGCTTATAATACAGTTGATGGATCTAAGTTAAATCTTTCACAGGATGCTGATGGTAACTATTATGTAATAGTTCCTAAAGGTGGAGCAGTATTACTTAGCGCAGAACTTGTAAAAGAAAAGTATGAAATCTCATTCTATAATGAAGACGGAACAATACTATTTACAAAGACTGTAGATTATGGAGATTACATTACTATTCCTGATCTACCAACACTCAATGGATACAAAGGTCTCTATTGGCAGGGATCAATATATTATCCAGGTGATAAATATCAGGTTACTGGACCTCATACATTTAAAGCTATATATGAAAAGATAGAAGAAGAATCTTCAGATAAAGAGGAAGATGCTTCGGACACTTCAACAGATACAGCAGCATCTGTTGTAAATAGTGTAACAAGAACAACTGCATCTCCTGCGACTGGAGATAATAGTATGGTGGTATTTATGATACTACTTATGATTCTTTCTAGTGCGGGTGCTGCATCTATATGTGCTTGCAAATGTAAAATAAATAGATAATAGATATAAATCAAGAGCTAAAGTATAATGAGATTATAATAAAAACCTGCATTTGAATTACTTCAAATGCAGGTTTTTTTAGAGGCGACTATCAGATTCGAACTGATGATCAGGGAGTTGCAGTCCCACGCCTTACCACTTGGCTAAGTCGCCATAGGTATTGATTTGCCTCGCAAATCAATGCTGCGCCATGATGTTTGGGTGTCAATCCTCGCTTCGCGGGTATTGCAAGCCTTGCTTCGCAAGCCTTGGCGCCGCTTCGCGGTCGCACATCACTTCGCTAACGCTCGTGACCACGGCGCTTCGCACCGTGGCCTAACTCCCCGAGTT
>JAFVAQ010000031.1 GCA_017480495.1 Eubacterium sp. | reverse complement strand
GCTTGTATGTAGATGGTGCGGGAACGGAGTCAAGGGACAGCTCGCTGGATGCAAAGCATCCGGGCAGCCCTTGACGAAGTGACACGGATAATCCTAATGCCCCTGGAACAGCAAAAGCTGTTCCCTCGCCTTCCTGGCGAAGGACGGGGTTTGGGGTTGAACCCCAAGTATAACAAAAGCCCTGGAAAATCCAGGGCAAATGTTTTAATCATTTCGGGACATAATCAAAAATGCTTGACATTTGTTTTTGGAAAACAGGCGAGGGTTGACATACACTGAAATAACATTTAATGTGTGATGTATGCATGAGAATAAGCCCGAAACAGAATATGTAATACTAGTGGCAGTTGATACTGGTGATGACCGTTCTACTATAGACGCCAAGTCCTCTCTAGACGAGCTCGAGGAGCTTGCTGAGACAGCGGGTGCTGTAGTTGTAGGTCGAATGATCCAGAAGCTGCCTTCTTTTAATTCGTCCACTTATATTGGAAGCGGTAAAATAGAAGAACTTGGCATTATGATACTAGATAAGGGCGCCACTGGAATCATAACAGATGATGAGCTAAGTCCCGCGCAAATGTATAACCTCGGAAAAGTTCTAGACACAAAGGTTATGGACCGCACTATGGTTATCCTTGATATCTTCGCAAACCACGCAAGAACTGCGGAAGGTAAGCTTCAGGTAGAGCTGGCGCAACTCCAATATAGACTATCCAGACTTACAGGAAAGGGTATCTCTATGTCTCGTCTAGGAGGCGGAATAGGAACTAGAGGACCTGGAGAAAAAAAGCTGGAGCAGGATAGACGTGTTATAAGAAATCGTGTAGCTCAGTTAAAAAGAGAACTCAGTGAAGTTGTTGCCCATAGAGAGCTGACTAGAAAGGGACGCGAAGCTGGAAGTATCCCCGTATTCGCAATAGTCGGTTATACAAATGTTGGCAAGTCTACTCTTCTAAATGCACTTACTGGCGCAGATATTCTCGCAGAGAATAAGCTCTTCGCTACGCTTGATACAACCACAAGAATCTATGAATATTCAAGAGAAGCCTCCGCCAGTAAACAGAAGGTTCTACTAACCGATACCGTAGGTTTTATAAGAAAGCTTCCTCACAACCTGATAGATGCCTTCCGAAGCACTCTTGAAGAGGTTTGTTATGCAGACTATATAATTCATGTAGTCGATGCTTCTAGCCCTGACAGAACAGGCGAGATGCAAGTAGTATACGAAACCCTGGATATGCTGCTTAAGGGTGCTTCAAAAAAGATAATCACTATCTTCAACAAAATAGATAAGCTCCCTGATCCAGATGACCGCTTAGGTCTTCTAGATAAGAGAGCCTGTGAAACACTTCAGATATCTGCCAAGGAGGGACTAGGTCTAGATGAGATAAATAAGGCCATAGACTCTATCCTTCGCGAAGACAGAAAATATATTGAACTTTTAATTGATTACAAGGATATGGCCAAGCTGGCTCATATAAAAGCTACTGGCGAAATCCTCGAAGAAAAATACCTGGATAACGGAGTATGGATCAGGGCTTATATATAGTGCCTTATATCCGTGATAGCCTCAACCTTATATTTTCAGTGTTCTCGTAGCATTGAGTACTGCAAGAACCATAACTCCAACATCTGCGAAAATCGCTATCCACATATTTGCTATACCTAAAGCTCCAAGTATGAGACATAGAACCTTGACTGTAATAGCAAATGTAATATTCTGTTTAACTATTCTCAGGGTCTTTCTAGATATCTTCATAGCAAGAGATATCTTAGCAGGGTCATCGTCCATAAGAACTATATCCGCAGCCTCTATAGCTGCATCTGAACCCATGGCTCCCATAGCTATTCCTATATCAGCTCTGGCAAGCACAGGAGCATCATTTATTCCATCACCTACGAAAGCAAGCTTGCCACTTCGCTTTCCTGCCTCTGTCTGTCCTTTCTCATTAGCTGTTTCTTCGCCAATAAGCTTCTCAACTTCCGTCACCTTATCCCCTGGAAGAAGCTCTGACTTATACTGTGAAACTCCTACCTTTTCAGCTATAAGCGAAGCCGCCTTCTCTGAATCGCCAGTAAGCATAATTGTTTTAATACCCTGCTTACGAAGCTTCGACATAGCCTCCTGGCTTGTTTCCTTAAGTTCATCCGCTATAACTATGCATCCAAGATACTTTATCTCTGATGCCTGATTCTTTTCAGACAGTCGACTCTCTGCTACATATACAACCGTACCTTCATCATGCTCCTTTGTTACTGGAGCACCAATCATCTTCATGAGTCTCATATTGCCTGCATATATCTTATAATGTACCTCTTCTCCAGATGCGACCTTTTTATCTACAGACTCAACAACTCCATCAGGAGATTCCTTATAACTTACAGAAGCGCCCTTTACCTGTCTATACTTTATAGATATACCATGTCCGGCAATCTCCTCAACATCATAGATAAGGTTATGATCTATCTCCGCGCTAAATTCCTTCTTATAAGCTCTAAGTATTGATTCAGCTATAGGATGATTCGAAGCACTCTCACAATTAGCAGCTCTCTCCAGTAGATAATCTCTCGACACATCATCATTAGTAAATATTTCCTGAACCTCAAAAACTCCCTTTGTTAGAGTTCCTGTCTTATCGAAAACAATAGTATCTGTTGAAGCAAGCGCTTCCAGATAGTTTGAACCCTTTACAAGTATACCCTTAGAGGAGGCACTTCCTATTCCACCAAAGAAGCTGAGTGGAACAGATATAACAACTGCACATGGGCAGGATATAACGAGGAATGTCAGTGCTCTCATCAACCAATCCAACCAATCTGCCGGCAGCCCTAGCAGCAGCCTGACAACCGGAGGAAGCACAAAAAGTGCAAGTGCTGAGTAACATACTATTGGGGTGTAGTACTTAGCAAAGCGCGAAATAAAGTTCTCCGCTTTCGCCTTTCTCATACTTGAATTCTCAACCAGCTCAAGTATCTTCGAAACAGTAGAATCCTCAAACTCTTTCGTAGTCTTAATCTTGATCATTCCTGTAAGGGATATACATCCACTTATTATTTCTTCGTCAGGATGAGCAGCTCTAGGAACAGATTCACCTGTAAGAGCACTTGTATCAAGACTAGTATCTCCCTCAACGATTATTCCATCTATAGGAACTCTCTCTCCAGGATTTACTACTATAATAGAGCCTATCTCAACGTCGTCAGGATCCTCCTCTGTAATTGAACCATCCTCATGTAGGACATTTGCAACCTCTGGACAGATATCCATCAGATCAGATATATTCTTGCGACTCTTGCCAACCGCTATACTCTGGAAAAGCTCTCCTATCTGATAGAAAAGCATAACCGCTACGCCTTCTCTATATTCGCCCGTTGCTATAGCACCTATAGTTGCTATAGTCATAAGAAAGCATTCATCAAAGACCTGACCATTACGGATATTCTTGAAGGCCTTCAGCAAAACATCATATCCTACTATAAAATAAGGAATGAGAAATGCTATCAGCTCTACCCACCATGGAAGACCTGCAAAATGAAATGCTACGGATAGTCCCACGACAAGAACAAGAGAAACTATACATCTAATTAAATTGTTCTTCTGTTTCTTTGACATTTATTACTCCATACTAAAAAGCTAGTAATTAAATCTCTAGCTATAAATTCTCTAGTTATTAACTCTCTAGTCTATAAAAATCTCAAAATCGTCTTCAACCTTCTTGCAGTTCTTAAGAGCGTCTCTAATTACTACGTCAGGATCTACGCCGTCCTCAAACTCAACTTTACATTTAAGAGTCATAAAGCTAAGTGTTGCATCCTTTACGCCCTCTGTATTCTTAATTGTTTCCTGCATCTTCTCTGCACAAGCTGCACAGTCAACATCTACCTTATATGTTTTCTTCATAATCGTTCTCCTTGTCTTTACCAATAATTTACTCTTCTAAGTGTTCCATACCGAGCTCAAGTATAGATTTAACATGATCATCATCTAATGAATAAAATATACTCTTTCCCTCTCTACGGAACTTTACCAGCTTGGAATCCTTCAGTATTCTAAGCTGATGGCTTACTGAGGACTGGCTCAGTCCTAGTATTGTTGCAATATCACCGACACATAACTCATGATCAAATAATGAGTACAGTATCTTAATCCTAGTGGAGTCACCAAAAATTCTAAATAACTCAGACAGATCATATAGATATGAATCCTCTGGCATATTCTTGGCTATCTTTTCAGCAGCTTCACCGTTAAATATCCTCTCCTCTTTCATATTATTTCTCCTTTGATATATATAAGATACTACTCTACATATAGTATCAGTTTACATAAACAATGCTATATCTTGGCGTTTAATATATGCACGATTGTTCATATGTTCAATATACTCCTCTCTATCCCCCATGTCAACCACTTTTTTATTGTTAAAAGTTACAAACAACTATCGATTATTGCGTTTTTATTAACAGATTATACGAAATGTTACAAAATTGTTGCATTTCAGTTAATAATGTTGTAAAACTGTATAGGATTTTGAAAGGAGTAATTATGAAGAAGCAAGTTAAATCGATTATTATTGGTATTACATTTGCAGCACTAGCAATAATCGGAATACAGGCTCCAGCTATGGATACAGCAGCTGATGAACCTACCCCAATTAACAAGTTCACACTTAACATCCTTGAAGAACATAAAGCAGAAGTAGAGAAGCAGAAAGCAAATGATGCTAGATGCCTAGCACATTTAAGCGACAAGATTGATGAATATAAAAGAATAGATATGGCTAAGAAGGCTGAGCTTAAGGGCGAGAATAATAGTCAGCCAAATACAGCAAATATGACCTCAATCGGTACATATGAACTGACAGCTTATATCGCAACTGGTAACCCTTGTGCATCAGGTGTTTACCCTACAGTAAATCACACAGTAGCATGTAATTCACTTCCACTTGGAACACATATATACATCGAAGGCTACGGAGAATATGTAGTTGAAGATACCGGCGGAATGGGCGGCGGAGTTATCGACGTATTCGTAGCAGATTATTCCTCTGCAATCAGCTTTGGTAGAAGAACTGCAAATGTATATATAGTAGAACAGTAGAACAGAAAATCCACTTAATACTTACAAATATATAAAAGCCGATGATCATAATCGATCGTCGGCTTTTAATATTTCATATGCTTTTTTATATTTCTGTAGTCTTTTCTCATCCCACTCAGTAGGATTCTTTATTCGGTTCGGATCCATATTATGTGTCAGATCTGCAAGCTTAACTATCCTTGCTATAGGATTCGACTTAAGTCTCCTCACATAGTCCAGATATTCCTGCTCCCGTCCCTCGTAATCAAGGCCTTCCTTTATCTCATGCGTCAGAAGCCTTACAGCTTCGATCTGAGCGTCTGTGAAACCTTGAGCCTTCAGATCGTCTAGCGAGCAATCACTGTCCTCTACGACGTCGTGAAGCAGCGCAGCAACGCAGGTATCCTCTGTAGTCATCTGCTCCGCCAGATGCACGGGATGATAAATGTATGGCACACCTATCTTATCAACCTGTCCCTCGTGAGCCCTATACGCTATCTTCATAGCTCGGATTGTAAGTTCGGTATATATCATACCTCGGCCCCTTATCTCAAT
Organism: Eubacterium sp.; assembly: GCA_017480495.1. Taxonomy (GTDB): domain Bacteria; phylum Bacillota; class Clostridia; order Lachnospirales; family Lachnospiraceae; genus Eubacterium_Q. Next base: position 10,499 of record JAFVAQ010000031.1, on the reverse strand, counting down.
ATAATCATAACTACAGCTATATAAATCTATAGTTAAAACCACGAGTTATATAATATCCACATTATGAATAAAGCTAAGTATCTTATCTCTACTCTTCATGCTCTCTCCTGACTCTACAGCCTCCATAGAAGGTAGCTCGTCCTTTTCCACACCAGAGCTTACATCTACAGCAAAAGGATGAACACGGCTTATAGCTTCAGCTACTGTTTCTGGTCTTAGACCTCCCGCCAAAACGAACGGTTTACATAACACTTTTTCGTCTGGGATGCTATTCCAATCAAAGCTCTTACCACTGCCAGGCTCTGCAGCATCAAAGAGATACATACTTACTTCGTCTCTATCCCTTAAATACTCTATTTCCTTCAGGGACTCCTCATTAATACTATTTATAGCCCTAATGATACGGAGCTTACCACTCTCTATACAGCGAAGCTTAAGTATTTCCATATCAAACACGCCATGTATCTGAATTAATGGGAAGCCTGCCTCAGCTATTTCACTAACCTGCTCCACTGTCGGAGACACTGTAACAGCCACACCACTCATTTTGAGGCCTCTAAGAAGCCTCTCAGCGCGTTCTAGGCTTATATTCCTTCTACTCTTAGGAAAGAACAGAACCATGCCTGCAAAGTCCAGCAAAGCTTCATTTACGATGTCGACATCTTCCTCGCAGGTCAGACCACATATTTTAATTTTGGTACTTCTCATTAATTCTCTCTTTTCTTACCCTTAAAGAACAGGGCAACTGTTCCGGGACCAGTATGACTGGCAATTGTACAACCTATATCAAATCTGGCTATTCTACCCTTAAGCTGTGGGAAGGTTTCTTCGATAAGTGCAGTAACCTCGTCCCCCAGTTCCTTATCAGAATCAGAAAGGAATACCTTACCGGTATAATTGATTCCACCATCAGCTTCGTCTATCATTTTCTCTACTATACGCTTAACAACCTTCTTCTTAGTTCTGATCTTCTCTCTTGGAATAAGTTTTCCCTCGAAGTCTACATTAAGAAGCGGACAGATATTCAGCACCTGACCGATAGTTCCGGCTGTCTTAGATATACGACCACCCTTTATATAGTACTGAAGATCTGTTGAGAAAAACCAATGAATTACATTTAACTTGTTATCCTCTATCCAAGCAGCCAGCTCATCGATATCAAGACCTTCGTCTCTCTTATCTGCAGCCATATCCATCAGAAGTCCATAGCCTGAGGAAGCAGCCATAGAATCTATTACAATTATCTTTCTATCAGGATAGGTTTCTCTTAAGATATCTGCTGCCTGGCAAGCGCCATTATAAGTTCCTGAGATACCTGTAGATAGGCTGACATGAAGTATATCCTTTCCTTCCTTGAGGAAAGGCTTGAAATAGTCCACATACTCTCCAATGCTAACCATAGATGTTTTCGCATCTGCACCCTCTTCCATCTTCTTCAGAAGATCTCTTGGGGAGAAGGTTTTACCCATATCATCCTTGTACTGAACGCCATCCAGTGAAACGTTAAATGAAACATAGTGAAGTTTTCTTCTTTCTATCCACTCATTTGAAAGGTCACAAGATGAACAGCAACTTAAAATGTAATCACTCATATAAAACTCCTTTTAAATAACTACTCTCCGATACTTACCTTTAACAGAACCGGATTGTGATCCGATCCAGCGAAGTAATAATCAAGTGTCTCGATTGATTCAACCTTAACATTATCTGATACGATGAAACCATCTATCATATAATACTGGAAATTATCCTGATCTGCTCCCTGGTATGGTTGATCCAGTGAACGACATGTAGGTGTAGAATTATCCATCAGACATTGCCAACGACTTCCGAACTCCTCTGTATCCAGTGAACCAGGTGTCCACATTCCATCCTTTACAGGATACATAGAAGAATCGACATTTGAGAAGGTCTGGTTGAAATCACCACCAACTATAACATAATTTCCTTTATTTAATTCCTCATCCATCAGCTTTTTAAGAGCCTTGGTCTGGGCTATCTTACCCTCACCATTGTCATAGGCTTCAAGATGAAGATTAATAAGCACAAGCTCTTTGCCCGTATCATTTCCCTCAGCATCTACTACAGGAACATGATTAACAAGTAGGCATCTCTTGAGATTAACAGTTTTAACTGGCCAGCTAAAAGGGCATGGGAGGCTGACTCTTTCAGCATTAGCTATTTCATACTTTGAAAGAACTGCGACTCCGCTTTCCACATGACCTATCATATCATTTACAGGGTATGGAACATACTCTGCATTATAATTATATGCAAATGTACTAGCATAAGGAACATTTTTAGGATCCATACTATTCTCGTAGGTAGTAAGGTCGCCTTTTACCTTGAATAGCTCATCTACATTATAGGTTCTATCTGAATTACGGTCTATCTCCTGAAGGAATAAAACATCTGGATTGTTAGCTGCCATCATACCAGTAAGACCAGCGATATTTACATCCTGTCTCTCAATAGTTGTAACAGTTTCTCCTGAACCTCCATCCATGAAAAAGTCCATATTATCACCGAGTCCTGCATATCCCATATTCCAAGACATAACTGTGAACTCCGTTCCGCTCACCAGCTTCTCGCCCTTACCCTCAGTAGTATCGACCTCAACAGTTTCTACATCTGCAGGTCTATACTCCTTAATAGTAAGCCAGGCAAGGAAACCTCCTACTATTAAAATTGGAATAAGAAGGATAATTCCTACTATCTTAAGAATCTTCTTACCAACAGAACTCTTCTTTGATTTATTCTTTGAATCCTTTTCTGAATCCTTTTTCATACTACATCCTTTCAGAACTAAAGTATCAGTATAGTTCTATTTATTTATCTTAACTAATGTTTTCTTGATGAGACGAACCATATCTTTTCCCGCCTCAGCAGCAACCTTCTGAACTTCCTCGTGGGTTACCTGTATATCTTCATTATCTATAGCCATGTCTGTTATACAACTGATACCCAGAACCTTAACTCCCATGTAGTTTAGAACCATCGCTTCGCAAACAGTACTCATACCTACTGCATCCGCTCCAAAGCCTGCAAGCATTCTCGATTCAGCAGGACTTTCATAGGAAGGACCTGTTACCTGAATATAAACTCCATCTACAAGCTTTATTCCTTCTTCGTCCGCGGTCTCATGCAGCAGAGCTCTGAGCTCCTTATTATATACCTGACTCATCTCTGGAAATCTCGTTCCTAGTCTATCATCATTTGGTCCAATCAGAGGAGATGGAACAAGCATTGAAATATGATCCGAGATACACATAAGTGTTCCAGGTCCGAAATCTCTATTCAGGCTTCCTGATGCATTAGTAAGAATAATAGTTTTAGCTCCCAGGAGCGCCATTACCTTAACAGGTGTTACGACCGCACTCATTGGATAGCCTTCATAATAATGAACTCGTCCATTCATAAGAACAACTGGTACAGATTCTATATATCCAAATATATATTCGCCCTTATGTCCTGCTACAGTCGACCTAGGAAAATCTGGCAGACTGTCATAGCTTATTCTTTCAACTACTTCTATTTCTCTAGACAGACCCTCCAGACCTGACCCAAGAACTATTCCTATCTTAGGAGTAAAATCTGTCATAGATTTTACCTTGTCTGCTATTTCAAATGCATCCATATTACACCCCCTAGATTCTTTGCTGTTTTATATCACCCAATATACCCATCTTATTCTATATGACCGAGGAACTGCTTAGTTCTTTCCTCCTTAGGATTCTCAAAGACTTCCTGTGGAGTACCCTTCTCGAGAACTATTCCACTATCCATGAAGATAACCTGATCCGATACATCCCTTGCAAAGGACATCTCATGAGTAACGATTATCATAGTCATTTTCTTTTCTGCCAGCTCTTTGATAACACGGAGCACCTCTCCTGTAAGCTCAGGATCCAGCGCTGAGGTTGGCTCATCAAAGCACAGAATATCTGGTTTCATAGCAAGAGCTCTTGCGATAGCTACTCTCTGCTGCTGTCCACCGGAGAGCTGATGAGGATAATTATCCATCCTCTCTGAGAGTCCCATCTGACCGAGCAGTTCCTCTGCTTCAGCCTTAATCTCTGCTAATATTTCCTTCTTGCGACTCTTATAGTCCGGAAGCTTCTTTGCTTGAAGCTGTCTAGCCAGCATAACATTTCCCAGAGCTGTATACTGTGGAAAAAGGTTAAAGGACTGGAATACCAGACCAAAGTGAAGTGTACTCTTCCTTATCTCTGATTCCTTAAGGTACTTAGGATCCTCCGCATCGAATACTGTTTCACCATTAACTTTGATCACGCCCTTATCTGCATGTTCAAGGAAGTTAATACATCTAAGAAGGGTTGTCTTTCCACTTCCTGATGAACCGATGATCGACAGCACCTGACTCTTCTCGAGTGTAAAGCAGATATCCTTTAACACCTCTGTCTTATCGAAGGATTTACTTATATGTTCAACTTCTAATATGCTCATAACATCCTCCAATACTCTATCTAAAGAAATCAAGTTTCTTCTCTGCACCACCTAGTAGGAGTGTAAGAAGACCATTACATATCAAATAATAAATTGCTGTAAAGAATAGTGGCCATATAGCACCGCTGATTCCCTGTGAACCCTTCATAAATGCCTGACCTGCCCAAATAACCTCCTGAAGAGCAATTATACGAGCCAGAGATGTATCCTTAACCAGAGTAAGGATTTCATTTGACATAGGTGGAAGGATTCTCTTAACCATCTGAAGGAGCTTGACCTTGAAGAAGATCTGTCCCTTTGTCATACCCAGAACATTTCCTGCCTCATCCTGTCCTACAGGTATGCTGATGATACCTCCACGGAATATTTCTGAGAAGTAACATGCATAGTTAATGATAAATGCAACTGCAGAGGCGAGAAATCTTCCAGTCTCATCTCCTCCCCAGATAGCATTATTCATAACTAATCCTGGGAAATAATAAATAATAAGTAACTGAATCATAAGTGGTGTTCCACGGATGATCCAAATAATAAACTTCATTAATGCCTTAAGTGGCCAGAACTTTGACATAGAACCAAAGCATATAAGAAGGCCTAGTGGCACTGCACCAATTAAGGTCACAAAGAAAAGTTTTAATGTTTGTAAGAAGCCTATATTCAGCGAATGAATTACTATAGGCAGCTGTTCAAAGAATGTATCCATAATTCAAAGGTCCTACTTCTGTTCAATTAGTGCTGCCTGAACGCCATAGGTTTCAGCAATCTTTGTCATGCTTCCATCCTCGTAGCTTGTCTTGAAGAACTTATTGAGCTCCTCTGTGAGGTTAGAACCCTGACGGAAACCAACACCATACTCTTCGCTGTTAAGACCTACTGTATATGTAAGCTTGTCATAGCTTGTTCCTTCACCTACCATAGCTGCTGCCATAAGGGAATCAATGATAGCTGCATCAGAAGTTCCTGCTGCAACCTCCATAAGTGCACTTGCCTGATTTGTAACTGATGTGTACTTAAGGTTATTTGCCTTAGCCTGCTCTTCACCAGCACTACCAACTTCAACTGCAAAGCTTAGATCTGTAAGACTGTCAACTGTCTGATACTGATCCGCCTTGTCTGTAGGAACGATAACTATCTGTGCATTGTTGCAATATGGATTTGAGCAATCCATAGAACTCTTAACCTCATCTGTAAGAGTCATACCATTCCATACACAGTCAATATTTCCTGAAGAAAGCTCAAGTGCTTTGTTATCCCACTCTATCTCAACGAATTCTGCTTCCACACCCAGACTCTTTGCAAATTCATTTGCCATATCTGCGTCGAAGCCTATCCATTTACCATCTGCATCTTTATAGTCCATTGGCTCGAAATCTGTGATACCAACTACAAGCTTACCTTTTTCCTTTACCTTAGCAAGATCATCTACAGCGGCTGCTGTATTTGAAGCCTCAGTATTTCCTGTGTCCTTTGCTGCTCCACATGCTACTAGTGAGAAGCTAAGAGCTGCTACCATTACTAATGAAACTATTTTCTTAAACATTTTATTTCCTCCTGGAATAATAATAATCACAACTAATTTATCATAACAACAAACCACCAATAAAACAAGACAAAATGGTCGTTTTATGGCATATTCTAACTATCTTATCTTACGTCTAAATGGTCTGAGTGGTCGGCCTAGGTGGTTATATACATTTACTCTTCCATAATTGAAATGTCCGTACTGGATAAATGCATCTCCCTCGTCTATATCTATTATCATTTTACCGTCTTCTAGTCTTGCCTTTGGAACTCTCCACTCAGCGCCGTCACGGCTTACCTCGAGACCATATATATGTTCCTCCTCGTAAGCTGGTTCATTTCCTTCTTCTCTAAAATCGAGAAGCTGATTTGCAAGGAGCTTTACTTCGCCAAAGCTCTTATCAAAGCTTACCTCCAGATGACCGTCTTGAATAGCTATATCCTTAAGCTTTAGATCATCTACATCATCACCATCATAAAGCTTCGCAAGAAGTGTATCTGCCATTCTATAGCCTGGAGTCTTCTTGTCCTTTGGATGAATCTCGTTATAATCACCAATATCGAGAAGCGATACCATGTAGATATTATCTTCAGGTTTTTCTACCGCCCCTTGCGCCTCCCTGATAAGGGCCCAGTCTCTGGAATCCTCCCGTCCAAACTCTATAAACATTGGCAGCTGGAAATAAAAGAATGGTAAAGAAGGATCTCCGAAGAAATCTCTATACTGAGCAATAAGTGCTTCCATCAGTTTAACGTACTGAGTATTCTCACCCGTCTTCTCATAGTATTCAAAGTTCTTTACGCTCTCTTCTTCCCCCTGGTAGTAAACAACTCCCTTAATTGTATAAGGCACTATCCTCTTGGTCATAGTTTCAACTGGACCAAAAGGTCTAAATATTGTTGTCTTATTAAGAGGTGGTGGCCAAGGGAAGAAGCCTGTCAGGTCGAGTTTCTCCTGAAGACTGATATCCGGTCTCGTTCTATCCAGCTCTTCGACCAGATTATTATATCTATCTGCCGCAGCATCGTAGTCTGCTTGAACCTTGTCCATTTCTTCCTCGGTACTATTCTCAACTATATCGTAGTACTTCTTCATATAGTCAGCTATTTCAGGAATTGACGCCAGTCTATCCTCTTCAAGCCAGCAGGTTATAGAAGAGCCTCCCTGATATATATCGATAAGTCCTATAGGTACTCCTGTCTTCTCATATAATTTAGTGGCATAGAAGTAGCCAATTGCAGATACCTCTCCGAAGGCCGCATCCGTAAAGGCTGTCCAGTGGTTCTCTTTTTCCTGCCTAAGAACTTCTTCATCTATAACTCCAGTCTTTATCATCTTGTAGAATCTGATCTCAGGATAGTTTCCACTTGCTATCTCCTCAGCGCCGCCCTCTGCCTCTTCTAGCATGAACTCAATATTCGACTGACCATTATCTAGCCATACATCTCCGTATAGAACGTCTTCTAAAACAGTCTCCCCTTCCTCAGAAGATATAGACATTCTAAAGGGACCTCCTGCCGCATGTGGCGGAAGCTCCACTATCCATTTGCCGGCATTTATCTCCTGCTCGACATTTATATCATCTATACTTATTTTTACTACTTCCTTTTTTTCTGATTCACCAAAGATACATGCAGCCTTATCCCTCTGCAAAACCATGTGATCCGTGAAAATCGGTGCAAGTTTCATCTCTTCTCCTTATACAAATCCTAAGACTCTTTATATATTTCTATATATTTTTCTATATATCATTCTAATAAACTATTCATCATATTCCGTCATTTCAATAAGGTCATCCTTACTATCTCTAAAACCGCGTTTCAGGTAATGTTTTCCACCATCTATATAGATAGCTCCGCAGGAACATTTAACCACCTGACATCTGGACTTTGATTCAATTATATCTCCACATTTTCTGCATTTTGCCATATTCCTTTTAATCTTCTTCATCTATTCATCCTCTCCTTATTTGGGATGCCTTAGCCCCCTAGCATCACCGTTTTTAATTATACCACTATAAACCGATTTATTATAATACTTTAATAAAATAGTAGAATGTGATAAAATAATCAGCGACTGTTTATTATAAATGCCACTACAAATAGCGGCTATGAATCGTTTGGGAGGTAATAAATGAACGAAATACCTTATAAGATTTATCTAGAAGAAAATGAAATGCCTACGCAATGGTACAACGTGCGTGGCGATATGAAGAAGAAGCCTGCACCAATCCTAAATCCAGGAACTCTTCAGCCAGTAACCCTTGAAGAGCTGTCAGCTATCTTCTGCGAGGATCTGGCAAAGCAGGAGCTTGATGATACTACTAGATTTTTTGATATCCCAGAGGAAATCAGAAACTTCTACAAAATGTATCGTCCATCACCACTTGTTCGTGCATATTGTCTGGAGAAGAAGCTTGGAACTCCAGCTCATATCTACTACAAGTTCGAAGGAAACAACACCTCAGGAAGCCACAAGCTGAACTCTGCAATAGCTCAGGCTTACTATGCTAAGAAGCAGGGACTGAAGGGTGTAACAACTGAGACCGGCGCAGGTCAGTGGGGAACTGCTCTTTCAATGGCATGCTCATACTTCGATCTTGATTGTCAGGTATATATGGTAAAGGTTTCTTATGAGCAGAAGCCATTCCGTCGCGAGGTTATGCGTACATACGGAGCACAGGTTACACCTTCTCCATCTATGAATACAGAAGTTGGTCGTAAGATCAATGCAGAATTCCCTGGAACAACAGGAAGCCTTGGATGCGCTATATCAGAGGCGGTTGAGGCTGCTGTAACACAGGAAGGTTACAGATATGTACTTGGTTCAGTTCTATCTCAGGTACTTCTGCACCAGTCCGTTATCGGTCTTGAGACAAAGGCTGCACTTGATAAGTATGGAATCAAAGCTGACATGATCATCGGTTGTGCCGGTGGTGGTTCTAACCTGGGAGGTCTTATCTCTCCATTCGTTGGTGAGATTCTAAGAGGTGAAGCAAACTATGACATCATAGCTGTAGAGCCTGCATCCTGCCCAAGTCTTACAAGAGGTAAATATGCTTATGACTTCTGTGATACCGGTAAGGTTTGTCCACTTGCTAAGATGTATACACTTGGTAGTGGCTTCATCCCATCTGCTAACCATGCTGGTGGACTTAGATATCACGGAATGAGTAGTGTAGTTTCTGAGCTCTATGATCAGGGACTTATCACTGCAAGAAGCGTAGAACAGACTAGCGTCTTTGAAGCTGCTGAAATGTTCGCTAGAGTAGAAGGAATCCTTCCTGCTCCAGAATCCAGCCACGCTATCAGAGTTGCTATCGACGAGGCACTTAAGTGCAAGGAAACTGGCGAAGAGAAGAATATCGTATTTGGTCTTACAGGTACAGGTTACTTCGATATGGTTGCATATGAGAAGTTCAACAATGGCGAGATGAGCGACTACATCCCTACAGATGAAGAGCTTGCTAAGTCACTGGATACTCTTCCAAAGGTTGACTAACAATAAAAGCTTAACTAATAATAATAAAAGCAATATATAAAGAATCCCGCACTCCTAAAAGTGCGGGATTTTTAATTACTATATGTATTCAGTTTATTCTTCAGAATCTGCTTCGTATTCACCACTTATATACTGCTGTATGAGATTCTTATTTGCTTCAATATCAGGAACAAGAACTGCCATACCATTTATATTATCTGCATAGTAGGTATCCTCAGCAGGTATCTGATAACTCTGAGGCTCTCCTCCAGTCAGAAGACCGAGGGCCATTCTAGACATACCAAGTGTACCCATATCTGTTCCTATATGTGGAGCTGCCTTTCCAGCAACCTTATAACCACTTATCAGGTGACCGTGCTTAACCTTGCTTATAACTCCAGAGATAACCTTTCTCTGTCTCTCTGTTCTATCCCAGTCAGAGTTACCTACGTATCTCATTCTAGAATATCCCAGTATCTGGCTAGGGGTCAGGGAATTGGTTCCTTCGCTGAGCTCCCATACCTCATCTGTAAGGTCTGTATTTGAACCCATCTGTGGATTCTCATTCATATATGCAGCTTCTTCTGCAGTGAGATCCATATCTAGAGATCCAATCGCCGCCATACTTTCCAGGAAGCCCTCAAGGTTAACCTTCATATTCGCATCTATCGTAATACCGAAGTTCTCTTCTATCGTCTGATCCAGCAGATCAACACCACCAAATGCATAAGCAGCATTTATTCTGTTGCCGCCGTATCCAGGAATATCCACATACATATCACGCATGAAGGACATCATACATACTGTATTCTTCTTCTGGTTGATAGAAAGAATGATCATTGTATCTGTTCTCTGACCTTCCTCTCCCTCACGAGCATCCTCTCCAATCAGAAGAATATTAATGGTCTGATGCTTCATGGATTCAGGTCTCTTACCAACCTCAGTATCTATATGGTCAAACTTTCTAGTAATATTCCAGATAGCCGCACCAAAGGCAAGCAGTAAAACGAGGAGTATAACTATAATAGTT
>JAFVAQ010000030.1 GCA_017480495.1 Eubacterium sp. | reverse complement strand
TTTGATTATCTGCGCTTCTATGGATTTCTTATTATTCATTGTTTAGAACCTCCGTTTAATTATTTCCGTATATTGATAAATCTGTTGAAACACTAAACGCCACCTACGAACGAAAAGTGGCATTTAACTTTTCAAGTTACAGGTTACATATTTTCCACCTGTAGATAGACTCACTCTATCATTATTATTACCTTCAGTTAATTCAAAGACTGTCGCTGCCGCCTCCGACTCAACAAGCGTCAAGTCGTCTCCTGAAACAGCCAGGTATACAGTGCCTTCCGCTGTTACAGCAGAAAGCTTATATTTATTTCTTTCGACCCAATGGAACTGCCACTTTGTGACTTCACTCTTCTCATCCACGTAAAGGGTACGTCCATTCTTGTTACTTGTCTTTCTAGTTATAAGCTGAATCAAAGCATGAACATTATCATCCCCTGCCATGAGGGCAAATCCATGAGTTCCGCTTGTATAACTCATAAGTCCGTATGATTTACCATCATAATCGTTAGCCGTCGCTGGTGGTTTCACAGTACTGTTCCTATTTATTATTTCATACACACTGAATCCAGTAGCTTCAAAGGAAAGCTCACCATCTATCACGTCGTAGTCTTCTACTACCTCTACCTCTTCACCTTCATCATCCTTTAGGTGCAGGATGATCAGCTCGTCATTCTCTTCGAATCTTTCATCACTAATTGTGACCTTTATTGGATGCTCTTCATTTGGCTGATACTCATCATTTCCTTCCTTGATGGAAATGTCAAACGCCGCCACCATCGTACCCTCAGTTGCATCGAGTTCCGTTGCAGCATCCATCACGCTAGCCACATCCGCTTCCTGTTCAAGGGTAACATCTTTAGCTTCTGCCTCCGCTCCTACTGGCATCAAACCTTCTAGAGTAATGTCGCTATCCTCCACCTCGACCTGAAGAGAATTCCATTTTAGATTCTCATTACTCTGCGCAACCGAAAGAACACTATCCGTCTCTGTCGATGTAACTACATCCTTTGTATAAGCATAAGAAGAAGGCCCCGAGGTTCCGTCTCCGAGCACAGTCATAGAAGGTACAGCCGCAGTTAGTATAAGCATTGCAGCTGTAAGTCCGCTTACTATTTTATTTTTGAGTAAACGCCTCACTACTAATCTCTTCTCTCCCTAATCTTTATATAAGTCACACTTATCATTCCAAGCACAGAAACTAAAATAAGCAGGACTACAAAACTTCCCGAAAATCCATCTCCAGTCTTAGCCGAATCCGCCGTTGGCTTATCTGACTTTTCGCCCTTCTTCACTTCCGTTTCCCTAGGTGCAGGCTCTTCCTTACTTTCCTCCGTCGTCGCTTCAGTGGTCTCCTCAGTGGTCTCCTCTTCAGCTATATATTCATTCTGAAATGCGATTTCCGAAGGCTTATCCCCACTATCTGCATAACTCGCAGCAACTGAGTAGATTAATTGCTTATTGTCATCAGTTGTAACAAATACCTGCACATTATATTTTGAGTCATCATACTTTACCCTATCCTGAGTGTCCTCCACTTGATAGAGGAGATACTCATAGGTTCCTGGCTCAGTAATAGTCATTTTGAAAATGCCTTCACCAGATTCATTAACCGTCAGTCTATCTTCATCCGGAACTGGTGTAGTTGCATCCTTTGGCTCTATTACTATCTCGTAGTTTGCAGTATCAAGTCCCTCTACATCCAGGCACTTGAAATGCACCTCCGCCTCAAGCGGTGTATACTTAAAAGCTGCAAAAGAAACCTTCCCTCCCAGGAATACCCCCAGCAGACAAAGCAGTGCAGCAAGTATCATTTTATTAAGTTTTGTCCTCAAACAAAATGTCATATCATTTAGCCTTATCATATATATAACAAAACACAAGTAGTCTCTTATCAGTTAATGGTTCCGCACACGTTGAGAGAACCATTATACGTTCTCCCTTAGGAACAGACGAATTGAGAGCCGACGCATCCTGCTCTATTATTTTCATTGCTTCTTCGTAAGACATAGGATCAAGAGTTTTATCGCCATATGCATCCACTTGCATCGATGCAAATATTCCTAAATCATATTCTTTTATTTCATCGCGACCAACTAGAAGCTTGCCACGATTATGATTTTCCAAATATTCCTTATCGAGAAATGCATCTAGCGATCCAAACATTTTTCCATACTCCATATGATGACCATACAGAATAGAATAATCATCTGTGAAATCAGGTGCATTTCTACTATCCAAAAATATGCTTCCAGACAAAGAATATTCACCATACGGATTCGTATTCAGATACACGCTATTGTTTTCTCCCTGCATAACTGGATAATCAATATTTGTATCCTCCACAGTGAGCCACGCCACCATATCCTCTGTTATCGGAGAATCCAAGGGAACCCCTTCTGCCGTTGGCTTATACTTTAGATAGCTGTCATCAGAAGCTTTATTATAGACATACCAAGCATCATATAGTCCGTACAGCACTACAAGAAGCGCCACGACGAATAGGGCAAACATGCATTTCTCGTATATGATATTCATCCATATCCAGAAGCGCCTCATATATTATTACTCCTCAAATTTTCTTCTAGAACGAATTCCAAAGAATATAACTCCAGCCACTATAAATATCGCTGCAACAACTAGTCCGGCAATTGATAGGAGGACTCCTGTTGGAACAACACCTCGCCTAGTATTGGTGAAACCAGTATAAATCACAGAACCATCTGTTGTTATGGTGTCCGAAGTTTTTCCAGTCAAAGCGTCATTACCACTAACACCATCTATATTGAACGGAGAATCCTCAGCAGAAATCCCTTCAGAACTTGTGTAATCCTCCTCGTCCTCAGTTATCTCATAGGACATTCCAATGGTAAGTCCATTAACAGTTATATACTGTCCATCCTGAAGATAGTAATCAGCAGTAACCGAACCATTTGAATCCGCCGTAAGGGAAGCGACATTTGTCGCTCCACCTGCAGGGATACAGGTCGTTGCATCATTTGGTTTTTCTGAAATACTTGTATCTGCAGCACTCACATCCACATTAAATACGGTTCCAGCTAAAGCCCCCTCTATAGTTAATGTATATTTAAAATACTTATCCAGGGAACCTTGATTTCCCTTCACCTCTTTACCAAAAGTAAGAGTTGATGGATCAAGAGTATTCTGGAAGCCCGTGGATTTGTCTGTATCTTTATATAATAAATAACTAGTTATTTTAAGTTTCTTCGCTGTAGCTGTTGAAGCATCCTCTACGTAGACATCCAATGTTCTAGTATTCACTGTATCATTAATTATTCCTGAATTAGTTCCGCTTTCAGTTATGACGTATCTATACACACCCGGTTCTGTAAATGTAACACCGCTAAAATCAAGCGTCATTTTCTTCTGAGCTGTGTAATGATCATCATCAGGTGTTTTCTCTTTTATCGTTACATAGTCATTTGCAACTGCAGTCGCCTTGGTATTCGGTAAATACGTAATGGTTCCAGAGCCCTTGGTCGTCGCATCGCCCTCTGGAGTAAACTTAACCTTATCAGGTTCTATTCCAGCATTTATAGGAAAGGTTGTTCCAGTACCAGAAACTGGGCTTCCCGCCGTAATAGCAAATGAAAATGCACAACCAGGAATATTGCAATCATTTGGGATTTCCAGATCCTTGGTGAAGCTAGTAGTAGCCACCGAATCTGCAGCCATACCACTATACGAACTTCCAGCAGCATTTACTGTTGTCCCAACCATGGACATAGCAAGTATGAAGGTCGCAAAAATCTTTATTATATTTTTCCTTCTTCGAACTATCATTCGAGTTCCTCCATGTAAATGTTTGATCATATACCGCGACGTCTCAGCACAAGCACTATCTTACCTCTTGTCTGTTTCATCGGTATGCTTCCATACACTCTGCTATCCTGTATGTCATCTCTATAATCATTGAGCACAAAAACCGTCCCCTCTGGAACATTATACGGAAATGTCACTGTCGCGCCTTCCGTAGTCGTTGGATAAACAGTATTTTCAAAAACTCCATATCCATTTACATTTACTGTCCCATCCTTTATATCGACTGTATCTCCTCCGACAGCAACTATTCTGCCAAAGTGTATTTTATCATCCTGTTTATAAGCTATCTCCTCCCCCGAATGGACCTTTCCCAGCTTAAATGTGAAGCAAAGATCGCCATCCTTAAGCATAGGATATGAGGAGTTGCTGTGATTCGAATATACTCCAACAACAAAAAAAAGGAGTACACAAACAACAAGTGCAGTCACTCCTACTTTTATAAAAAACTCCAAAGCAAAACTGAGTGCATCCTTTTTATTCTGTGAGCTCCTTCCCTTGATGTTGCCCTCGGAAGAATTCACCGCATGCTTCGTTTCTTTTTCATAATTATTCATAACTATGTAATTTTATCATTTTCGTGACAATTTGGCAAGAACCAATTTATGTAAACCGACGGAAGAGTTAATGCCACCGCGATCATCGCGAGATACTCTATCTCCCAAACTGCGCCAAAGCTCAGAAACCATACCGCAATCATCACAATTATAAGTGCAAATATGCGATTGGTAAGACGTGATATCAGAACCTTATTCTTATTAACCTTTTCAGTTCCACCTTTCCCCCAATTGTCAAACGCAACTGGTACTATAACCTTAGCAGTTACTGCCGCTAGAAGCCACACAAAGCCTGCGAGCTTTGAGAAGAAGGCAAGAAATATAGCAAAGATAAGGGAGCTTAAGATAAAGCCAATCATATTATCTTTTTTAGTTATTTCTTCAGCCATTGAGGCAAAGACCCTATCCATGAATCTGAATAGTATTGTAAGTGCTGCACAGAGGAATATTATCAAATAATATGGTCCACCAAAATTACCCCACTGAAGATTTCCAAGAGCGAGCACACCTATTGCTGCAAAGGTAACCTTTGATAAAACAAAGGATAGTTGAGAAAAGATTGCAAATTTTGATTTGTCGTTTTTTTGAGAAGACTCATTTTCGTCTTCTTCATTCTCTTCTTTTTCCACTTCGTCAAAAGTCATTCCAGAGCGTCTATCTATATATATTTCCTTCTCGACAATCAACATTATCACTATCGAGATGAGCATTGTTGCAAGAGTAACAGATATTGTTTTACTTCCAAGCATTCCAAGGAAAACAACTATAAGGATAGTTCCAAACAAATAAATAGCTGTATCCAGAACTATCGGTGAGAATCCATTTTCGGCATCCTCCTCTGAATCCTCTTTACTAATAGCTACTTTGTTCAGCAACATCTTATCTAGAATTAGCTGAACAATAATGCAACCCAGTATAATAAAGCCATCCTTAAAAGCCTGGCCTCGGGTAGTTGTATATTCAAGAGCATTTGCAGTCATGTCTCCTATCTCATAACCCATCAGAAGCTTGAGAAGCACAGAGATGATGACCATTACAATATTAGCATTCATTGTTTTTCCTTTATATGATTCATAAAAAATAACTATCAAACTTAAAATACATAATATCAATTCATTCTTATTTATTCAAGTTATTATAAACTCATAGGTTGCTATTTATTCGGAAAATGCATTTGTTAATTATATTGTATGTGATACAATAGAGATGCAGGTCTTAACTTCTCTCAGGTATTTGCAAGAGACACTTAAGACAAAACTTGGGGTTTACTAAAAAAGGGGAATGCAAATGAAAAAGAATATTACATTTTTGTCATCCGATGAAAAGACAATGATTCATGCTGTCGAGTGGCTTCCAGAGGGCAAACCAAAAGCTGTAGTTCAGCTGATACACGGAATGGTCGAATATATAGAGCGTTACGAAGACTACGCTAAGTTCCTTACTTCTAAGGGGTATCTCGTAGTTGGTCACGATCATCTAGGACATGGCCAGTCCGTAAGAAGTGTTGAAGACTGGGGATTTATTACTGAAAATAGCCCAGCAAGAGCGTTGGTTCGAGATATTCATAGACTACGTGTCGAGACTGAAAAGGAATACCCTGGTATACCTTATTTCATCGCAGGTCACAGCATGGGCTCCTATCTCCTGCGCAGATACCTTTCTCATAAGGGAGAGGGTCTTGCAGGCGCTATTATCATAGGAACCGGTCAGGAGCCTGATATGGTGGTCAGAAGTGGCCTGATGCTAGTACGTGGTACAGCAAAAGCTAAGGGATGGCATTTCCGAAGTGAGATGCTTCAGAACCTGACTTACAGTTCCGCTTATAAGAAGTATGATCTGACAAGGACTGATCTCGAAAACAGTTGGATATGTAGTGATCCAGAGATAATGAAGCAGTACTATTCAAATCCTAGATGTAGTTTCACTTTTACTACTAGCGGTTTCGAAGCACTTCTAGGCACTGTTCTCTTCGATAACCAGAAGAGAAATATAGATATGATTCCTAAGGATCTTCCAATCCTCATTATTTCCGGCGAGGGCGATCCGGTTGGTAATCTTGGAAAAGGTGTTAAGGATGTTTATCAGAAGTATGTAAAGGCTGGAATCACAGATATCGAGTGTAAGCTCTATCCAAATATGAGGCACGAGATTCTGAACGAACCTGGTAAGCAAGAAGTCTACGACGACACCCTCTCCTGGATCGAAAAACATATATGCAAATAGGGACGGTTCTCTTTTGCACATATGCAAATAAGAACCGTCCCATTTTTACTCATTGTCCACATCAGTTCTTCATATACAGTTCACAAAAGTTGTCACAGGAACCGTCCCCACTGAATCAGTTTTACTGATCAGAGGAAGAAGCGTTGCTTTCGCGGCGGATTACGTCGTGTGCTCCACCTTCTACGATACTTGTTGAAGAAACAAGTGTAAGCTTAGCCTTATCCTGGAATTCCTTTATAGTAAGTGCACCACAGTTACACATAGTAGACTTAACCTTACTAAGTGATCTTTCTACATTATCCTTAAGTGGTCCTGCATAAGGAACATATGAATCTACACCCTCTTCAAAGTGCAGTTTACTATCTCCACCCAGGTCATATCTCTGCCAGTTACGGGCACGGTTACTACCTTCGCCCCAATACTCCTTAACATAGTTTCCATTTACAAGAAGCTTAGCTGTAGGGCTCTCATCAAATCTTGCAAAATAACGACCAAGCATAACAAAGTCTGCTCCCATAGCAAGTGCAAGTGTAATGTGGTGATCATAAACGATACCACCATCTGAACATACTGGAATATATACTCCTGTCTCCTTGAAGTACTCATCTCTAGCTTCGCATACCTCTATAAGAGCTGTAGCCTGTCCACGTCCTATACCTTTAGTTTCTCTAGTGATACAGATAGAACCTCCACCTATACCAACCTTGATAAAATCAGCGCCACACTCAGCAAGGAAACGGAAACCTTCTCTATCAACTACATTTCCGGCACCAACCTTTACTGTATCACCATAGTTATCTCTTATCCACTTAAGAGTGAACTTCTGCCAATCTGAGAATCCCTCAGATGAATCGATACAAAGAACGTCTGCTCCAGCAGCAAGAAGTGCAGGAACTCTCTCTGCGTAGTCACGAGTGTTAATACCGGCACCAACTATATATCTCTTCTGATCATCCAGCATTTCTCCCGGATTCTTCTTATGTTCATCATAGTCCTTACGGAATACAAAGCTTACAAGTCTGCCTTCAGCATCAACTATAGGAAGAGAATTCAGTTTATTATCCCAGATAATATCATTAGCCTCTGATATAGTGCATCCATCCTTTGCAGTAATAAGCTTATCAAGTGGAGTCATAAACTCCTTAACCTTGAGACTCTTATCCATACGACTAACTCTATAGTCACGACTGGAAACTATACCAACCAGCTTACCTTCAGCAGTTCCATCCTCAGTAACAGCAACTGTGGAGTGACCATTTTTCTCCTTGAGTGCCAGAATGTCGCCAAGAGTAGCATCAGGACTGATATTGGAATCACTCTTAACAAAACCTGCTTTATATCCTTTAACCCTAGCAACCATAGCTGCCTCATCTTCTATAGTTTGTGATCCATATATAAATGAGACTCCACCAGACTTTGCAAGCGCTATAGCAAGTCTATCACCTGATACAGACTGCATAATAGCTGAAACCATAGGAATGGTCATTTCTATCGCTGGCTTTTCTCCATCCTTAAACTTAACTAATGGGGTTTTAAGACTTACATTATCAGGAATGCACTCACTTGATGAGTATCCTGGGATAAGTAAGTATTCATTAAATGTGTGTGATGGTTCATTAATATAGGTTGCCATGATTTCCTCCTTTTGATTAAAAATAAATGTGGGTGATTAATATATTTAGTTCGAAATTGTACTCTAAGTTTATCACATTGGCAAGTATTTTTTTTTACAAAAATATGCCCTTTAAAACTATCCCTTTTGACGAAGTTGTCACTTTAAACAATGCAGTTCACTCAAACATACTCATTAGCATTGATAAAATAATTACTACCACTACAACTATTGTTACAACCGATGCAGAGGCGTCCTTTTTACCATTGACACCTTGATTCAACTTTGTACCGTGATTAGGGCTGTAATAGCCTTGGCCTCGTTCTGCCTTCATTGCATTTATTATATCCGCAGTAACGATTCTTGTATTTCCACCTGCTTGATTATTTGGTCTAGCTTGATTAGTATGCTGTACCGCCCCAGCCTGCTGATAATATGTACTTGACTGTGAACTACCAGCCTGAGTATATACCCTTGCATTAGAAGTAGCTGGTCTTGCCGGAGCAGCGACAGGCGCTAGATCAAGTATCTCATTTTCAGGCTTTGAGGCTTGATTATATACAACGCCATGGATACCACGATTCAGTCCACCTTCATCCGCATGTAGATGGAACTCTCCCATCATATCCTTCTCTACTGCAGAATAATGCTCCTTACCTCTTCTATATACTCTTCCACACTTAGGACAAAGTCCCATATACATATCATAGTCAAAGCTTCTATGACAGCATTTACATATTACCTTCATTTATTCCCCTCTTTGCTTTAACTCTTTCTACTTATTTCACAACCACTTTGTTTTTACCAGTTCTCTTAGCCTCGTAGAGTGCATCGTCCGCTCTCATACAGCTGATATCTGAAGTCTCACCAGCTATCATCTCAGTAACTCCAAGACTAAGGGTTTGTGATGGTGCATGCGAGAATACAATATTCGTAAAGGATACTCTGATGAGATCCGCTATTCTCTCAGCCCTTTCAACATCAGCGCTTGGCAACAGAATCATAAATTCTTCACCACCCCAACGTCCAATATCGCCTTCAATAGAATTCTCCTTTAGAACTCGTTTCAGCATATCAGCAAGCTTACGTAGAACTTCGTCGCCTTCTTTATGACCATAAGTATCATTTACATGCTTAAAATCATCAATATCCATCATAATAAGCGATGCACCCGTGCTAAATTTACCATGAGAACCCATTGATGAATTCTCTATTGATTTAGCTGTTATACGGTGCTGAATCTCTGTTCTATTGTAAAGTTTGGTTAAACCGTCAGTAATAGCCATTCGGCTCAGTTCTTTATTAGCATCCTCAAGCTCCTCTGTAGCTGCCTGAATAAATGTAGCAAGTCTATTTATCATTGAAACCTTGCCTGAAAATTCCTCTGTATCCATTTCAACCTGAGGAATCTCCTTTCCTTGCACATCACCTTCTCTTTGAGCTTCAATAACAAGAGTAACATTATGTTGGTTTACATAATCCCCATTTCTTAAGAACTCTCCAGATGTGTAGAAACCAGATGTTGGAGCAAGCGACTGGAAAGGTTCCGTCTCATTTCCAACTTCGTCATCTCCCCAGAAGGTACGTCTCGCGGCACAGGAGAATACGGTAAATGTCTCCGGTACAAAATCCTGAAATGAAACCGCAGCATTATATACACTTTCCAGAATAGTCCATGGATCTCCATAAGATATTCTAGCCTTCACATTTTCAGCTATGTCTGCAGTCATCTCGATAGAACCATCTTCATTGCTCGCTATTGGAGCACGAAGAATATCCATTCCGTTTAACTCATACAGAAACGGAAACTCAAGTGTATTGTTAAAGAAATTCTCATCATTTTTAATGTTCAAATATTTATAATAAGTTTCATACGCAGGCTTACCATCAAGCTCGTAGAGGGTTGCCCCCTTCGCCTTTGTTACAGACAGATATCTTCCCAGCGGCTTCCAGCCCGTAACATGCATAGCCTGTACGAAGTAGTCATCTCCTCCCACAAGAAGGAAAACAGTTGCATGATCAGATATTTCTCCCTCAGAAGAGAAAACAAAAGCCTCACTCTTATTTATATCCTCTGAAAATGCTCCACCACCGCAAAAAACTATTTTCTTTGGAAGCATTCCGAGATAATCGCAATAATCTGTCATAGACATTCCACGCATAGTGGTAAAGGTTGTAATAGACTTGACCCAAGGATTCTCTCTAACCACTCTCCTAAGATCCGTTGCAACTTCATAAGCCTTAGACTCATCTAGTGCATATTGAAGAATCTTCACATTTGTAGATGGATACTCAAATATCGTGCAGACTATACTTATATCGCCTTCGCTCTTATTACCCATAAGTATATTTCCGCAAGTCGAAGTTCCCATATATAATGCATCTGGGAGCTCCTTATCGATAATATCGCAAATGTCTTGTATCTTAGGCTTATTAAGTGTTTCACTGTATATCTGAAAAACAACATTAGAAACAACCGAAGAATTACACCACTGTTTTATTCTTTTTATCGAACTTAATAACTTATCTTCGCTCTCATAATTAAACTGAAATTGTTTCATTCGACCTCCAATTCCAATCATCCAAAACATCTAAATATATGCAAATAGGGACGGTTCTTTTTTGCATATATGCAAAAGAGAACCGTCCCTATTTGCATAACAAAAAACCAACCGCGTAGATAAGCTCATTTTAGCATAAATCAGACAAATATAAAACACCCTAGAATAAATCTAATGCATTAATTGCATAGACCCTTCTAGGGTGTAATACTCATAACTTACAAATTAATATTCAAATGTAAGATTACTCTATGATAGATACAACTCTACCTGAACCTACTGTTCTACCACCCTCACGGATAGCGAATGTAAGTCCCTGCTCCATAGCTACTGGGTGGATGAGCTCGATAGTCATCTCTACGTTATCACCAGGCATGCACATCTCTGTACCTGCTGGAAGATTGCAAACACCAGTAACATCTGTTGTTCTGAAATAGAACTGTGGACGATAGTTATTGAAGAAAGGCTTATGACGACCACCTTCATCAGCTGTAAGAACGTAAACCTGAGCAGTAAACTTCTTGTGGCATGTTACTGAACCTGGCTTAGCAAGAACCTGACCCTTCTGGATCTCATCTCTGTTGATACCACGTAGAAGTGCTCCGATGTTATCACCAGCCTGTGCCTCAT
>JAFVAQ010000029.1 GCA_017480495.1 Eubacterium sp. | reverse complement strand
GAGAAGAATGAGAAGCTTATTACAGTAAAACAAAAGAAGCCGCCGGTAATGGGAAGGTAGAAATTCTAATCGAAATATAAATGTTTTTAGGTTAGACAGGGACTATGTAAAAGTAGTCCCTGTTTTTTATTTTTGGAAAACTTAAGAGATTTAAGAATTTCTTTAAGTTTTATTTTTATAGTGGTATTAGTCAAAAAGAAATCTATATCAGGAGAATAAGATATGTCAGAAATAATAGTTGATGTAAAAAATCTAACAAAGCAGTATGGAAAACAGCTGGCACTGGATAATGTTTCGTTCAGGATAAAGAAGGGCAGTATAGTCGGACTGATTGGTCCAAATGGTGCGGGTAAGACAACGATAATGAAAATAATGGCTGGCCTTGCATTTCCGACAAGCGGAGAGCTAGAGATGTATGGAGCTACTGATGAGAAGGGACTGAATCATGCCAGAACAAGAATGAGCTTCATGATAGAAACGCCTTATGAGAAGGAGAGAATGACTGCTAGGGAGAATCTGGAGAAGCAAAGACTTCAAAAGGGTATTCCGGATAAGAAGAGAATCGATGAAGTGCTTGAAATAGTTAATCTTCAAGATACAGGTAAGAAGATAGTAAAGAACTTCTCTCTTGGCATGAGACAAAGACTTGGTCTTGCAAATGCTCTTATGGCTAAGCCTGAATTTATGGTCTTAGATGAACCAATAAATGGTCTTGATCCGGAAGGAATCGTTGAAATAAGAGAGCTCTTCCGTAAGCTTAATAAGGAAGAGGATATAACTATGGTTATTTCTTCGCATATCTTAAGTGAACTCTCACTTCTATGCACAGACTATATATTTATCAATCATGGTCAGATAAAGGGTATCTTCACAGCTGATGAGCTTCAGGCTGAGTGTAGTGAATACTATCAGATAGATACAGATAATAATGAAAAGGCAAGTGTTATTCTTAGTAAAACTATGGGAATAGAGAAGCTTGATGTTCAGGAGACAGGGCAGATAAGAATATACGAAAAATTGGATGATATTCATGACATTTCTAAAGCTCTTTATGAGGGTGGAGTAATACCTGTAGAGATATCTAAGAATGAAATCAACCTGGAAGACTACTACATGCGAAAGGTGCAAGAGGGATAAATTTCCTCTTGGAAGAAAGGATAAAAAAATGTATAACCTGATAAAATCACACAACTTTACACTTAGCCATGACCTGCTGACGATAATAACGGTTATCAGTTTATTTGCGCTTCCATATATTGGAATGTGGTTTAGCGGGATTCTTGAAGGAGTAAGCTTCGGAGATTTAACCTCATCTAGGTTTTTACTCAATATGGGTGCAGCATTACCAGAAATCTTTCTTTTTGCAATTATGATACTAGTGGCTAAAGCAGTTGGAGGAGATAGTTCAGATAAAACTATTAATTATGAAATGGCCTCAGGTCATAGCCGGTCCCGGGTTTATTGGTCAAGAATTATTACCGGACTACTATGGGGAGTCGGCATTGTATTTGTGGCATGTCTTGTTCCTTATGGTATTTTAGCTCTTATAAATGGATGGGGAGATAATATATCTCTAGAGGAAATAGCAGTAAGATTTGCGATTATGATATTTCCGATGATCAGATTTGCCGGGCTTTTTATGCTGATTACAAGCCTTGTGGGAAGCGCTGGAGGTGGTATGGCGCTTAGCTACGGAATAATTTTTATTGAGACCATTTTTGATTCGGTATTCGAAGAATTAGCTGCATTTGATAGAACTTATATTTTCGCTTTATCTAACCTTGCTAAGATCCTAAGTTACAATAATTCATGGGAGTTTGTCGAAAATGGTAAAGTGATAACCTGGTTTGACTACAGTACACCGAATGAGCTGATCATTAAGACAATAGTGGTATCACTGGTTTTAGCAACGGTTTATGTTACTGCGGGTTACTTGGTTTTTAAGAAAAAAGATAAGAATTAATCAGAGGACTATTATGAAAAATATAATCAAATCAATAATATATGAACTGATCAAATCTAGGCTGATGATAATCCTGTTTTGTTTGATGGCGGCCATGAATATCCTTGTGACTATTCTAAATATATCAGAAAACACATTTCACGAGGCAACGACCAGTGCGATGCTTTCTGAGGCTAAGAGTATTACATTTTTGTTTGCGGAGTTCTTTGTCATTGCAGCAGTAGGACTTATTGCTGGATCTGATTTTAAGGATAAGGTAGCGAATTACGAGCTTATGTCAGGACATTCAAGAATTCAATTTTATCTGGCAAGAAGTATATTTAGTGTGATTTTTGCAGCGCTAATGGGAACTATTCTGTCATTTATACCGCTGGTGAGTGGAAATATCTTCTATGACTTTGGGGACAGACTGGTTCTCGGAGATGTAATCCTTAGAACATTTCTTTACTTCTTTCCTTATCTTAGGCTTGCTGCTTTTATTGTTATCTTAACATTTATAGTAAAGAATCAATATGCGGTTATGGGAATAGGTTATGGAATATTATCCTTTAATACAGTTCTTAGTGGAACTATTTCAAATCATGACAATTTACTGACGGCAAATTTCAACTTAAATCTTCTGGCGGACTATAATGGATGGAGCGTATATAACATCAGTAAAACAGAAGGTATAGTGAACTATGCAAGCTATGACAGCTCTCTATCTACAGGAAATGTAATTGGGACTATCCTGATATCTATTGCTGTAATGGCGGTATATCTGATTATAGGTTATGGACTGTTTAGAAGAGATGATCTAAGTTAAGGAGACGAGACAAATATGGATGTGACATTAGCGATAATTGAAATAATACTGGCACTTGGCTTTATAGCTATAAGTGGGCGAATAAAGAAATATCCTTCAAATAAGTGGAGGTTGTTATATATAGCTCCGGGTTTACTTACCATTATTATTATGAGCTTTATTCCCTGGAATATAGGAGTAATAGGGCTCTACATAGCACCTGTTATCATGGCAATGGGCCTTTTCTCTGAAAATGATAAGGTGAAAAGATGTATAGCAGGTGGAGCTGCAGCTGTAGCTCTTTTAACTCTGATAAATATTTCGATTAATCCTGGGTATAATAGATTAGATCTATATGGAGACTTTGAAGAAGTTTTTGCTTCTATGAAGAAGCATTATATACTCACTGAGGAAAAAGGAATCGACTGGGACAAATTATATAAGGAGTATAAGCCTAAGTTTAAGGAGGCGGACAAGAAGCAGGACTTAACTATGAATTATCAAATCTGGCAACAGTATGCCCAGGAGTTTTATGATGGACATGTTGGATATACACCAAATAAACTAAATGAAAATCAGGCGTTATCAGTTATGTGTGAGTCCTACGGTAATGATTATGGACTATCCCTGATAAAACTATCTACAGGTGAATATGCAGCTGTTAATGTAGAGGGCTGTGGAATGTCATACTCAATAAATGATAAGGATGACATTGGAGAGGTTGAATATTCTAAGATTAAGGATGAATATAAAACTGAAAATGCAGATGCAGAAAGGCTGACACTTGTAAATGCCGGTATTAAGAATGGAACTATAATAACTAAATGGGACGGAAAAGCTATAGATGACTATTTCGATGATATTCCATTTTATTACTTCCAAGTTCCAGTTAAGGAAAATGAAGAATTTTATCAGCCTATGTATGTAGCGGGGATGGGCGGAGACTCAGTTGAGATAAGCTTTCTAGATGAAAGTGGTGAGGAAAAAACAGTAACTGCACCAAAGCTTGGAGCATATGCACCAAGACTTGATAATACTATCACGAGTATCGATAAAGGTGTGAAGATGACTAACCTCACTTGGGAAAGTCTGAGTGAGGATACTGTGATGATAAGAATCTACTCAATGGCTTATGATATGAATACATATGACGGTGCGGATTATTCGGAAATGACAAATAAGTTGAGAGAAGAAGTTCTTGCCTATAAGGAGGCCGGAATCAAGAATATTGTTTTTGATCTGAGAAGTAATAGCGGAGGAAGTCCTTTCATGGTACAAGGAGTTGCACAGCTATTTGCACCAGAAGGAGAACATTCAACATACTATTCAGCAGAGATAAATGAAGACACTGCAACCTTTGAAAGAGGGGCAGACGGAAAATATAAGATGGGTGAAGAAGCGGTAAGTTATTATGGAGAAGATCTCTGGCATGACGGTCAAATTATCCTGCTCGTAAATGCCCAGACAGTAAGTGCAGGGGATGACATGGTTTACATGATGGGGGACTTTCCAAATGTAAAGGTTATGGGAACTACTAAGTCCAATAACTCCTGTCAGGCGGTTCAGGGTATGGAAATCTCAACAGGTCAATTCGCATTTTCTGTTGTTCCGAATCTTACAGAGGATGGAGAAATTGCAATCGATACATTAACAGATCATGAGTCAAGAGTTCCATTTGATGAATATATACCTATGGATGAGGAATTAATTACAGCTATATTCGATAATGGTGAAGATTATATCTTAAAATATGCAGCTGAGAGCTTCTAAAACTCATATAAAAATAATTGAAAATAATATATTGCATTTATAATCACGTAGTTCTATAATGTAGCATGTTCAAATTAAATAAAACGATAATCACTTAGGGGAGCTTGTGTAAACGGGCTGAGAACAGACTGTATCGTCTGGACCCATAACCTGATTTGGATAATGCCAACGTAGGGATTTGCAAGATTTGTAAAATGTAGCAGATGTGCCAGGATTGGCATGTCTGCTTTTTTTAGGAGGTATAATTATGCTAGGAAAATGTATCGAGAATGTACGAGAGACAACTCCACTTGTACACAATATCACAAACTATGTAACTGTTAATGATGTGGCAAATGTTCTTCTTGCCTGTGGTGGAAGTCCGATAATGTCAGATGAACCAGATGATGTAGTTGACATAACATCAATTTGCGGTGGTCTGAACATTAATATCGGAACTCTGAATAAGAGCAGCATCGAGGGTATGTTCCTTGCTGGAAAGAGAGCTAATGAATTAAATCATATGGTTCTTCTGGATCCTGTAGGAGCAGGTGCATCAAAGCTTCGTACTGATACTGCAGTAAAGCTTATGGACGAAATCAAGTTTACTGTTATTCGTGGAAATATATCTGAAATCAAGACTCTTGCTCTTGGAAGCGGAACTACAAAGGGGGTTGATGCTGATGTGGCAGATGCTGTTACAGATGAGACTCTCGACAGTGCGGTTAAGTTTGTTAAGGATTTTGCTAAAAAGTCTGGTTCAATAGTTGCTATCACTGGTGCTATTGACCTTGTAGCAGATGGTGATAGATGCTTTGTTATTAGAAATGGTCGTCCTGAGATGGGCAAGATTACTGGAACAGGCTGCCAGCTTTCCGGTATGATGACCGCCTTTCTTGTTGCTAATCCAGATAATCTTCTCGAGGCAGCAGCGGCAGCTGTATGTACAATGGGTCTCGCAGGTGAGATTGGTTGGGCCAATATGCAGGAGGGCGATGGTAATTCGACATATCGCAACCGTATCATTGATGCAATATTTAATATGAATGGAGCCATTCTTGATAAGGGGGCTAAGTATGAAGTGCGATAAAAAGGATCTACTGGTATATGCGGTAACTGACCGCCACTGGTTAAATGGCCGCACGCTCTACGAGGTTGTAAAAGAAAGCCTGGATGGGGGTGTTACATTTCTCCAGCTAAGAGAAAAGGACCTAGATGATGAGAACTTTCTGAAGGAAGCTATAGAGCTAAAGGAGCTATGTAAGGAATACAAGGTTCCTTTTGTGATAAATGATAATGTCGATATCGCAATCAAGATGGATGCAGATGGCGTACACGTTGGTCAGAGTGATATGGAAGCGGGTGACGTTAGAGCAAAGCTTGGACCGGATAAGATAATTGGTGTATCCGCGCAGACAGTTGAGCAAGCAATACTTGCTGAGAAGCGTGGGGCAGATTATCTGGGGGTTGGAGCGGTATTTCCAACTGGTTCGAAGGACGATGCAGATGAAATATCGCATGAAACTCTGAAGGCTATTTGCGAAGCCGTTTCAATTCCTGTAGTTGCTATCGGAGGTATAACTCTTGATAATATGCCTCAGTTAAAAGGTAGTGGTATCTGCGGAGTTGCTGTTATCAGCGCAATTTATGCTAAGGAGGATATACGCAAAGCTTCTGAAGACCTTAAAAAGGTCGTTGAAGAGGTTGTTAGTTAAAATCTAAATTGGAGTTTTAATATGATAAAAGGAGCGATATTTGATATAGATGGAGTGCTTCTTGATTCGATGATCATATGGACAGATCTAGGGGAGAGGTATCTGAAAAGTATTGGAAGGCAACCTGAAGATGGACTTACAGAGAAGCTATTTTCTATGAGTATGGAGCAGGGCGCTGAATACTTAAAGAATACGTATAGTATTAATAAAGATATTTCTGAAATTCTAGATGATATTAATAAGATATCGGAAGATTTCTATTATTACGAAGTTGAGGCAAAGCCAGGAGTTGAGGAGCTGCTTAAGGACTTCAAAACTCGAGGAATCAAAATGGTGGCGGCTACTTCAAGTCCAAGAAGCCATGTGGAAAGAGCATTAACAAGAACTGGTTTACATAACTATATTGATAAAATATTTACCAATAGCGAAGTTGGTGTTAGTAAGCATGAGCCTGATATCTATAATTTGGCGGCGGAATATATGGGAACGGACCCTTCAGAAACACTTGTTTTTGAGGATTCTCTATATGCTCTAAAAACTGCTAAAGCAGCGGGGTATGTAACAGTTGGTATATACGACGCCAAGGGCGAGAAGAACCAGGCGGGGCTTCTTGAAAATGCAAAGCTTTACTTAAAAAGCTACGAGGATCTAAGCGGTCTAGTGGCTATATTATAAATAAATACTGCGGCAGGTTGGGGGCACCACCTCATGTCGCTATACAAAATTAATGCAAAGAAAGAGGGAAAATCATATGTACACAGCATTAACAATCGCGGGAAGTGATTCCTGCGGAGGCGCCGGTATCCAAGCAGATATCAAGACTATGACAGCAAATGGCGTATATGCCATGAGCGCTATCACAGCACTTACTGCACAGAATACAACCGGCGTAACAGATATTATGGAAGTAACACCGGAGTTTCTAGGAAAGCAGTTAGATGCTATATTTACAGATATTTATCCGGACGCAGTTAAGACAGGAATGGTGGCATCCGTTGGACTTATCGAGACTATTGCTGAGAAGCTTACTGAGTATAAGGTAAAGAATGTAGTTATCGATCCAGTTATGGTTGCAACTAGCGGGGCAAAACTTATAAGTGACGATGCTATCGAAACACTTAAGACTAAAATGCTTCCACTGGCTTCTGTCATCACTCCAAATATTCCAGAGGCTGAGGTTCTCTCAGGAATGGATATAAAAACAGAAGAGGACATGATCCGTGCGGCAGAATTTATAAACGAAAAATACAGCTGCGCAGTTCTTCTTAAAGGAGGACACAAGGTAAATGATGCTAATGACCTTCTATATAGAGAGGGCGGATATGTATGGTTCAAGGGAAAGAGGATAGATAATCCAAATACTCATGGAACTGGATGTACATTATCTAGTGCAATAGCATCAAATCTTGCAAAGGGCGAAAGTCTTGATAAGGCAGTTCTCTATGCAAAGAATTATATATCAGGAGCTCTTGGAGCTATGCTTGATCTGGGTAAGGGCAGCGGCCCTATGAATCACGCATTTAAGATAGATGCAGATTATAGGGAGGTGCAGTAATGGATAATCAGGAAAAAGAAGTTAAGAAGACATCGGTCCTCAGTAATAGCCTTATCTGGTTTGGAGCAGGAGTATCTATTGCTGAGATTCTTACAGGTACTTATCTTGCATCTCTTGGATTTGCCAAGGGTATGGCAGCGATAGTTTTGGGCCATATAATCGGTGGGCTCATGATGTTTGCTGCTGGTATGATTGGTGGAAGAACCGGCAAAAGTGCAATGGAAACAGTAAAGATGAGTTTCGGTGAGTATGGTGGAAAATTCTTCTCACTCTTAAATGTACTTCAGCTTGTAGGTTGGACAGCCATAATGATCTATGATGGTTCCCTTGCAGCAGATGGCATTTTCTCAACGGGCGCCTGGATATGGGCAATAGTAATAGGCGTGCTCATCATCCTTTGGATACTTGTGGGTATCACAAATCTAGGCAAGATCAATACAGTTGCGATGGCAGCACTATTCATCCTGAGTTTAATACTTTTCAAAGTTATATTCTTTGGGAAAGGTTCTGCAAATGCAGTGCCTAGTGATGGTCTGACATTTGGCGCTGCAGTTGAGCTGAGTGTGGCTATGCCTCTTTCATGGCTGCCACTAATAAGTGACTACACTAGAGAAGCAGAGAAACCAACCAAGGCAACTGCCGCTTCTGTAGTTGTTTATAATCTTGTAAGTATTTTCATGTATCTCATAGGTATGGGAGCGGTTATCTATACAGGAGAGTATGATATAGCATCAATCATGGTTAAGGCAGGACTTGGAATAGCAGGTCTACTTATAATCATCTTCTCGACCGTAACGACTACATTTCTTGATGCTTATTCAGCAGGTGTTTCCAGTGTATCTATCTGGAAAAAGATAAATGAGAAATGGGCAGCTATAATTGTAACTATTATAGGAACAGTTGCTGCGTGCGTATTCCCAATGGATGATATAACTGATTTCTTATATCTCATAGGTTCTGTATTTGCGCCAATGATAGCTATTCAGATTGCTGATTACTTTATTCTTAAGGCGGATTCTAAGGAAGATAAGAAGCTGGGAATAGCCAATATAATCATATGGGTTATTGGCTTTATACTTTATAGACTTCTTATGAGAGTAGATATTATTGTAGGAAATACTCTTCCAGATATGATAATAACTGTTGTCATATGTGTTGTGACAGGAAAGCTTATACTTAGGAAGAAGAACTAAGATAATGCCAGATTTGTCAGTCTTTCGAAGATAAGATCAGGTTCTATAGGTTTGCTTAGGTGTGCATTCATGCCGGCATCCAGACATTTCTGGACATCTTCATCAAAAGCATTTGCAGTTAGTGCAATTATAGGAATGGAAGCAGCGTCAGCATGGTCGCTGCTTCTTATTAGTTTTGTGGCTTCGATTCCATCGACCTCTGGCATTCTGACATCCATTAGTATAGCTAAATAGTAGCCGGCTTCGTGAGATGTAAAGAGGTCGAAAGCTAGTTTACCGTTTTCGGCAACGTCGGCTTCGATGCCTTTTGTTTCAAGAATAGCCACTAGTATCTCAGCATTGATGGATACATCTTCCGCTACGAGGACTCTTTTTCCTGCGAGAATATCATCCGTAGCTCCGGCATTTGCTAGATTATTATCTGTATCAGAATCTGTTACTCTATCTTTTTCAGATTTTTTAAATGTAATAGTAAGAGTGAAGGTTGTTCCCACACCCTTTTCGCTCTGGACTTCAATCTGTCCGCCCATCATTTCTACAATGCTCTTTGTTATTGGCATTCCAAGACCAGTGCTTCCATATTTGCTTGTGGAAGCATTATCCTCCTGACTGAAGGCGTCATAAATATGAGGAAGGTATTCGCTACTTATTCCAATACCGGTATCATTAATGATAAACCTGAGAGTTTTTGAGCTTTCGCTATCTGATACTTCTTCAATGGTGAAATTGATGCTGCCACCTTCAGAAGTAAACTTCACAGAATTTCCTAATACATTGATCAGGATCTGTTTAAGCTTCATGGCGTCGCCTATGTAATAGCCGTTGATGTCGCCCTTAGTTTTATAGGTGTATTTAAGGCTTTTATCGTTGCATTGTCCGTTTATGATAGTATTTACCTGATTTATTTCCTTAGAGAAGAGGAAGGCTTCTTCCTTGAGAGTAAGCTTTCCTGATTCGATACGACTCATATCCAGAATATCATTTATTATATCTAGAAGATGCTCTGCGGAGGTTCCGATTTTATTCAAATATTCCTTTGTCTTATCATTTGTAGAAGGGTCATTTAATGCAATATTATTTATACCAATAATGGCATTCATTGGAGTTCTGATCTCATGACTCATGCTTGAAAGAAAGGAAGATTTCGCTTTGCTTGCTTCCTCTGCAGTTCGAAGTGCTTTTTTAAGAGCTTCTCTATATTCATCCTTTTCGTCTTCAACTACAAAGCTGTGAAGGAGACAGGTTCCGAGCATATAGCCCATTGCATAATAAGGAAGTAGAGGGAAGAAGAGCTGTATACCGATAAATAGAATCATAGATAGACCAAAGAGACCAATAGTAAGGTTTCGTCTCTTGTCTAAGCCCTTTGTTTTTGCGGTTGTTATAAGAGTATAAAGAGAAGTGATCAGGAATAATGCTATCTGAATGCAGAGAGTTATATATCTGGCAACTCCTGCGTGATATTCTCCCTTTGAATCAAAACTAAATAGGATAGGAATAAAAAAGTTTATGAGGATTACGATTGCTTCGAAGCATACAAAAGCTGTTCCCGTAAAATTAAGAAGCTTACCGAAACCTTTTTTGTTTCCAAGATAAACTATGACATATCTAGTCCATAGCATAACGGCTAAAGCCATAGCCATAAAATGAATAACAGTATCAATATAAACAAGCGTAATAAGCTTGTGAGAGGCGAGGATTCCCCATAGCATATCAGTTATTAAGTATCCCAGGATTCCGTAAAGCAGATGGCGATATGCTATATACGTAGGAGTCTTATTGTAGTCCTCTCTACCCCATAAAACATCGCGGTTATTTATTATTAGAACAACTGTTGCAAGAATTCCAATTATTGAATATGTCATAAAGCTTCCCCATCAAAAAAAACTTATCATATAAAACACTTATCATATAAATACTTTTATATATAAATTAATTAAACATTTTTTATAGGAAAAAAGCAATAACTAATTAATGAAGACTTAATTTGCATTTGATAAATGTTAGTGATATTCTAAAAAACGGTTTTAGCAAGGATTAAAACGATTGGTTTTTAGTAAACTGAGTTAGAGAGGAAAAGTATTTATGTTCAATTTTCAAATGAGCAGGGAAGAAGTAGAGAAGCTTCTTGATCTGCAGGTTCAGACAGGAAATATGAGCGAGCAGTTGAAGGAAGAAAAGCTTCGCGAATTCGACATGCTGATGCAGCAAAGAGCGGGTGGCGTTCCAAATCAGCAGTATGGACAGATGAATGGAATGCAAGGTCAGCAGTTCGGTCAAGTAAATGAAATGCCAGGGCAAGCGGATAGGGTTAAATATCCTAGAATAAAACCTCAGGAGGGATATCTGAATACTCCGGAAATGATCGGTACACTTGTTATTGCGATACTAATAGTAGTTGCAGCAAAGAAGGGGAGTGCGGCATTTGTAGGATTATTAATGGGAATTCTATTTACATATATAGGTGTGAAGATTATTTTCAAGGATAGAAAAGAAGGAAAGCGCATACAGTTTATTCCGATAGTTGCAGCGATTGTTGGTGTTTTAATGTTGGGCTATGGATTCTTTAAAATCTTCGGAAGCGATGGCGCACAGTCAGAGTTTGATAGAATCGGAAATGCCATTCTGCCATTTATAATAATAGGAGTTGGTTTCGCTATTATTATTGGATATGCGGTTAGTGTTAGTGCAATGAAGAAAAGATATACTATTCCGGTTCAGGCAACCTGTATACAGCTAGTCATTCCAAGAAATGGAGCAAGATCACCTCGTATGAGAGCTCCGATGTATGAGTATTGGTATAACGGAGAGAAGAGAAGAACCTTCAAGAATGTATTCTCGAACAGAGGTAACCCTGCAATTAATGAAGTTAGAGAAATATACGTTTCTGCTACTGATGATGGCGGCTATTATGATCCCGTTGGATCAAAGACACAGTTCATCTTTACAATCCTGATAGGTCTTATCTTTATTGTTATTGGTGGTATAGTAGTGTATCTTTCCTATTTTAGATAATATAATGAGTATATGAGTATATGGGGACGGTTCTTATTTACTCACTTTTTTTGAAGTGAGTAAATAAGAACCGTCCCCATATACTCATTATCACTTACTTTGAAGTGAGTAAATAAGAACCGTCCCTATATACTCATTTTATAAGTTCTTCGAGGGTTTGGTATAGACGTTCTGGTTCTACAGGTTTTGATAAATGTGCATTCATTCCGGCCTGGAGGGAGCGCTGTACATCCTCGTCAAAGGCATTTGCAGTGAGTGCGATGATTGGAATCTGCTTCGCATCCTCGCGGTCAAGATCTCTTATTCGTTTGGTTGCTTCGAGGCCGTCCATTTCTGGCATTCTCATATCCATGAGGACGGCATCATAATAACCGGACTCACTTTCTGAAAACTTTTCTAAAGCAATGCGACCATTCTCGGCAAGTTCCACCTTCATATCTCTCATTTCGAGAACCATGGTCATTATTTCGGCATTTACTTGCATGTCTTCGGCAAGAAGGATTCTGCGTCCTGAAAGTTCGGCTTTTTCTTCTTCCAATTCGGCAGGATTCTTTTTCTTGATAGCGGATTTATATTCATCCAAAACAACTGTTGCAAAAACAGGTTTAGGTATGAAACTGTCAACGCCCGCCTGAAGGGCTTCTTCAAGAACATCATCCCATCTATAGGCAGTTAGTATAATGATGGCAGATTCATTTCCGACAATTTCGCGGATCTTTCTTGTGGTTTCAACGCCGTCCATTTCCGGCATTTTCCAGTCGACGAGAATTAGATTATAAGGTGTTCTCCTAGCGTGGCGGAGACGCACCATTTCTATAGCTTCTTCACCCGACAGAGCTATCTCGGCGGATATACCTGTTTTCTCAAGAACGAGCTTCGCATGCTCGCAGGCAACCTCATCATCATCTATAATTAGTACGCTCATCTGATCTGGATGAAGCTCTATATCTTCATATTCACTGACTTCTTTCTCACAGTCGGTAAGAGTTACCGTGATATCAAAGGTTGTTCCCTTACCCTTTTCAGATTCAACTTCAATCTGGCCGTTCATCATATCGACGATACGTTTTGTGATAGCCATTCCAAGACCGGAGCTACCGTACTTACTTGTACTTGACTCGTCCTCCTGGGTAAATGTATCGAAGAGGTTAGGTAGGAATTCCTCGCTCATACCTATTCCAGTATCCTTTATTTCAAAGCAAAGAGTTGACTTGCCGTCATAAGAGGCAGTCTTATTAACATTTAGACTTACACTTCCTTTGTCTGTGAATTTAACTGCATTTCCAAGGACGTTGAGGAGTACCTGACGAAGTCTCAGCTCATCTCCGATATAGCATTCATTTATGTCATCACTTACGTGGCAAATGTAATCAATTCCCTTGTTCTGGCACTGTGAACTGATTAATGTATTGAGTGACTCGAGTAGCTTAGGGAATGAGAATTCTTCGTTCCTTATGCCCATCCTTCCGGATTCGATTCGGGACATGTCGAGGATATCATTTATTAGTCCCAGTAGGTGGTCAGCGGAATCGCCAATCTTGGTTAGATATTCTCTAGTCTTATCTGATATATCAGGATCGTTTAATGCTATACTATCAAGTCCGATGATAGCGTTCATAGGTGTTCTGATCTCGTGACTCATGTTTGATAGAAATGCCGTCTTCGCCTTGTTTGCCTGATCAGCAACTGCGAGAGCATCGCTAAGGGCTTCATTTCGCGCCATTTCGTCACGCATTTCTTTATCAATATTTGTGAAACCGACACCAATGGCGTGAATCATGTGGTCTGTACGATTCTCGATTAGTCTAACGCCCGCCATACGGAGCATTTCATAGAATTCTTTTCCATCGCGTCTAACCAAATATCTATAGGATATGAGACGACTTTCTTCAAGATTCTTTTTGATATTATCTATTTTTATAAATTCCTTAAATCCATCTCTATATTCTTCGGCAACATAGTTATCTGCATAGTAGTTAAATCTTTCGGTGAAGCAGAAATGTGTTCCTTCTGGGGAACTGTCGGAATCATTAGAATCCTTTCGATAACATACAGCGTCATCTTCGTCTAGGTTAGCGTAGTATACACTTCTGTAATCAGAAGCCATGGCAGTAATAAGGCTATCCTGCAAGGTACGCGTTCTTTCTTCTTCCAGAAGCTTTTCCTGAAGATCGATTTTTTCCTGCATTTCCTGTTGGCGAGTTCTGTTTTCAATTTCAGCCGCTTCTTTTTCTATCAACATTCTCGAGTTTTTCTGCATTTGATACATAATGAAGACGAATAGGGTGATCAGAAGAATAGCGGTTATAACAGTTTGTACAATACTTCGTGTAACAACACTTTTATTAATTGAACTTATCTCGTCGTTGATAACACTTTCCCTTACGAGATATGTAAGATTCCAATCTGTTCCTTCGACTGGCACGTAGCTAAGGGTTTCTTTTGTACCATTGTAGGTAAAGGAAACTACGCCACGTTCGCCTTTTTCAAACTGTTCCTTGAAGGCTTCGTAGGAATAACCGTCGTCATAATTGGCATTTTTCATAGCATCCAGGAGGTTATCCTCGACAGCAAGACCGCCTAGAATTGTATCAGTTAAAGCGATTCCATCATTCGTATATATGTTACAGAAGGTAGTGCCATTTTTGGCGGGTTCCATGGAAACTCCTGAGAGCATTTCGTCCATATCCTTTTCCATGAAACAAACCTTGAGAGTATCGCCGTTAAATGGGATATCAACGGGATATGCTAGAACCACCTTTTTGTCGGTGCTTTCTAGATTAAGTATAGATATTTCAGGTTCATCAATAATCTTATAATCGAAAGAATAGTCACTTATATTTTCCTGTGGGCCGAGAGCGGTATAGATGAGTCCTTTTGTATCAACGAAGGCAAACTTTTCTAGCTTATAGAGCTTCTTCATTCTGGCTTGATAATCCTGCAAATGCTCCACATCGCTTTTATCTTCGTCAGTCATAAGTTCAATTGCAATTCTCATATCATCGAACTTGCTTTTCAGATTGTTTTCCACAACCTGCTCACGTCTTCCGGACAGCTCATCAAGGTACAAATGACTTACCTTTCTGACAGCTTCTTCAGTGTCCTTTGAGGCTTTCCAGCTAAGATATATAGAATCAAGAAGTATAAAGAGTAGAGTTAGAAGGCCTATAATAATATATAAAGGTTTGATATTTTTTATTCGCTCTTTTTTCATAATGTAAATCCCCCGATTCTACTAATACATTATATTTCTTAATATATCATATAAGCGGGTGCATTTACATCTTTATTGTGATAAAAGGTCTATTATGGTATATTTAAAGATAAGGATTTTCTATTAAGGGGTTAGTAGAGAAGGAGAATGGGGTATATGAATATTTTTAAGGGGTTGAGCGGTCTGAAAAGACACGTTCTTGTTGTTGATGATGAAATGATCAACAGAGAAATCTTATCTAATATTTTGAGTTCGGAGTACGAAGTCCATGCTGCTGAAAATGGTAAGGAAGCGCTGGATATTCTTAAGGCTGGAGATTGTAGTTTTTCCTTGATACTTGTGGATCTTCTTATGCCTATTATGGACGGTTTTGAACTTATCAAAAATCTTAAAGACGATGAATCGCTTCGTCTAATCCCAATCATTGTTATGACATCTGAAAAGGATGCGGAGGTTCGTTCTATTAAGCTAGGAGCGGCAGATTTTATTACCAAACCATATGATATGCCGGATGTAATCTTAGCAAGATGTGAAAGAATCATAGAGCTTCAGGAAGATAAGAATATCATTCATGATACAGAGAGAGATACTCTTACCGGTTTATACTCCCGAGAATATTTCATTGAATACATAAATCAGATTGAAAAGTATAAGGCTGATCGTAAGGTTGATATTATTAATATCAATATAGATCATTTCCATTTGATAAATGAACTCTATGGAAGGAAAGAGGGCGATAATGCTCTTATCAGCATTGCTAAGTCCCTTCTGGATTATTTTAGTGATCAATCTGGAATAAGCTGTCGCTCTGAGGCAGATAACTTCATCATATATTGCGACCATGCTACTGATCATAAGAGAGTTCTTGAAAAGGTTGTTAGGGAGCTATCAGATATTTCGGAATCAAATAATATTCGACTTCGTATGGGAGTATACTCTGATGCAGATAAATCGCTAATGGTTGAGAACTGGTTTGATAGAGCGAAAACAGCCTGTGATATGATAAGAGGCGACTATAGTAAGGATATTGAATACTATAGCCACGAACTCTATGAACAGGCTAAGTATCAGGAAAAGTTAATAAATGATATTGATGATGCTATAAGCAATAAGGACCTTAAGGTTTTCTTCCAGCCAAAGTATGATGTTACCGGTGAAGAGCCTAAACTCAGAAGTGCAGAAGCGCTTATTAGATGGATACATCCAGAACTAGGAATGATTAGTCCTGGAGATTTTATCCCTCTTTTTGAAAGCAACGGACTTATTCAAAGGTTGGACCGCTATGTGTGGGAAGAAGCTGCAAAGCAGGTGGGAATCTGGAAGAAGGAATATGGGGTCTCTGTGCCTGTTTCGGTAAATGTATCTCGAATGGACATTTACTTCCCAGGTCTTAGGGATAACTTTATGAGGTTATTAAAAGAAAATGACCTCGAGCCAAATGAACTGATGCTTGAAATAACTGAGTCTGCATATTCTGAAAATGCAGAAGAATTGATTAAAGTTGTCGAGAACCTTAGAGAATATGGTTTCATGATTGAGATGGACGATTTCGGAACCGGGTATTCATCACTGAATATGATCACATCTATTCCAATCGATGCACTTAAGCTGGATATGAAATTTGTTCGCAATATGGAAAAGGACAAGAAGAGTATGAAGCTGGTAGAGCTTGTGCTTGAAATCGCTGAGTTCCTTCAGGTTCCTGTCATCGCTGAAGGAGTTGAGACTGAGAAACAGCTAAAGCTTCTTAAGGAAAGAAACTGCGATATCATTCAGGGATACTATTTCTCAAAGCCGGTACCGGCAGAAGAATTTACAAAATTTTTTAAAGACCAAGAGGTATAAAATGCTAACAATCGATACGCTAAAGGAATATGGTGCAAATGTTGAAGAGGGACTTGGAAGATGTATGGGTAAAGAAGAGCTTTACCTTAGGCTTATTTCCACAATACCTTCAGAGAAAAGCTTTGACTTACTGAAGGATAGTATAGAAGCTGGAGATCTGGGAGCTGCCTTTGAAGCGGCACATGCACTTAAAGGAATAACAGGCAACCTTGCCTTAACTCCACTCTATGATCCAATAGTTGAAATAACTGAGCTGCTAAGGGCTAGAAAGGAAATGGATTATACAGAACTCCTTTCAATCATACTAGATAGAAAAGAACAACTGGGTAATCTCTAAGGGAGTAAAGAGTGAGTAAAACAGAACCGTCCCTATATACTCACTCCAGAAAAAATGTGGAAAGGATTTGGGCGAATGATTAAAGAATTAATCATACAAAACTGGGCAAACGTCATGGTATTGCTGGCTTTTGCAGTTCTGCTTAAGACAACAGTTTTCCTTGATAAGATAACAATACTTCGTTTGTATGCCCTTATTCTGGGACTCTTCATTTTTTCTCAAATTGTTTTTGTGGAGTTTGCTTTAGCGGATATGAATATAATGACGGAAATGCGACTCACGCTGATGGCGCTTCGTTATAGCGCGACTCCTCTTATTATTGCATTTGTAATATTTACACTTGCTAAAAATGCTAAAAAGACAATTTTTATACCGGCCTTTATACTTCTAATAATAGATCTTATTTCCATATTTACTGGGGTGGTATTTAGTCTAGAGGAGGACGGAACGCTTGATAGAGGACCTTTGGGTTATCTGCCTTACATAATGGTAGGAGCTTATTCTGTATTTCTTGTTTATATGCTGGTTAAGAGAAGTAATAAACGCCCTGCTGAAATCTTTCCAATTGTAT
Organism: Eubacterium sp.; assembly: GCA_017480495.1. Classification (GTDB taxonomy): domain Bacteria; phylum Bacillota; class Clostridia; order Lachnospirales; family Lachnospiraceae; genus Eubacterium_Q. Next base: position 65,022 of record JAFVAQ010000029.1, on the reverse strand, counting down.
TCTTATGTTTTTCTTTCACATCGGGACTAATACTTCCGTTTGTACTTGGAAGGGATTATTCACACATCTTCTGTGTAACAATAACCATAGCGCTTTTTGTTTACTACGTATTCTCAATCCTTCAGCTGACAGAAAAGGATGCGCTCACAGGCCTTCTGAATCGACAGTCTTTTTATGCTACTGTCACAAATGAAATAAGTGATATAAATGCAATTATAACAATTGATATGAATGGACTTAAAGAGATAAATGATAAAGAAGGGCATGCTGCGGGCGATACAGCGCTGGCTACACTTGCATATTGTTTTATGCAGGCGACTACGTCTAAGGATTCAGTTTATAGACTAGGTGGAGATGAGTTCCTTATAGTTTGTAAACACGTATCTGAGGATGAAGTAAAACAGCTGGTTGAAAATATTCGTAGTAAGGTTTCTGAAACAAAATATAGCTGTGCTATAGGATATAGCTTCTGTTCAGAGGAGATTAAAAATATAGACGAGATAATGAAAAAATCAGATGAAATGATGTATAAGGATAAATTAGATTACTATTCACAACCTGGTCATACAAAATATCGTGGATAAGTGAGTAAATATGAGTAAATAGGGACGGTTCTGTTTTACTCATTTTTGTAAATATTAAATAAGTCGATAACTAAGTAAAAATGAGTAAAACAGAACCGTCCCTATTTACTCACATTTTTTATTTAGGTTTATATACTTCTCCGCCATATTTCTTAGGAAGAACAATTCTTAAATAGCCCCAAAAGCTTGTTTTGCTCTCGTTTATAGATTTTAAATCGCTCTTCTCTTTATTACATATAATATAATACTGAATATCTACTTCTTCTCCATTATAAACCAATCTGTTGGATTTAGCGGTTGTGTCCTTGATAATCATATTCACATTCGTAGCATTTTCATAGGTCCATCTACCATCATAATAATAGTATGGTCTGGAATCCTTTTCTGCAACATAAACTGCATATAGAATAGTGTATTGCTGGTGCTTTGTTGAGTTTGAACCTTCTTTACTATTTCCGGCAGCAACAAGGAATATGTAAGGATCATCATCTACATAATTATGTACTTGCTGTTCTATATAGGTTCCTTTGCAGTTTATATCTCTATAATTATTATCCTCTGAATAAACTTTGCAATCGGCTGGTAGCCCTAAAACGTTATTATTTTTTACGGGCATATCTTTTCCATAAGCCTCAGTGAATACGGCCTGAGCAGCTGTCATGGCAGCCTTTGCTTTTTCGATATCTTTCTGGCTATTTGCTTTATCTATCCAGCCAAGGAGGGCAGGTACAAGTATGGCAGCAAGTATCGCAAGTATAACTAAAACAACGATAAGCTCTACCAATGTAAATCCACGATTCTTTTTCATATCTACACACTCCTTTCCTTAATTTTATTAATACTATGATATTAGAATATTACTATTAATGTCAACATTTTAACAAAATCTACACATACCCCCTTCAAAGAATATGATTGGAAAATGTTAAACCAGTTAAGAATTTGATAAGAATTTAATAATTCTTCGGTAAAGATGATTAGGAAGAAACCATATATACTACAACCATAAGATGAAAAAATTGTTGATAGGTAAAAAGGAGTTAGAACGATGAGTATTCTCAGAACAGAAAAGCTTTGCAAATCATTTTCCAACGGGGGAGTGCAGCAGCATGTTATAAAGAACCTTGATTTGGAGATAAGAGAGGGAGACTTCACAGTTATCATGGGTTCGTCAGGATCCGGTAAGTCAACACTTCTCTATGCGCTGTCCGGTATGGATAAGCCGAATATGGGAAAGGTCTTCTTCGGTGATACGGAGATACAGGACTACTCAAATGACGAGCTTGCAGTATTTAGAAGAGGTAACTGTGGCTTTGTATTCCAGAGTGTATATCTTCTGGAAAATCAGACAGTCCTCGATAATGTACTTACAGGTGCACTCATTGTTCAGAAGAATTCCCCTGAACTTGTTCAGAAAGCCAAGAACCTGCTTAAGAAGGTAGGACTTAATGAAGAGGACTGGAAGAAATATCCAAACCAGTTATCAGGTGGTGAAGCACAGAGAGTCGGAATCGTAAGAGCCATAATAAATGATCCGAAGATACTCTTCGCAGATGAGCCAACAGGACAGCTTAACTCAGCATCTTCAAGAGATGTACTGGATATTTTCTCGGAAGTACATAAGAACGGTCAGTCAATTGTCATGGTTACTCATGACCTCAAGACAGCTCTCAGAGGTACAAGAGTACTCTACCTTCGAGACGGAGGAGTTGTAGGCGACTACGAAATGCCAGCCTACGGTGAAGATGATGTTAAAGAACGTAGAGCTAAGTTGTCAGAGTTTTTGGAAACTATGGGATGGTAGACCGCGTTAAGCTAGAAAGGCAAAAAAATGAAAATACTACGATTATCTTTATTTAATATAAAAAAGCACAAGAAGGAATCCTTCGTCATTATCTTCCTTATTATGATCAGCATGGCCCTTCTTGGAATCGGTATCATCAACATAGAAAAAGCTGACAGGATGTTTGATGATATGTTCGAGAAGACAGGAAGCTATGACTATATGATTATGTTTCCTGGAAATAGCTATAAGAATGAGTATGGTGAAATAGTCGAGGATGACGAACGTGTTACTGAGACCTTCGTCTTTAACTCACTTCAGTTTGATACTTCAACATCAGTTTCCTATAGGAAGGATGATGGTTCTACAGCACAGTTTCAGGCTCTGTTTGTAAATGAAGGTGATGAAAGCAAACTGGAACAATTCGAGAAGAAAACTTCTCTTTCAGACGAAAAGCTTGAAAGCTTTGAACATCCTATATGGGTACCATATTACCTGAAATATGATTTGGATTTTTCTGAAGGCGATGAACTGATGCTGGTAATCGGTGGTAAGGATTATCCATTTCAGATAGCTGGATTTTATGAGTCAGGACTTTCAGCAGGTTATAGTAATGGAATCAAATGTGTCCTTACTGAGAGAGACTACGATATGATGAGCGCGGTAGTTCCGGAACATAAGATGATTGCTTTCAATACAAAGGATGGAACTATCAATAGCTATGATGAAAAAGAAAAACTTATTAATGATTTTCAGAAGAAATTTGAAGATGTATCCGGGAAATCTTTATTCTTATTTTGTTACGACTACTATACTGAAAAACTCGCGACAACATCCACTATAGATATAATAATGGCGATAATCGCATTTGTATCTTTAGTTACTGCTGTTTCGTGTATCTTTATGATAAGACATAAAATTACAAATGATATTGAAAATCAGATGGAATCAATTGGTGTCCTTGAAGCCTTGGGATATAGATCAAGAGAGATATCGGGAGCATACATTTATGAATATCTGTTGCTTGGTATGATAGGTGTGATATTAGGAGGAGTGTTGATACTGGCGACCGATTCGCTTATGACAAGACTATTGCAGGTATTTACAGGTCATAACTATGTTGTATCAGGAAAGGGTTATCTTCTTCTCGTTCCTGCGGCGTTACTAATAATATTAATTCTCATAACGGCTCTCTTAAAAGCAAGGAGAATTAAGAAGTACCCACCGGTTGTGGCTTTCAGAAAAGGAATCAGAACCCATCATTTTGGAAGAAATGTATTTCCGCTTGATAAAACAAAATCAGATATCAATAGTAGACTTGGATTTAAGGGGCTATTTGCAAATGCCAGACAAAATGTTGGACTCTTTGTATGTATCGTGACAGCTTCCTTTGTAATTACATTTTGCATCTATCTGGCTGATATTTTTAGAGACAGAGGTGCGGTGTTCCTTAATATAGCCGGTGTCGAAAAGGCACTTATGGTTGGATTTGATAAGGGGACTGATTTTGATTCGGTAATGCAGGAAATCTCCACTAGAGAAGATGTGAGAAAGTGTGTGCTTCTTAGAGCCAATATGGGCTTCAGTATAAATGGAAATGATCATGATACATTTCAAACTTTTGCCTATGAGGACTATGATGAGCTGGAAAATCTCTATATTTCTGAGGGTAGATTCCCGATTCATGAAAATGAAATTATGATAGGAACCGGTATGGCGGAGAAATATACTCTAAGTGTTGGAGATAGCGTACTTTTAAAGTATAACAATATAGAAAAAAGCTTTATCATATCAGGCACGACGAATGTATTTTTGAACGGTGGAATGGAAGGATATCTTACCTTAGATGGTTTTGAACAGTTTATGTCCCCTTCAGAGTGCTTAAATTATCTGTTCGTATATGCTGCGGATGGTGTTAGCGAGGCAGAGCTTAAGGACAGATTGACAGAAGAATATGGAAGTGTGGAAGACGCAGTTGGAAAGTCTCAGGAAGAAGGAACGCTCGAGGATAGGATTAAGGCGAAGGCTGATGAACAGATGGCTCTGCTTAAATCTAAATATGGTGTAAGTAATGCAAGCTATGCCATAAAGGTTGGAGATAAGATCATAACCGGAGATAGTGGAAAATTTAAGCTTACTGAGATTTCTTCATTTAGTGAAACGATGGATACACAAATGGGTGGTCTAAGTGTTATATCTCAGATTATTTCTATAATATTGATGATCATAATTGTTGGCGTAATATCTATCATTATGAACTTCCTTATTGAATCCATTATCAAAAAGGAAAGACAGGCCATGGGTATAGAGAAGGCTTGTGGATATACTTCAGAGGATATAAGGAAGCAGATAGTGGTTAGGATGATGCCGGTGGCAGTACCAGCTATCATAGCCGGTACAATTCTGGCACTTCCGGTTGTGATGTTATTTTTAAAGATAGCCTTTGGAACGGTCTTTGATATCAGACTCTTCTGGGTACCAATTGCAATAGTTTTGATATCACTTTATGTATATGTGTCAACATATATATCAGCCGGAAAGGTTAAGAAGATTTCGGTTACGGAGCTGATGACGGAGTAATGATCAGCCGAGGTCCAAAAACGGTCTCGAGAATAAATTATAGATATATGCTGTGAATTGAAAAGGGACGAAATGATGAATAATAAGAATATAAAAAATAGAATTATAACATTTGGAATGTGTTCATTAATGATTGCTGGTATCAGCTGCGCAACCGGTTTGGATGATAGGAGTAGTGAGGTTGTATATGCGGCAGAGGGTGAGGTGCAGGGGGATGCGACGGAAGGTGATGCGGATCAGATCTACTGTATTGGTTCGGTTAGTAAGGTGTATGTAACAACAGCTGTGATGCAGCTGGTGGAACAGGGTAAGGTGGATCTGGATGCGCCGGTGACAGACTATATAGATGACTTCAAGATGGCAGATGAACGTTACAAGGATATCACTGTCAGGATGCTGATGAATCATACGTCTGGGATATTTGGTTCATCTCTTAAAAACTCTGACCTTTATGGCGATAATTCTTCCGTTTCCACGGAAAACACTCTTAAGAATCTGGAGAATCAGAGACTTAAGGCGGATCCGGGTGAATATGCGGCTTATTGTAATGATGGATTTACACTCCTTGAATTATTAGTGGAGAGAGTCTCCGGTATGAGCTATACAGACTATGTGGAGAAAAATATAGCAGGAAAGCTCGGGGCTGAAAATATATATACTGCAAAGAATGTATTTGGAAATCCGGCTCTTGCAGATATATTCCCAGATAGTAATAACAGATATGAAACAGAATACAGTATGGATTTTGGTTCCGGAGGAATTTACTCAACTGCGTTAGATACCTGTGAATTCGGAAGTACGTTCTTTAAAGGCGATAACAGACTTCTTTCTGAAGGTAGTAAGAATGAGATGGCAACTCTTTGGAGTAGTACAACTGATGCTTCTGGCAATTTAAAATATGATCCGGACTATATGGATCAAAACGGTCTGGGTTGGGATATGGTAGATATTCCTATGTATGAAGAGGCGGGTGTGAAAGCTCTCTATAAAGGTGGCGACAACACGGATTATCATGCTGGTCTTCTAGTGCTGCCAGACGAGGAAGTGAGTGTATGTGTTACTACTTCGGGAGGAAGCAGCGGGTATAACATGGCTATGGCAGAAGCACTTGCCAATATAGTTCTCGAGGAGCAAGGTATCGAAGTAGAGGAGACTACCGCACCAGAGGTAGAACTAAAGGAAACAGTTCCTGATTCTTATAAGAAGTATGAAGGTTATTATTCACTGGATGGAGCTCCTGCTGAAATCACATTTCCTGATATGAAGTATGCTCTTGTCAAGATGCTCGGGGCAGGTACATCTGATGAATATTATATGTATACGGATAATGGATTTGTAAGGGTGACAGGAGATATAGAAGCTGGAGAATTTAGGGTTGATCCTGACTACTTCTGTATTAATTTTGTAGAGGCAGAGGGACATGTATATATTACTGAGGAAAGTGTTTCAAAACAGAGTGGCCTTGTAAATGGATGTAATAGAACATATTCAGGAGAAAAACTGGAGCCTTATCCTGTATCTGAAGAAGCTATAAAAGCATGGCAAGAAAGAGATGGCATGAAGTATGCAGTCGAATCTGAAAAGTACTCTTCAGCGGTTTATCAAATTCCGTTTACTGAGATTAGGGTACTGGAAGATAGCGGTTATGTTGTCAATTTTGGTATGGCGACCAGAATATTAAAAATAGTTGATGAGAATCATCTGGAGGCATTTACAACTATTCCTAGTTCCGGAAATAGAGATATCTTTGATATTTATGTTGATGATACCGGAGTGGTTCATGCATCAACTGATCTGGAGGTTGTACCTGTTACAGATAATGAGAGCTTTACAGCTGATGTTAAGGAAGTGAGCCTTACAACAGAAAAGGCTGTATGGTTTAATATAGATGACTCTATGGCAAACAAAAACATCAGTCTGGAACGGCCTGATAACAGCGCAGTCTATGTATATGATAAGTTCGGAAAGGTTAAGTACAGTACCCATATGATAGACTATGGAGATGTCATCCACCTTCCAAAGGAGGGGTATATCATGTTTATAGGAGAGACAGGGGATACTATAAGGATAAGATAAGTTATATAAAGTGTTACAAATGATTCCTGAAATTGTAACAATATGGGGAGGACAGTTCTTGAAAAGGATTGTCCTCTATTTGGAATTATTCTATAATATGACATAAGTGTCAAAAGTCAAACTGCGTTCCTGCTTGCAGGAAAAGCATATTAAATAAAAAAATGCAGGTGGTGAAATGGAATACAAGGTTCTTATGATCGACGATGATGAAGTAATAGCCCAGTCAACTGCGGAGTACTTCAATATGTTCGACATTAAAACTGCATATGTGACGAGTTTTGAAGATGCCATCCAATTTTTGAACGAGAACAGTGTATCTCTGCTTCTTCTGGATATTAATCTTGGAGATAAGTCCGGTTTTGAACTCTGTAAAAAAGTCAGGGAAAGCTCGGATGTTCCGATACTTTTTATTAGTGCCAGAACCAGTGATGATGATGTTCTAATCGCCCTGAATATCGGTGGTGATGACTATATCAAGAAACCTTATACTCTCAGCATACTTCTGGCTAAGGTAAAGACTATCCTTGCAAGATATGAGAAGGCGAAGGAGAATGCTGAGCTTGCATCAAAAACAAGTAGTGTAGAGCAAAACAAGATAGATGAAAATTCAGACAGTATAAGTCTTACAGATACTATCAGTGTAGATACAAATCTTCATAAGCTTAGGAAAGGTAATGAATTGCTTGGTCTTAAAGCTATGGAATATAAAATGCTGATATATCTTCTTGAAAATCAAAACCGCGTTGTTACGAAGGATGAACTTCTAAAGAATGTATGGGATGATGAATTTATAGGGGAAGGAACTCTGGCGGTTCACATTCGGCATTTAAGGGAAAAAATAGAAAATGATCCAAAGAATCCGCAGATTATAAAAACTGTTTGGGGCGTTGGATACATGATTGAGAGGGATTTTAGTGTATTAAAATGAGGAACTATGCAAAAGCTGTTTTAGTATTTGGCATTTTAATGCTCACAGGTATCATTCTTTTTGTAAATGTATCTGGTGATATAAGTGAGAGTATTGCAGTGGATAATGAAAAACTCCTTATACTAAATGATATAGTCAAGGATGCTGAAGAGAAGATGGATTCACCCGATAGTCTTGAAGAAAAGGACTATGGGGTGGATTTTGTTGTTTTGGATAGCGTGGGAAATGAGGTGTATAAAACTCCCGGTGCAGAAAAAAGAATCAACGAAATAACTGACAATAAGGGAAGACTAACAGTTGAAGTTGCCAGCAAAAAAAGGCTTATCTATAGATATGTCATAAAGGACGAAAGGATTGTTGGCTCTGTTGTCCTGCTGGATACACCGGAGGAAGGTTATGCTCGGATAAAAAGAAAACTGGTTATGGGCGTGGCTATTATGGCACTGTTTTTCATAATAGGTGCCGTTATATATGGCTTATATATTGAGAAGAATATAGTGAAGCCATTTGATAGAATGCAGACCTTCGCAGGTAAGGTGGCAGAGGGAAAATTGGATGAACCATTGATGATGGAAGAAAATAACATGTTTGGTGCATTTACAGAAAGCTTCGACATCATGCGAGAGGAACTGGCTGAGTCACGTCAGCGAGAGATAGAACTTCAGCGTAAGGAGAAAGAGCTTATAGCCTCTCTTAGTCACGATCTAAAAACTCCCATAACAGGTATTAAGCTAACGGCTGAGCTTCTCGAAGCTAAGCTTAATAAATATATAAATGAAGAACCTGAGAAAAAAGCTTTAGGTGAGGGTACGACTAAGGAACTGGAGCTCGAGAGAGATACAGATATCTTAGATAAGCTGGATAACATTTACAAGAAGGCTGACCAGATAGACAGTCTGGTAAGCGATCTCTTCTCGACTACCCTCGAGGATCTGGGCGAATTCAAGGTAAGCTTACATGACGAGGCTTCTAGTGTTTTAAGTGAGATAATTAAGAAAAATGATTCAAAGGGGCTGGTTAATGAGTCGACGCTTCCAAAGCTGATTATTAATATTGACAGCAAGCGTATGAGTCAGGTGATAGGGAATATCATCAGTAATTCGTATAAGTATGCTGAAACTAAGATAGATGTTGATTATAGCGTTTCAGAGAAATACCTTGAGATGTCTATTAAGGATTATGGACCAGGGGTTCCACGTGACGAGCTGGAGCTTATAACCAACAAGTTCTATCGTGGTAAAAGGGCAGAAAATGAAAAAGTGGATGGAAGTGGTCTGGGACTATACATAGCAAAGTCACTTATGCTTAAAATGAACGGAGAACTAATCTGTGACAGTGATGATAAAGGTTTCTCGGTTACACTTATGATTCCAATCAGCTAAAGTCAAAGGGAAATGTAATCAAGGACGATATTTTATATGAGTGGTTTAAAGAAAATAACGATGGGTATTCTTGCCCATGTTGATGCTGGAAAGACAACACTTACAGAAAGCATTTTATATAATCTGGGAATGATCAGAAATGCGGGTAGAGTTGATAATGGAGATGCCTTTCTGGATACAGATAATCTGGAGAAGAAGAGAGGCGTAACTATTCTGTCGAAGCAAGCGCTCTGCGATATTGACAAGGATAATGAACTAAATAATTGTGGTGATGGCATCAGGATAACTCTTATAGATACCCCTGGACATGCGGACTTTATAGGTGAGGCAGAGAGAGCACTGTCAGTGCTTGATTTGGCTCTTCTTTTGGTTAGTGGACCAGATGGAGTGACCGCTTCAACGAAACGTCTTATAGGCATGTTGAAAAAATATAAGATTCCTTATATGGTGTTCATTAATAAGATGGACATGTGTGAAAGGACTGAGGAAGAGCTTCTCTCTGAACTATTAGAGAAGGTTGGAGAGGGATTCATTAAGTATGAGGACATTTTCGCTAAGTGGGAAGAGGTTGCTGCATTATCTGAAGTGACGATAGAGAAGTACCTGGAAGAGGAGAAGCTAAGTAAAGAGGATGTGACATCGCTCATTTCTTCTGGAAAGTTTCATCCTGTGGTTTTTGGTGCTGCTCTTAAAAATGAAAATGTTGACGAGTTAATCAGGATGATAACGGAATATCTGCCTGAGATTTCATTTAAGGATTCCTTTTCGGCTAAGATATTCAAGGTGAGCTTCGAAAATGGACAGAAGCTTTCCTATGCGAAGATAACTGGTGGAAGTGTAGCCGTTAGAGGGGAGATAGAAGACCCGCGACTGGCTGGCGAGAAAATTAGTCAGATAAGAAGCTATAGCGGAGTTAAGTATGTAAATGTAGATAAGGCGGAAGCTGGAGATGTAGTTGCTTTTCTTGGACTTGAACACACATTTGCCGGAATGGGTTTAGGCGAAGAGTTTGACGACGATGCGCCGGTCTGTCAGCCGGTGTTGAGATATGACGTAGTTCTTCCGACAGATGTTCCACTTCGAGTATTCCTTCCAAAATTAAGAGAACTCTGCGATGAGGATCCTCTTCTACAACTGGAGATAATAGGAGAGGATAGGGCGAGTATATCAGTTATGGGTTCCTTCCAGATGGAAATACTTAGAGAAAGAGTCCTGGAAAAATATGGAGTTCCAATTGACTTCGCAAAGGGAAGCTTTGTTTATAAGGAAACTATTGCTAGTCCTGTTATTGGATATGGACATTTCGAACCCCTTCGCCACTATTCAGAGGTGCAGATTCTGATGGAGCCTTTACCTCGTGGGACAGGTATTGAAGTGGCCAGTGATCTTAGTGTAAATGATCTGGATATAAATTGGCAGAAAACCATTCTCTCCACGATTACAGAGCATTTGCCCGTTGGTATTCTTACAGGGGCGGCGCTGACAGATATTAGATTTACACTGGTCGCAGGTAAGGCGCATTTAAAGCATACAGATAGTCAGGACTTTTGTGAGTCGGTAAGGCGCGCAATTAGGCAGGGCCTTATGAAGGTGGGATGCGTGCTGCTTGAACCTATGTTTGATTTTAGAATAACTCTTCCTACAGAGAGTGTTGGCCGTGTGATGACTGAGATATCGGATATGGGTGGAAGCTGTTCAATGGATGCAGAGGCAGGCTTAGTTGGAAATGCTCCTGCTAGATGTATAGCGGATTACCAGACCAGGTTGACGGAGTATACCTCTGGGCAGGGTGAGATTGAGCTTAAGTTTGCAGGATACCAGGATGCACCTGAAGCTATTGCCGAGTCGGTGATAGAGGAGAGGGGATATAATCCTGATAATGATAAAGAGAATCCTTCCGGAAGTATATTTATAGATCATGGAGCGGGCTACTATGTGCCATGGTTTGAATGTGAGGAGCTTATGCATCTTCCATCTAAGGAGTCTGAATATTTTGAACTAGATGAGGAAAGTGAAGAGGATAGGATAAATAGAGAAGCAGAGGCCTTGAGACGAGTGCATACTAGAACCGCGGAGGAGAGAGATATAGCACTTGGAACAGAGGAGATAGATGATATCCTTAGAAGTGCCACTCACTCAAATGCGGGTAAGGAAAACCGCAGGACTAAGCGCGTGTACCTCAGTAAAAGTACGGTCCAGGCAGAGAATAGAGCAAGCGGGGCAAAGAAGGCGGCTACTTCTGAAACTTCAGCTAAAAAGAAATACCTTCTAGTAGATGGATATAATATTATTCATGCCTGGAGGGAACTGAAGAGCCTTCTGGCGGATGCAAATGCCTCAAAAGATAAACAGTCACTGGATTTAGAGGCGGCCAGGTTTAAGCTGCTTGATATGATGTCAGAATATAAGGCACTTAAGGGTACTGAAATAATAGTGGTTTTCGATGCGTATAATGTGAGGGGGCATTTCACGGAGAAAATGGATTACCTGGGAGTTCACGTGGTTTATACGAAACAGGCGGAAACTGCAGATCAGTACATAGAAAGATTTACAGTGGAGAATTCTAAGAAGCTTGATATAACTGTCGCCACCTCAGATGGAATGATTCAGCTGATAATAAGAGGTGAGAATTCGAAGATGATGACGGCTTCTCAGCTCGAAAGTGACTACTTAATGAGCAGAAAAAATGTTGTCCTTTACCAATAAGGTAAAAGGACAACATTTTTTAAGGTGTGGCTATAATTTATTTATTTTCCTGTATACTGTTCACCGATTGGTGTGATCTTTGCGTCATAGAAACCGAGCTTTTGAGCCATGAGCCTTGCGGTTTTCTCATCCTTTTCGTGACCGCCGACTCTTTGGGCGTTGGAGGCACTGGCTCCGAGATGCAGTTCGCCCTGATCGTCTACATATACATCCAGCTGATATGTATTCCAGGTTCTTCTTGCGTGAACCGTGATATCATTCTTAAATACATATTCGTTAATGTCTGATTTTCTAATGTAGTCTCCATCTGGTCCAGTTGGGAACCATGCTGGATTACTCTCTTCATGTTCTGCAAGTGTTGCTTCCATTTCTGGGCTAACATGTACAAGTCCGGCATAAATCATTGCAAGAGCGCAACTTGCATCAGAACATCTTACCTCGTCCTTGTCAACATATACCCAGCCTCTTCTGAAATGTTCCTTTTCGTGAGTTACAGGATCTTCGTACCAAACGTCTCTTCCCTGAAAATCACTGGCAAATGGATATACATTAAGCGCATCCTTAATAAGACTTGCGTGGTATACGTCCTTTGCCTGACGAGCCTTCTCCATATAATGGATAACGGCAATACTTATTACCATTGCAAGTATTGACATGATAGCGATAACAACTATCAGTTCTACAAGTGAGAAACCTTTATTGTTACGTTTCCTTCCACTTTCTTCCATTCTTTATTCCCTCCCAAGATAAAAAATGTCATTTTGATGTTTAAAATATAAAACATGTTCACAAAAAGTTTTAAATCTGTTTACAACTCGTTCATATTTTGTTCACATTATAGTTCTATCTGTTCATAATCGCAAGCGAATGTGTATTTTCTGTGAACAAAAAACCTCACAATCTTTTTTGTGCACTTTGCACAACTCCCATTTGATTGAATAAGTATGAATAGTTTTATACAATGGAGTCACTGTATTACCTTGATAATTAAGGAGAAGTTTTTAGTAAGTGAAGGGAAAGTGTAGAGAAGGTATGGAAGAAAAAGTAGTAGATATAAATAATATAGAAGAAAAGGATCTCGAACTGGAAAAAAGAATAGAATATCTCGAAGAAAATGTCATAAAGGATGACATAGACAATCGAGGTATCAGAACCGGTATTCCTACTATGACGAAGAAGGACTACATATGGACAGGCATTTTCGCAGTGGTCTGCCTTATTCTTGTGATTATAGGGGGATGGGTTTAATGAATAAAGTAGAAAAGGCAATAGAGCAGGAGGTATACTTTGGTACATATCCGGTCCTCCCTAAAGAAAGAAAATATGGTTTTATAGATGCGCTGCTAGTGCTTTCGGGCTATTGTATAGCAACCTGGAGTTATACTCAGGGTTCCTATCTGGCTACGCTGGTGAATTTTAAACAACTTATCATAGGGGCATTTTTTGCAGCCCTTTTCATGCTTCTTATATATCAGATTCCGGTTATTTTATCAGTTAGATATGGAATAGATATCTGGATATGGCTTAGGAGTGTCTTTGGCTTTAAGGGGGTAAATGTTGTAACTATTCTTATTATTCTCGTGAATTTCCCTTGGTACGCAGTATGCTGTGAACTGTTTGCGGACTCAATGGAAAATCTTCTGGGACTTTTTGGTATATCACTTTTTCCGGGGGGGACATCTGGTGCTTAGTATCTCCTGTGTTGTGCTTGGTACATTTATCGCCTATAGAGGTATAGGAAGTATAACGTGGACGACGAGAATACTTGTTCCGCTACTTCTTTTGGTAGGAGTTGTGGTTGTAATTGTTGGCTTTACATCTGTGCCGATGGATGTTATCTGGAATTATAAGCCTGAGCTTAGGGGGGATGTGAGTCAGACTACAAACTATATACTTTCTATAGAAGCAAACTTTGCTTTTGTAATAACTCTTGTTGGTGGAATGGCAGAGGTGCCAAGACTATGTAAGTCTGAGAAGTCCGGCTTCTATGCCGGGGTTTTAGGACAAGGACTTGCGGGTTCCTTCTTCGTGGTAGTTGGTGCGGTTATGGCAATTGCTATGCATCACGTCACAGGAGAAATGATCGACGATCCAACGATGATGCTGGCGACACTTTCGACTCCAATACTTGGACTGTCGTCGCTTCTGCTCGTTGCATTTGCAAATATCGGAACTCAGGCAGTAGGTTCATATATCTATGGAGTAATGCTGAAATCAACATTTCCGAAGCTTTCCTATAGAGTGCTTATTCTGATTCTCGGGGCGTACGTAACAGCACTCTGTGTATGGGGCAAGATAACAGAATATTTTGGAAGCTTCCTGACCATAGGGGCACTTGTTTATGCGCCGCTGGCAGCGCTTCTGGTAGTTGACTTCTTCCTGGTAAGAAAGCAGAAACTTGATCTAAGAAGTGCTTACGGACTGGAGGGTCATCATTCCTATGATTATACGAAGGGTTTCAATATAGTTGGAATAGTTTGCCTGGCGGTGGGCTTTATTCTTTCCCTTCTTATATACAATCCGATCAAGGGCGTGGTTCATATACCAGTGCTCTTTGTTCTGACTCCAACGGGATGCTCGTTCCTTGTGACGGGAATCCTTTATTATCTGCTGTGTAAGCTCGCGCCTATAAGACGATATGTTAGAAAAGATGCTTATGTTGTTCCAGATAAGAAACCATTTGATAGGGACAGGGTTCCACCTAAACAGAATCTGTTCCTCTTTCCTTTGATGCTTCTTATCTGTAAGATACTAACGTCGAAAAACAAACTAAAAATAGATAAACACAATATGGAAGGAATTAAGCCGCCATTTTTAGTTTTGGGTACGCACCAGTCCTTCACGGACTTCTATGTGACTCCACTCTGTCTCGCACCTTATAGGGCGAATTATATATCTGAACTGGAGGGCTTCGAGAATTTTGGTGAGTGGATATACAGACAGGTGGGCTGTCTCGGAACCAGAAAGTTCATCAATGATCAGGCGCTTATCAAAAATATCAGAAAGGTGATTAAACGAAAGGGTATCATGGTTATCTACCCGGAAGCAAGATATGCAAATGTCGGAACTCCATCTGAGATTCCACTATCAGTTGCGAAGCTCGTTAAACTCCTTAAGGTTCCTGTTGTGACGGTTAATATGCAGGGAAACTATCTAATGTCTCCTATATGGAATCTGAAGGAAAGGAAGTCGGTGAAGCTTCATGCGGATGTGACCTGCGTCCTTAGTACGGAGGATACAAAGCAGCAGAGTGTTCAGGATATTCATAAGATACTAACCGAGAGTTTGGACTATGATGAATATAGATACCAGCGTGACAATAATATGGTGATAGCGGATGACTTCAGAGCTGAGGGACTTCATCTGCCGCTTTATAAATGTATATGCTGTGGCAAGGAATTCAAAATGATAACTACAGGAGCAGAGATAAAATGTGATTTCTGTGGTGTGGGTTTTGAGATGGATGAGCTGGGCACGTTACATAAGAAGAGTTCGCAAGAATTTCTGTTAAGTGACAAGGGGGATGAGCTCTACATTCCTGACTGGTATGACTGGGAAAGAGAATGTGTTAACGAAGAGATAGATGCAGGTGAATATGGCTTAGATATACGAGTCAAGATAGAGGCTTTGCCGAACTCCTTCAATTTTGTTGATTGTGGAGAAGGACGACTGGTTCATAATCTAAATGGTTTTGATCTGACCTTTTATAATTACAGAACTGACAAGATGGAAACTCTTCATTTTGCACCGAAGTCTACTATATCGATTCATACAGAGTATGACTATAGAGGTAAGGGACAGTGTGTTACACTGTCGACAATGGATGATACATTTTTCATTTACCCTCTTGAAGACGGGTTTAATGTTACAAAAATCCAGTTTGCTACAGAGTATCTCGCTAAGAAATAATAGCTTCTATATATACAAAATTTTTTAATAAACGACAAATTGGAATAAATAGTGCTATTATGCCTAAATAATGTTAAAATATTGAATATGTTATAGAACCTTAATTTGTTAGGGATATATTATAATTGGAAATTATATGGTGGTGACAGGTGACTACCGAAGAAATCGAGGTTTTCACAATTGAAAATACTTATATCTAATGATGACGGAATAGATGCGCCAGGTCTTAGATTGCTGGCAGATACGGCAAGAAAACATGGTGAGGTTTGGATAGTTGCTCCAGATGGACAGAGGAGCGCAATGTCTCATTGTTTTACCTTTAATAAACCGGTACTTGTGAAGGATTATGACTTTCAAATGGAGGGGGTAAAGGCTTATACATGTAGCGGTACCCCTGCGGATTGTGTAAGGATTGGAATAATAAAGCTATTGCCTGAAAAACCGGACTTTGTTTTTGCCGGCATTAATTCCGGCTTCAATATGTCATGGGATATACAATATTCTGGTACCCTTGGGGCAGCTATGGAAGGCATTTTCTATGGGGTTCAGTCCATAGCATTTTCACAGGGGAATCCAGATAATTCAGAGGTAGTCAAGAGGTATATAGACGAACTGATGGTGGAGTGTATGTCTAAGCCTCTGGGGGCTGGAAAGGTCTGGAATATCAACTTCCCGGATTGCAAGCTGGAGGAATGTAAGGGTGTTCTGAGAGACCGCGCTGTTTCGACAGATGATTTCTATCACGATGATTATGATATAGAGACCATAGAGGATGGGGTTAGGAGCTTTATGATCTCTGTTCATAGAAAGTGGGAAGCTACTGAGGGAACAGATCTTGCCGCAATTATAGATAATTATGTATCAGTCGGGATTGTTAGTAATATAGGCTGATAAGCATTTATATTATTTGCATAAATGATAAACGGAGGGACTTAAATGGGGAATGATGGAGTAAAAACTACGTTTTCAGATTTGGCGTCAGCTCTGGCAAACGATTATGAGAGTATCTATCTTATTAAATCAGAGGATGACAGCTATGTCGAATATAGTGCATCAGGAGCGGAAAAAGAGCTGGTTATTGTTTCTTCTGGAGATGACTTCTATGCAGATACTGTAATCAACTGTAGGAAAATGGTATGGCCAGAGGACCAGAGCCTCTTTCTTAGGACGTTTAAGAAGGAAAATGTAATCAAGGCTCTGGAAAATGGTGATTCCTTTGGTCTTAGATATAGACTGAATATTGATAATAAGCCTATCTATTTCTCTCTGAAATCAATGATGATGAGCAATGGGGATATTGTAATCGGTGTTCAAAATATCGATAATGTTGTTCGTCGTCAGCAGAAAGATAATGAGAAGAATACTATTTATGCTGAAATTGCAAAGTCCCTAGGCAGTATGTTTGAGGTTATCTATTACATAGATATTCAGACGGGACATTATATAGAGTACTATTCCAGTGAGTATTTCTCCAATCTTAACATGGGTGAAGAAGGAGATGATTTCTTTCTTAATCTCCAAACTGATATAGAGAAGCATATATATCCTGAAGATAGAGAAATGCTTCTCTTCGAATTGGAGCGAACCAATCTTCTTAATACCCTTAAAACTTCAAATAGTTATTCCACAGTATATAGACAAATGGTAAATGACGAGATGAGATATGTCAGTTTATTTGCGATAAAGCAAGGAACAGATGAAGAGCATCTTGTTATTGCTGTGCGTAATGTGGACACACAGGCTAGAAATGAAGCTAGCGTATTGCCTGATAGCCAGCTGTTTAATGAAGTGGCAATTGCTCTGGCTCAACGTTACGAGGTAATCTACTGTGTTGATGTTGAAACAAATGAATACACGGAGTATTTTTCTTCGAAGGATCTCACAAAGCTTGAAGAGGGTGGAAAAGGAAAAGATTTCTTCATTGATACTCAGAATAGAATGAGAAATGAGATTCATCCAGACGATTTGCATATGATGTCTGTTGCTATGGATAAGACGAAGCTTATGAAGAATCTCGAAGAGAGCGGCAAGCTTTTTCTTAGCTATAGACTTATCATTGATGGTGAACCTCTCTATATGGCGCTATTTGCAGTTCGTCCTATGATGGATTCAAACCATATCATTATTGCTGTTGCAAATATTGATTTCGCAAAACGTAAGGAACTTGAATTTGAACAAAAATTTGGTGGAGGGGTTAATCTATCAAATCGTGATCCGCTAACAGGACTCTATAATAAGCATTTCTATGTTCAAAATGAAATGAGAATAGATAATGCAATATATGAAGAAAAAAATTTGAAATTTGCTGTAGTTGTTTGTGATATAAATGGGCTCCGCGATATTAATGATAAGCGGGGAATAAAAGCGGGAGATAATTATATAAATGAAGCAGCGGATCTGCTAAAAAGTGTTTTCACCGATGTGGATATATATAGGGTTGGCGGAGATGAATTCTGTATTATCCTGATGGAGGACAAGTATGAGGACAGGGGTAGCTATATAGATAAGCTGGTGGCTCAGCAGCTCTTTAACAAAGATAATGCGAAAGCTACCGTAGCCTACGGAATCTCTGAATATAAGCCAGATAGAGATATGAAGGTTCAGGATGTTTATGAACGTGCTCAGAAGGCGATGATTGTCAACAAGAAGTCGCTTAGAGCCCTTCTAGATAAAAGTGATACCACAAAGGCGGATAGATTCTTAACTACACAAAGTGATGATCAAAAGACGAGATTTTATGAGCTTTTTATAAAGCTCGTTTCACTTATGACAGATTTCAAGGCTAGTATAGAGGCAAAAACTCCGGAGATAGAGAATATACTTGTAGAAATCTGTAGTATGTTCAGGCTCTCCAAGGCGGTAACCAGACTTTATAAAAATCCAAAAGACGAGGCTCAGGGAATTGGAGAAACGCTTAGTTGTTATGATACAGGTGTGGATGGTGAAGAGATAATAAGCTTCAGAGTTGTTACGAGCGTGATGTCAATTGGTGTTATGAGAGTCTATATGTCTAAGGATGAGACGCCTCTTGCCGAAGAAGAAAAATGGTACGTTGGACTCACTATGAGAACGGTTCTTAGCTATGTGACAAGAAACAGACTAAAGGACATGGTTTATGAACTGGCTTATTTTGATGATTTTGGATATGAAAATCAGAGAAATTATATGAGCTATTTAATGCAGAATAGAGACCGTCTAAATGGCATGATAGCTATTAGATACAATCTATTACATTTTATTCTTGTCAATCAGGAACTTGGGCGAGTTATGGGTGATAAGGTTATTAGACGCCACTATGAGGGACTCAAGGAGATTATTGGCAAGGACGGTAAACTGGTTCGTCTGGGCGGAGATAATTTTATGGCTATCTTTGGATACCAGAAGATGGGAAATGTTTTTACCTATCTAAGAGAAACGCCAGTAATATATGATTCTAAAAATGGAAAGTCAGTTAATATTAGCTGTACAGTTGGAGTGTATCGTTTGCCTAAGAATGAAAAACTGCAAGATCCGGGAATTATCCTGGAAAAGACAACGATAGCCTTCTTTAATGCCAAAGCTGGTGGAAATGAGAAAGTAGTATTCTTTGATGATTCCTTAGTTGCAAATAGAGAACAATCTATGAATGTTCAGAGAATGTTCCCAGAGGCAATTAGGAATGAAGAATTCAAAGTATATTATCAGCCAAAGGTTCATACTGAAACTGGTAGGATAATTGGAGCGGAGGCGCTCTGCCGCTGGTTCCATGAAGGAAAGATGATCAGTCCAGGGGACTTCATCCCAATGCTGGAAGAAACCGATGATATCTGTACGCTTGATTTCTATATGTTTGATCATGTATGTAGAGATATCAGAAGATGGCTGGATCAGGGTATGACAGCTATTCGTATATCTGTCAATCTGTCGCGTAAGCATATGCATAACAGTAGTCTTGTGGATGCACTTCTCAAGATTATAGATAGGCATAATATTCCACATAGCTGTATAGAGGTCGAGCTTACAGAAACAACAACAGACGTGAGCTTTGCTGATATAAAGAGAGTCGTTAATGGACTTCAAAGCGTGGGCATCTACACTTCCGTGGATGATTTCGGTATGGGTTATTCTTCACTGAATCTTATTCGTGAACTCCCATGGAATGTGCTGAAAGTGGATAAGAGCTTCCTTCCTACAGAGGATGACACACCTACCAGCATTAATAGCATAATGTTTAGAAATGTTATAGCTATGGTTAATGAAATGGGTATTGACTGTATAGTTGAGGGTGTAGAAAATGAGAGACAGCTTGAAATTCTTAGAAAAAATAATTGCTTCTATGCTCAGGGCTTCCTCTTTGATAGACCACTTCCTGTCGAAGACTTTGAACAGAGAATGGCAAAGGGCTTCTACGAAGTAAATTAATAAGATTAATGAATGAGTATATGAGTATATAGGGACGGTTCTTATTTACTCACTTTCAAAAAGTGAGTAAATAAGAACCGTCCCTATATACTCATTTAATATCTGTCTCCATATACTCATCTTTCGTAAAAAAACGAAAAATTTAAAGAAGATATTTTGTTTTATTGAAAAAAGACAGATGGTAAAATATGTACTATCTATAATAATGGGAGGTTCTGACATGGAAGTAGCTGAAATAAGAGAATTGATAGATTCAGGTAAAACTGCGATTGGAATAGAGTTTGGTTCAACAAGAATAAAGGCGGTTATGGTAGATAATGCCGGAAAGCCAATAGCTCAGGGAAGTCATGGCTGGGAGAATCAGTACGAGAATGGAGTGTGGACCTACAGTCTTGATATGATCTGGAAGGGGCTTCAGGAGGCCTATAGTGATCTGGCCGAAGATGTTAAGAAGCAGTACGGAACTGCTATAAAAACTACAGGAGCTATAGGATTTAGCGCTATGATGCACGGATATATGGCCTTTGATAGTAGTGATAATCTTCTCGTTCCATTTAGGACCTGGCGTAACACAATTACTGAAGAGGCAGCGAAGGAACTTACCGGTGAATTCGGTTTCAATATTCCTCAGAGATGGAGTATAGCTCATCTTCATCAGGCTATTTTAAATGGCGAAGAGCATGTCCCAGGTATCACATTTTTTACTACGCTTGCAGGATATATACATTGGCAACTGAGTGGGGAAAAGGTGCTGGGGGTAGGCGATGCATCGGGTATGTTCCCAATAGACAGTACAACTAGAAACTATAATGAAAAGTATCTTGATATATATGATGGAATCCTTTCGAAGAAAGGAATTGCTTGGAAGATAAGAGATATTCTTCCAAAGGTAAAGGTTGCAGGAGAAGCGGCTGGAACACTTACTCTGGAAGGTGCAGCAAAGCTGGATGTAAGTGGTACTCTCGAAGCGGGTATTCCAATGTGCCCTCCAGAAGGGGATGCAGGAACGGGGATGGTTGCAACTAATAGTGTAGCGGTTAGAACCGGAAATGTATCTGCAGGAACTTCTATTTTTGCCATGGTTGTTATGGAACACGCCTTAAATAAGGTCCATGAGGAAATAGATGTTGTCACCACTCCAGTGGGAGATGATGTAGCAATGGTGCATTGTAACAATTGTACTTCAGACATAAATGCATGGGCGAATATCTTTAAGGAATATAGCCAGATGATGGGAATAGAAGTGGATACAGATAAGCTCTATACAACTCTGTTTAAGGCGGCTCTGGACGGCGCTCCAGATTGCGGTGGTCTCGTTGGATTTAACTATTTCTCGGGAGAACCAGTTACAGGCTTTGATGAGGGTAGACCTGTTTTTGCGAGAAAAGTAAATGCGGATTTTTCCTTTGCAAATTTCATGAGACTGCATCTATATTCGGCTGTTAGTACTCTTAAGGTTGGACTGGATATTCTTCTTAAGGAAGAGGATGTAAAGGTTGATAAGCTATATGGACATGGTGGCTTCTTCAAAACAAAGGAAGTTGGACAGAGAATAATGTCTGCAGCAACGGGAGGACCAATCACCGTAATGGAAACCGCTGGTGAGGGCGGTGCCTGGGGTATGGCTGTACTAGCACTTTACCTTATGAAGACAGGTGGAAATGCTTCTGATGGCGTTAGCCTATCAGACTTCCTAAAGGGTGAAATCTTCGCGGGTGAAGAGGGAACGACAGTTGCCGCGGATGCTGAAGAGGTTAACGGCTTCAACGATTATATGAAAGTCTTTACATCCGCGCTCGAACTTGAAAGAGCAGCAATAGAGGCTGTATAATAGATACAGCTTAAAATTGAAAGGATAAAAAAATGCTAGAAGAGTTAAAGATAAAAGTATTTGAAGCTAATATGGAGCTTCCAAAGAGAAATCTTGTTACCTATACCTGGGGAAATGTTAGTGGAATAGATAGAGAGGCAGGACTATTTGTTATTAAGCCAAGTGGAGTAGACTATGACATTATGACACCTG
The DNA here is from genome assembly GCA_017480495.1 of Eubacterium sp. Lineage (GTDB taxonomy): Bacteria > Bacillota > Clostridia > Lachnospirales > Lachnospiraceae > Eubacterium_Q. The sequence continues at coordinate 42,650 of JAFVAQ010000029.1, read as the reverse complement.
ATGATATGGTTGTTATGGATCTTGAGGGCAATCGCGTAGAAGGAAAATATAAGCCATCCTCAGATACTCCAACGCATCTAGAACTATATAAGAGGTACGAGGAAATAGGCGGAATAGTTCATACACATTCTCCAGAGGCAACATCCTGGGCTCAGGCGGGAAGAGGCATTCCACTTTATGGAACAACACATGCGGATTATTTTTATGGTGAGATACCATGTGCCAGAAGCCTCACTCCAGAGGAGATAGATGAGGCGTATGAGAAAAATACAGGCCTTGTAATAATAGAAACCTTTGACGAAAGAGGACTAAATCCTATGTATACACCTGGTGTTCTATGTACGAACCATGGTCCTTTTACATGGGGTAAGGATGCTGCTGAAGCAGTACATAATGCAGTTGTTCTAGAAGAGGTTGCCAAGATGGCACTTAAGACGGAACTAATCAATCCAGCAGTTAAGACTGCACCTGATTGTATCAGAGATAAACATTTCTTCCGTAAGCATGGTGAAAATGCATATTACGGACAGGGATAGACAAGTAATAAACAGGAATGAGGATTCCTGGGAGGCACCATGATAAAGGTTTTTTTGGTAGAAGACGAATATGCAATCCGAGAAGGCATAAAGAAGTCCGTTGATTGGGAGAAAAATGGTTTCGAGCTGGTAGGCGAAGCAGGAGACGGGGAAATGGCATTTCCAAAGATTCTGAAGACGAAACCGGACATTCTGATCACCGATATTCGTATGCCTTTTATGGATGGTCTAGAACTGGCAACTTTAGTTAAGAAGGAACTGTCGGACATCAAGATAGTTGTGCTTAGTGGTTATGATGATTTCAATTATGCTAAGCAGGCTATCAGTATTGGCGTGGAAGAATATATACTTAAACCTGTTTCTGGAGAAAATCTCCTTAAAGAGCTTGGAAAGATAGCTGAATCTATCAAGGCTCATAGACAGGAGGAACAGGCGCGTGAGAAGTATCTTCAGGACATGGAGGAAATACGCGCTCTTGAGAGACAGAAGTTTATTCATGATATGATAGATGGCAAAATATCTATGCAGGAGTCGCTGGAACAGGGACGCGAGCTAGGAATTGATATTACTGCCACTTATTATTCTATAGTGCTATTCCAAGCATTTCTAAAGGATCGGGAAGACTCCGATGTCAACGCTTATTCCGGTGTGAATGAAGAAATTCTTAAGAGAATCAAAGAAGAATTTGCAGATCTTGATAATGTATATTTGTATGAGCAGGTGGGCGACGTTCTGTGCTTTCTCGAGAAGTCTGATACACTTGAGGAAATGGGAACAAATATTAATCGAGGTATCGGACGTATCACAGATATAATGAAGGATTTCGAGGATTGGATCTATTTTATTTCCTGTGGAAAATCAGTAGAACGAATTCGAGATGTAAATAATTCATATAGAGATGCCAGCAGAAGATTTGCTGATAGATATATGCTGGACGAAAGCTGCATAATACTTGGAAATGATGATACTCCACAGAGGCAGAGAAAGATCCGAGAAACTATCGAGGCGGAGAAAAAAGATTCTGCTCAGGATATGGATTTGGGCAACATAGATATCAGAAAACTTGATATCAGCGGAATCGATTTCAAAATGTTGTCGCAGAAAACTATTCTTCATTTCCTTAGAAGCGGAACTTTGTCTGAGGTGGGCGACCTAGTAAATGAATACTTTAATAGTATAGGAGAGGATGCTATGGGCTCGATCATGTTCCGTCAGTACATCCTCATGGAATCGCTTCTTAGCGGTCTTACATTTTTAGATAGTATGGGCGTAGGTAGGGACAAGGCATCTGACATACTTGGAGAGTTGAAGGATCCTATCAAATTCGTGGAAAACCTTGATTCCTCTAAGGAATATATAAGGCTTCTTCTCAATAGTATGATTGAATATCGTAACCAGATATCAGATAAGAAATATCTGGAAATTATTGAGAAGGCTAAGAAATTCATTCAAGATGAATATAGAAATGAAGATATGTCCCTTCAGCTGGTTGCTTCAAATGTAAATGTCAGCTCGAATCATTTCAGTGCCATTTTCAGGAAGGAAACTGGAGAAACATTTATTGACTATCTAACTCGCGTGCGCATGGAAAATGCGAAAGAGCTACTTACCTGCACTTCGATGAAGACTTCAGAAATTGGATTCGAGGTGGGCTATAGAGATCCACATTATTTTAGTTATATTTTCAAGAAGACTACAGGCATGTCTCCTAAGGAATATAGAAGAACAAAGAAGTAAAAAGACTTTCAATCTTAGTAATGCAGAAAAGGAATAATAGGTTTTGAAGGCTGAGAAAAAAAGAGGCAGCAAGATACAATCCAAGTTGATAAAGTATATATGGATATGTGTTATCCCACTTATTATCCTTTTTAGTATTGCGATAATAAGGATGTACGGCTTCTATCAGGATTACGATCTTCTGGTGCGTAATATCACAAGCGCAAATGAATATAATATGAGTTTTAAAGAATCTATGGATGAGATGATGTACCGAATCATTATAGGTTCTGCAAACTGGACCAATGCTGATGAGAAACTGGAAAATGATGATCCTAAGGCCCTTATAGCGGAGGCGAAGGAGCATTTTGAAGAGCTACGTGAAAAGACTACCGAGGACAATGTCAGGGCGGATCTTACAGCGCTCATCAAGCTTCTAGAGATACTGGATGAAAGAGTGGATGACATCCTTATAAATGTTGAAGAGGGTGGTCATTACGATGAGAATATGGAGATGCTGGATATGAATATCCGTACTCTTACTTCTCTTATTCAAGAGGACATCCAGAAATATATCTATGACGAAGCACAAAACATGGAAATGCTCCGTCGCCAGGTTGCTTCCAGTCTCCTAAACACCATCAGGATAATGATTATTGTTCTTATTATAATTCTGGTTGTTATATATTTCCTGTCGAGAAGACTATCTGAACGAATAACAGAACCAATCACGGAACTTGTTGGTATGACCGAGAAGTTTGCCGGAGGTGACTTTACAGTATCTTACCATCCGGATAGAGATGATGAGATGAAAACTCTGGCAGACAGCTTTAACAGCATGGTTAAAGAAATCGAGAATCTGGTAGAGGACATACACCGTGAGCAGGAAAATGCTAAGGACGCGGAGCTTAGACTTCTTCAGGAACAGATTAATCCGCATTTCCTATATAACACTTTAGATGCAATCATATGGATGACAGAAGCGGGGGAGAACAAGAAAGCAATCCAGATCATCCAGGAGCTTTCAAGCTTCTTTAGAATATCCCTTAGTAAGGGTGAAAGCGAGATCACCATACGTAATGAAAAGGAACATGTTAAGAACTATCTAGAGATTCAAAGATATAGATATCAGGATATTTTGGATTATGAGATAGATATAGCTGAAGATATCCTGGACTATCATATACAGAAGCTTACGCTTCAACCAATTGTTGAAAATGCACTCTACCACGGTATTAAAAATAAACGTGGGGGAGGAAAGATAATAGTAGAGGGATACCTATCTAAAACAGACGAAAAAACTGCAGAAGGAGAAGCTTCTGGAACGATTATCTTCAAGGTAAAAGATAATGGAATAGGCATGAACGAAGAAGAACTAGAAAGACTTCGTAAGCTTATTTCCGGAGAGATAACTATAGATGATAAGCGCGGCTTCGGTATGGCAAATGTTGAGAAGCGAATAGAAATGCTCTACGGAGAAAACTTCGGTCTTGATGTAGAGAGTACGTATGAGGAAGGCACAACAGTTACTGTAAGAATTCCTATTCAGTGATAGTGAAAGGGCATTATGATAAAGAAAAGCTATAGTAAAAGAAAAAAGATATATCGAAGCATAGCGCTTCTGCTAACTACTGCATTTCTGCTTACTGCTGCGGGCTGCGGTAAAAAGGAGGAAAAGGAAACCAGCGAGGCGGGGGAGTCTGAGCTTATCACTGTTGGTTTTTCTCAGCTGGGTGCAGAATCTGACTGGCGTGTAGCTAATACAGAATCTATCAAAAGTAGTCTCACTAGAGCAAATGGTTTTGAACTGATGTTTGATGACGCACAGCAGAAACAGGATAAACAGTTTCTGGCTATTAGGAACTTCACTCAACAGGAGGTTGACTGTATAGTGCTGGCTCCTGTTATGGAGACAGGATGGGATACGGTTTTGGAAGAAGCAAGAGATGCTGATATTCCTGTTGTAGTTGTTGATAGACAGGTTAGAGTTACAGATACATCTCTTGTTACAGCGTGGGTTGGTTCGGACTTCGGAAAAGAGGCAAAGGTCGCCTGTGAATGGCTTAAGAGTTTTACCGAGGCTAAAGGAATAGCTCCTGAAGAACTCTACATAGTAGATATTCAAGGAACCCTAGGAGCTACTGCTCAGATAGGCAGAACCTCAGGGCTTGAGGAGGCAAGTAGAAATTATGGCTGGAATCTGATAGCGGAAGTTCCGGCGGACTATGCTCAGACCAAGGCTAAGGAGGTTATGCAAAATCTTCTTAAGGAATATGACGATATAAATGTAGTCTATTGTGAAAATGATAATGAAGCTATTGGTGCTATTGAAGCTATAGAGGAATCCGGTAGAACGGTTGGAACAGATATCAAAAATGGCGAGATACTTATTATATCCTTTGATGCTGCTCACTCAGGACTCAGCAAGGTTCTTGAAGGTAAGATTGCGCTGGATGTAGAATGTAATCCGCTTCAGGGAGAAGAAATAGAGAAACTGGTTAAAGCGGTTAAAAATGGTGAAGAATATAATAAATATACATATGTTAAAGAGAGTGCTTTCGCGCTTGATGATACAGTTAAGAGCGTTAAGATAAATGACGAAGACTACGAGATTACAATGCTAACAGAGAGCATTTTAAATTCTAGAGAGTACTAACTAAAGGTACTCTCTTTTTTAGTTGAAAAATATAAATAATAAAAAAACAAACTTTGAATAAAATATTGAAAAATTGAAAAAACTATAAAATAAATATTTGAAAATTATTCAAAAGATACTCCGTATTATAATCCTTCATACTTTGATATATTTTACTCATCAGTAAAACGGTGATAACCAAAACAGCGGTTTTGGAAAAAGTCAAAGTGAAATGGAGGGTTTTTTAATGAAAAAATTCGGAAAGAAAATTCTGGCAACAGTAGTTGCTGCAACTATGGTGCTCGGCCTTGCAGCTTGTGGTGGAAGCAAGGAAGCAGCTGATGATTCAGGTTCAGGATCAGGCGGCGGTGACAAGATTAAGGTTGGTATCATCAACAACGATCCAAACGAGTCAGGTTATCGTACAGCTAACGACAAGGATCTCAAGGCTATGTTCTGTGAGGCAAATGGATATGATGCTTCCTTTGCTTACAGCTTAAAGAATGATGAGCAGATTACAGCAGCTCAGAAGTTTATCCAGGATGGAGTTGATTATCTTCTTCTTTCAGCAGCTGATACATCAGGATGGGATAGTGTTCTCAAGGATGCACAGGATGCAGGAATTCAGGTAATCCTCTTCGACCGTACAATCGACGCAGACGAGAGTCTCTATGCAGCTTCTATCGTATCTGATATGGATAAGGAAGGCGAGACAGCAGCTAATTGGCTTAAGGATCAGAACCTCAGCGAGTACAACATCATTCACCTTCAGGGTGTTATGGGATCAGCTGCTCAGCAGGGTAGATCTGGAGCACTTGATCAGATGGCTAAGGACAATGGTTGGAAGATCGTTACACAGCAGACAGCTGAGTGGAATGCAGAGAAGGCTCAGCAGATCGTTCAGTCAGTTATCGACTCAGGTGAGTCTTTCAACGTAATCTATGCAGAGAACGACGATATGGCTAAGGGTGCAGTTGAGGCACTTGATAAGGCTAACATCTCACACGGTGTTGGTAAGGACGTAGTAGTTATGGGATTTGACTGCAACAAGTGGGCGCTCGAAGAGCTCCTTGCTCAGAACTGGAACTATGATGGACAGTGTAATCCATTCCAGGCTAGCTACATTGATGAAGTTATCAAGACTCTTGAGAAGGGTGAGAAGCCAGCAAACAAGGTTATCATCATGGAAGAGAAGGGATTCGATGCTTCTTCAATCACACAGGATGATGTTGATAAATATGGTATCTAATTAAGAAACCTTTATACATGGGTGTGGGGGTGCGGCATTGATCTAAATGTTGCGCCCTCGTGCTCTTTATAAGACATAAATTATGATTAGAAAAATGAGGTGAGGCTGTGAAAGAAAATGCAGTTTTAGAACTACACAATATATATAAGATCTTTCCTGGTGTAAAAGCTCTTCAAGATGTAGACTTCACCCTTCGTGAAGGAGAAATACATGCACTTATGGGCGAGAATGGTGCAGGTAAATCAACCCTCATCAAGGTTATAACAGGAGTTTATGAGAAAGAAGAAGGAAAGATATTCCTCAAGGGTAATGAGTCAGAGGTGAATATTCACTCTCCGCAGGATGCTCAGAATCTTGGAATAAGTACAGTTTATCAGGAGATAACACTGTGTCCTAATCTTACAGTTGCGGAGAATATGTTCATAGGAAGAACTAAGAGCAAGTTTACTAACTGGAAGAAAATGAATGAGGAAGCGGACAGAATCCTTAAGTCTCTGGATATCGCAGTAAGTGCAACTCAGCAGCTGGCAAGCTGTTCACTCGCTGTACAACAGATGGTTGCGATAGCGAGAGCTGTGGATATGGAATGTAAGGTTCTGATTCTGGATGAACCAACTTCATCTCTGGATGAAAGTGAAGTTCAGAAGCTGTTTGGACTCATGAGAGATCTGAAGGCAAAGGGAGTAGGAATCATTTTCGTTACTCATTTCCTTGATCAGGTATATGAAGTATGTGACAAGATAACAGTTCTTAGAGATGGAAAGCTTGTTGGAGAATATGACATCAGTCAGCTTCCAAGAGTAGAACTTGTTTCAAAGATGCTTGGTAAAGAGCTTGATGATTTGTCAGATATCAAGGAAGAATCTGCAGAGACAGAAGTAGAGAGTGACGAGGTTCCTGTTTTTGAGGCTAAAGGACTTCAGTCAAATGCAGGTATTAAGCCATTTGATTTCCATATTCAGAAGGGAGAGGTAAATGGCTTCACTGGTCTTCTTGGATCTGGCCGAAGCGAATGCGTAAGAGCAATCTTCGGAGCAGACCGAGTTATCACAGGTAAAGTTAAGAAAAATGGTAAGGATGTTAAGATAACCAAGCCATTAGATGCGATGAAAAATGGTATAGCTTATCTGCCGGAGGATAGAAAGCTGGATGGTATAGTTGGAGACTTATCAGTTAGAGAAAATATTATCCTTGCGGCGCAGGTACTTAGAGGCTTCTTCAGACCATTTTCAAAGGCTGAAACCTACAGACTTGCAGATGAATATATTAAGCTTCTAGATATAAAAACAGCTTCGGCGGATACACCTATCAAATCTCTTTCAGGTGGTAATCAGCAGAAGGTTATCGTAGCCAGATGGCTGCTTATGCATCCAGAATATCTGATACTGGATGAGCCTACTCGAGGTATTGATGTAGGTACTAAGGTAGATATTCAGAAGCTTGTGCTTAAGCTTGCATCAGAAGGAATGAGTATTACATTTATTTCTTCTGAAACAGACGAGATGCTGAGAACCTGTTCAAGACTCATTGTAATGAGAGATAGAAAGGTTGTTGGCGAGCTTAAGGGAGCAGAGCTTACTCAGAGTGGAATCATGAAGACCATTGCTGGTGGCGAAGAAAAAGTAGAAGAGGAAGGAGGAGAGAGTGATGAATAAGAAAAAAGTATTTAATAAACAGTTGCTTATACCTTTAGTAGCTATAATTGTAATGGCTCTCTTTAACCTTTTTATGGATCCTTCTTTCTTCAAAGTGACACTTGGAACAAATAGTGCTGGTGATCCAGTTCTTTCTGGATATCTTATAACCATACTTGATTATGGTTCAGAGCTTGCCATACTTGCTATAGGAATGACACTTGTAACAGCAGCGTCGGGGGGACAGGATATCTCAGTGGGCGCAACTATAGCTATTGCAGGTAGTGTAATTCTTAGAGTTCTTTGCGGTACAAATTCAAGACCTGATGGGCTTCAAGCTCCTATAATTGTTGCTTTCCTTGTAGCATGCATAGTATCAATGCTCTTTGGTGCATTTAACGGAATACTCGTTGCTTACTTCAAGATACAACCGATGGTTGCGACACTGATTCTCTTTACAGCAGGTCGTTCTATAGCAGCTTGGATCAACAACAACGAGCTTCCAATTATCAGTGATCCAAAATTCGGATATTACGGAGGATATATTCCTGGAGTTCCAATTCCAACACCATTCTTCATAGCTATGATCTCAGTTATCGTGGTTATGTTGGTGCTGAAGTTCACAACTCTTGGTCTGTACACTCAGTCAGTGGGTATAAATGAGAGTTCCTCTAGACTGAACGGTATCAATCCTCAGTTCATCAAGTTCCTGACATTTGTTATCCTTGGCCTCTGCGTGGCAGTTGCTGGTCTTATCAAGGTTAGTAGATTATCAACTATCAACTACTCAGTTATTGCAAAGGATATAGAGATGGATGCAATCCTTGCAGTTGCACTTGGAGGAAATGCTCTTAGTGGTGGTAAGTTTAACATGCCAGCTTCAATACTAGGCGCATATGTTATTCAGTTCCTTACGACAACTTTATATAAGATGAATGTAAATTCAGATGCCCTGTCAGCTTACAAGGCTGTAGTCGTTATAATTCTAGTTGTAGTAAGTTCTCCAGCGGTCCGCAAGGCTTTTTCACAGTCCATTAACAAGATTAAATCTACGAAGAAGGAGGTGGCTTAATATGCCTGAGAAGAAGAAAAGTGGTATAGGTGCCATAATCTCCAGATGGTTTGGAAGAACCAGTGATACAAATCTCCTTCTTACTATCACGATAGTAGTATTTTTCCTGATGTATATAGGTGCTATTATTTTCCAGGGAGAAGGATTCCTGAAGCCACAGACATTTTTCAATATTTTAAATGCGAATGCTGCACTTATCATTACCTCTGTTGGACTTAGTATCGTAATGATCTGCGGCGGTATCGATATTTCCGTTGGTGGTGTAGTTGCACTTGTAAGTATGAGCTGCGCTGTATTTCTTGATTTCCATAACGGAAGCGTGCTTGGAGCTATCGCAATTGCTCTTGGTATAGGACTTGCATTTGGACTTGTACAGGGCTTCCTTGTAGCATATCTTGATATTCAGCCATTCATCGTTACTCTGGCAGGAATGTTCTTCGCCCGAGGTATGACGACCATAGTTCATACAGCTCCTTTCAACGTAGAGAATGAAGAGTTCGTTGCACTTAAAGAAACAAGAGTTATAGTTCCTGGTTTTGGTTCAGTTAATAAGCTGGGTAACTATGTAAATGCTTACGTAGAAGTAGGAGTTATAGTAGCATTACTTATTGTTCTTATATTCTTCGTAGTGCTTAGATGGACAAATCTTGGTAGAGCATTTTATGCAGTTGGTGGTAATAGCCAGAGTGCACTGATGCTTGGTGTAAATGTAAAGAGAACTAAGTTCCTGTCACACCTTATCTGTGGTGTTCTTGCAGGAATCGCTGGTTTTGTATATTTCATGCATGTTGGTTCTGGTTCAGCATCACATGCAAGTGGAATGGAGATGAATGCGATAGCATCATCAATTATTGGAGGAACAATGCTTTCAGGTGGTGTTGGTAATATTATCGGAACCCTCTTCGGAGTATTATCACTATCAACTATTCAGAACATAGTTTCCTCTGCAGGTCTGGATCAGGCTTGGTGGACAGGCATAACAATAGCAGCTATGCTTTGTCTCTTCCTGGTTATCCAGTCAATAGTTATCTCAAACAAAAAGAAACTTCTTACAAAATAATCCCATGTGCATATGAGGCCAGTAGGGACTGTTCGGCCGTCCCTACTGGTCTCCTTATTTTTTTGTTGTTTAGGGAAAAGGGCTGGTGTAAAATTAAGAATGAATTGTTCGTCTAGAAAAGGAGGTAATTATGGGGGATAAAAAAGAGACCGTACTGGCTATTTGTTATGATTTTGATAAGACGCTTTCACCTACCGATATGCAGGCGCAGGGATATATCCAGTCTGTGGGATATGATGTAGATGAATTCTGGGAGAAGACAAATGCCCTTGCACAGGCAAATGAGATGGATAGTAATCTAGCTTATATGTATGTAATGATGGATGAGGCGAGAGGTCGTCTTCTTTTTAACAGAGAGAAGCTGGAAGAGTATGGAAGCCGAGTTCAGCTTTTTCCAGGGGTTGATGGCTGGTTTGACAGAATCAATGAATATGGTAAAGAGAGAAATGTGAAGGTGGAGCATTATATCATTTCCTCTGGACTTAAGGAAATGATTGATGGCACGAGCATTGCCAAAAATGGAGCCTTTACAAAGGTTTATGCCAGCAGCTTTTACTATGATGATAGAGGCATGGCAGTTTGGCCAGCGCAGGTTATTAACTATACAAATAAGACGCAGTTTCTCTTCAGAATTGAAAAGGGTGTCCTGGATATAAATGATGAGGATGTAAATGAATATTTCGAGCCTGAAAATATGAGGGTTCCTTTTAGAAATATGGTCTACATAGGAGACAGTGATACAGATATTCCTTGCATGAAGCTTGTTAATATAAATGGTGGACATTCGATAGGAGTATATAATCCTGAGAATCAGAATAAGGACCGTGTTCATAAGATGCTGAGAGATAATCGTATCCGATATTTTGCTCCTGCGGACTATTCAGAGGGAGCTGAGATAGATAAGCTTCTAAAGGCCATAATTGATAAGACAGCTGCCTACGAAATATTAGAAGATAAACATGTGCGAGATAAGCATGAATCTTACGATAAATAAGGCGATTTTTAGCTATTTTGAATATTGACTTTGAACATGGCTCTATGTAGAATAGATTGTAGCTGTGTGACTGACGGATTTGAGTGGAGTTTACCACGGGAAGCACAGTATATAGATGAAAAACCGGCCGTCTGGGTAAATGTTTGCCCAGATGGCTTTTATTCTAAAAAGAAGTATTTGGGAATAAATATAAAACCAATTTGAAGGAGGAATAAAATGAAAAGAGTTGATTTAGCAGCAGAAATCGGAGCAACCAGCTATCCAGGAAGAGGTATCGTTATTGGATGCACTCCAGATGGTAAGAAGGCAGCAATTGCTTACTTTATTATGGGACGTTCTGAGAACAGTCGTAACAGAGTATTCGTAACAGAAGGTGAGGGAATAAGAACAGAGGCGTTTGATCCAGCAAAGCTTGAGGATCCAAGCCTTATCATATATGCACCAGTAAGAGTTCGTGGTACAGATACTATCGTAACAAATGGTGATCAGACAGATACTATTTTCGAGAATATGGAGCAGGGAGATACCTTTGAGGAGTCTCTTAGAAATCGTGAGTTTGAGCCAGATGCTCCTAACTATACACCTAGAATATCTGGTGTACTTCATGTAGAAGATGGATATACATATGAGATGTCTATCCTTAAGTCAAATAACGGTGATCCAGATCAGTGCCTGAGATTCACATTTAGCTATGATAATCCAAAGGCTGGTGAGGGACATTTCATTCACACATATATGGGCGACGGAAATCCACTTCCAAGCTATGAGGGAGAGCCAACACCTGTTGAAATTAAGACAGATGACCTAGATACATTTACAGAAACAGTTTGGAACGCCCTTAATGAAGACAACAAAGTATCACTCTTCACACGTTTCATCGATATCGAAACAGGCAAGGTTGAAACCAAAATCGTAAATAAGAATAAGTAATATTATAAATTGCATAATTATAAATGAGCCTGAAATAATATATACCTTTTGAAACCATTGCGGGTCTCGGCGCTTAGCGATTCACGAGTACGAAGTACGAAGTGAGAGCTTAGCGAGCGAAGCGGCCGCTAGGGGTAACCCGCACTGTGCGAGAGCAGTGTTGAAAAAGGTATATATAATTTCAGGCGGGTTAAATAAAAAAGGAGAATAGAAATGAACGAATTAGAACTTAAGTATGGATGTAACCCAAATCAGAAGCCTTCTAGAGTTTTCATGAAGGACGGAAGTGATCTTCCCTTTACAGTACTTTGCGGTAAGCCAGGATATATCAACCTTCTGGATGCTTTCAATGGTTATCAGTTAGTTGAGGAGCTGAAGAAGGCAACTAACCTTCCAGCTGCTACATCTTTCAAGCATGTTTCTCCAGCAGGTGCTGCTGTAGGTCTTCCTCTTACAGATGTAGAGAAGAAGATATACTGGGTAGAGGATATGGGAGAGCTTAGCCCACTTGCATGTGCATATGCTAGAGCAAGAGGTGCAGATAGAATGTCCTCCTTTGGTGATTTCATCTCACTTTCAGATGTATGTGATGCTGATACAGCAAGGCTTGTAAAGAGAGAGGTTTCAGACGGAATCGTTGCTCCAGGATATACAGATGAAGCTCTTGAGATTCTTAAGTCTAAGAAGAACGGAAACTATTGCGTAATTCAGATAGATCCAAACTATACACCAGCTCCAAGTGAGACAAAGGATGTATACGGAGTTACATTTGAACAGGGAAGAAATGAGCTCGTTATCGATGACAACTTCTTCTCAAATATTGTTACAGAAGCTAAGGAGCTTCCTGACTCAGCTAAGATCGATCTTGCTATAGCAATGATCACACTTAAGTATACACAGTCAAACTCAGTATGCTATGTAAAGAATGGCGCTGCTATCGGTATCGGTGCTGGACAGCAGTCACGTATCCATTGTACAAGACTTGCAGGTGATAAGGCTGATAAGTGGTTCCTTCGTCAGTCACCACAGGTTCTGAACCTGCCATTTAAGGAGGATATCAGACGTGCAGATAGAGACAATACTATCGATGTATATATAAGCGATGACTACGAGGATGTAATCGGCGAAGGCGAGTGGCAGAAGTACTTCACAGAGAAGCCTGCTGTATTCACAAGAGAAGAGAGAAAAGAATGGCTTAAGAAGAACACAGGAGTATCCGTTGGTTCTGATGCTTTCTTCCCATTTGGAGATAATGTTGAGAGAGCTCACAGAAGTGGTGTTGAGTTCATTGCTCAGCCAGGTGGATCAATCAGAGATGATAATGTAATTGAAACCTGTAACAAGTATGGAATAGTAATGAGCTTCACAGGTATCAGACTTTTCCATCACTAAAAATAATCCTGTAAAGGAAAACTGAAATGCTTAGATATGAGGATATACAAGATATATCTGACGGCAATATATATGGGCCGGAGGATGAGGTGCTGCTAGGCACAGAAGGCTGCAAGGGATGCAGTCATTGCTGTGAAACAGATATGGGTAAGTCAATAGTACTTACGCCGTATGACATTTACAACCTGTGTCGGGCGAGTGGTAAGAGCTTCGATGAACTGTTAGTTGGTTTCTATATAGAAATCTCCATGATAGACGGAGTGGCTCTTCCTCATCTAAAAATGGATAAGGGTTGTAAGTTCCTTGAAAATGGAAGATGTTTAGTACATACCTTGAGACCGGGAATCTGTAGACTCTTTCCTCTAGGCAGGATATATCAAAATGGCGACTTTAAATATATCCTTCAAGTAAAGGAATGTGTTGTCCAGGATAGAACCCCTGTTACTGTTAGAGAATGGCTGGGGATAGAGGATCTGGAGACTAATTCGAAATTCATAAATAAGTGGCATAAATTTCTAGGATTTGAACAGAAAAAGGTAGCTGAGATTCGCGAGATGTCTGGATACGAAAGTAAAAGGATAAGTGAAATCGATGAAGGTGAGTTGGAAGTGTATGCTGGAATAGTTGGAGACGCTGAGAAGTGGGACGCTATGAAGGCGGAAGAATATAGAAAGTGGAAGGCGGAAGCGATAAGGGCTGAAGGCGAGATGAGAATCAAGGAAGTAATGAAGCTTTGCCTAAAATATTTCTATATGGATCCATATGATTTTGAAAAAGATTTTTACACCGAATTTGACGAGCGAATGAAGAAGAGCCTATCAGCTATCAGAAAGAAATAATTGAGGTAGAAATGTCCGAGGTTCAGAAGAAGGCACTTGTAGCAATGAGCGGCGGAGTTGATAGCTCCGTCGCTGTTTTATTAATGAAGGAAGCAGGGTATTCTCCTATAGGAGTTACAATGATGCTTCATGATCAAGATATAGCTAGTACAGCAGGTACACATCTATGCTGTACTCCAGATGATATAGAGGATGCAAGAACAGTAGCCTCTAGTCTTGGTGTGCCATTTTATGTAGTGAACTTCATGGACGGTTTTAGAGAGAAGATAATAGAAAAATTTATAGATACCTATCTTGAGGGACATACTCCGAATCCATGTATAGATTGTAATAGGTATATGAAATTCGGAAGACTATTTGAGATGGCGGATAGAGAAGGCTGCGAAAAGGTAGTGACTGGACATTATGCTCAGATAGAATATGACGAAGCAAAAGGTATATATAAATTAAAAAGAGCTGTGGACCAGACAAAGGATCAAACCTATGTTTTATATTTCCTTAGTCAGCAGCAGCTGGCTAAGCTGGAATTTCCTCTTGGGAAATATGAGAAGACTTCTGCGAGAGAGATAGCAGCAGAAGGTGGGCTGATAGTTGCAGATAAGCACGACAGCCAGGATATCTGCTTTGTCCCCGATAGGGACTACGCAGGTTATATAGATAGAGAGGCTTCGGGCAAGATTTCTGAAATTTTGAAGAAGGCGGAAATGCTTTGCAAGAACTCCACTAATATAGACAACGAAGAGGCAGGCTTCGGCTGCTTCGTAGATACAAAAGGGAATATACTCGGTAAGAATAAAGGATATTATCACTATACGATAGGCCAGCGAAAAGGCCTGGGAATATCCTATACGGAACCGTTATATGTTATAGAAATAATACCTGAAAAAAATCAGGTAATACTTGGCTCCAATGAAGAGCTCTTTACCAGACGAGTAGACGCAGTGGATTTCAATCTGATTTATACTCCGGACGCTTTAGTTTCAGCAGAGGAACTGGATAAGTCAGACGATGAGCTGCAACAGTGTCTCGAACCTGGGGACAGAGTTTTCAGAGTTACAGGTAAGGTTAGATATAGAGCAAAGGATACGGCAGGTTTCCTTTTGCTTCATGAAAATGGAAATGTGACGATGGTTTTTGATGCTGCTGTAAGAGCATCTACTCCTGGACAAAGTCTCGTGGTTTATGATGGAGATTATTGCCTAGGGGGTGGAATAATAGTTAAAGGGGGATGTACGGTATGAACGAAAAAGAAATGCTTGAATATATGAAAAAAGGCGCTGTCCTTTGTCAGGATGAGGATGTAGTAGATAGCAGTCTTTATGATAAATATGGAGTCAAGAGAGGTCTTAGAGATCTGAATGGTCATGGAGTTTTAACGGGAGTGACCAATATATCTAAGGTCGTTTCTTCTAAGATGATAGATGGTGAAGAGGTTTTCTGTGATGGAGAGCTCTGGTACCGTGGATACAATGTAATAGATATGGTAAAGGATTTCGGATTTAAGAGATTTGGATTTGAGGAAATGGCATATCTTCTCCTCTTTGGCGAGCTTCCAAATGCTGAACAACTGTCTGAATTCAGAGCGGCGCTTGGCAATCTGAATCATTTGCCTACCAACTTTACGCGAGATGTAATAATGAAGGCTCCAAGCCATGACATAATGAACTCTATGACGAAGTCTGTACTGACGCTTGCATCCTATGATGATTATGAAGTCGCAGATCTCTCTATTCCGAATGTGCTCCGTCAGTGTATGGCTCTCATAAGTGAGTTTCCTATGTTAGCAGTTTATGGTTACTGTGCCTACAACCATTATGAGAGGGATGACAGTATGTATATACATCGTCCTAATCCAAACCTTAGTACCTCTGAGAACTTCCTCAGAATGCTTAGACCAGATAAGCAGTATACCGAGCTTGAGGCTCAAGTTCTGGATGCGGCTCTGGTTCTTCATATGGAACATGGTGGTGGTAACAACTCAACCTTTACAACCAGAGTTGTTTCTAGTGCAGGCTCCGATACATATTCTGTTATTGCGGCAGCGCTTTCGTCTCTTAAGGGACCAAAGCATGGTGGCGCAAATATCAAGGTTATGAAGATGATGGAAGATATCAGAGCGCATGTTCCTGATTATAATGATCATGCTGCCCTAAAGGATTATCTGAGCAAGATAGTTGATAAACAGGCCTTTGATAAAGCTGGCCTTATCTATGGAATGGGCCATGCTATCTATGCTATATCAGATCCTAGAGCAAGAGCTTTTAAGAAGTTTGTCGAGAGACTGGCTGTAGATAAGCATATGGAGAAGGAGTTCGAGCTGTACTCTAACATCGAGAAGCTGGCTCCGGAAATCATTGCAGAGAAGCGCAGAATCTACAAAGGTGTTAGCGCCAATGTTGACTTCTACAGTGGTTTCGTTTACAGCATGCTGGGTATTCCAGTAGAGTTATATACCCCACTATTTGCTATAGCGAGAATAGTTGGATGGTCAGCTCATAGAATAGAAGAGCTGATAAATGTAGATAAGATTATCCGTCCTGCATATATGAGTATTATGAAAGAGCGTGATTATATTACACTTGATGACAGAAACTGATTTTACAAATGGATAACTTATGATACAATGTAGGGTGGTTTAGTTTTTTCTGGGAGGAAAAATAATGAGTAAAGCAATTGAAATCAGATGGCATGGTCGAGGCGGACAAGGTGCCAAGACTGCAGCGCTTCTGCTAGCAGACGTGGCATTCAACACTGGAATGTACGTTCAGGGATTCCCTGAGTATGGTCCAGAGAGAATGGGAGCTCCTATTACAGCTTATAACAGAATAAGCGAGAAGGAGATTAGAAACCATTCAAATATCTACAACCCTGATTATGTAGTAGTAGTTGATGAAACTCTGCTTCATAGTGTAGATGTAACAGCAGGACTTAATAAGGACGGAGGCATAGTTGTAAATACTCCAAAGTCTAAGGAAGAGATTGTTCCGCTTCTCAAGGGATATGAAGGTGCGGTATATACAATTGATGCTCGTACTATTTCGATGGAAACTCTAGGAAAGTATTTCCCTAATTCCCCAATGCTTGCAGCAATAGTTAAGGTTTCAGGAATCATGTCCAAGCAGGACTTCCTGGAGCAGATGAGAGGCTCCTACGAACACAAGTTCGCTAAAAAGCCAGAAGTAATAGATGGAAACATGCGTGCTCTTGAGCGTGCATTTGAGGAGGTGCAGTAATGGCTAACAAGACAAGAACAGATATTCATACATTAATGGAGACTGCACCATATCAGGATATAACATTTGGAAATGTTGTCTATGGCGGCGGTGGCGCCAGAGAGTTTAATACTGGTGAGTGGAGAACACAGACACCAGTTGTTGACTGGGATAAGTGTGTACAGTGTCTACTGTGCGCTCCTATGTGTCCAGATTCATCTATTCCTGTAGAGGATGGAAAGAGACTGGACTTTGATCTGGATCATTGTAAGGGCTGCGGTATATGTGTAGGCTGCTGCTCCTTCGGGGCTATAACTATGAAGGAGGGCCTGTAAGATGTCAAAGGATAAGAAGTTAACAGCAGAAGAGATGGCAATGTCCGCTATCGATGCTGTAAATGCAAATCAGACTCCAAGTGTAGAGAGTCCATATGATACTGAGTATAGAGAAAATCAGAAGAACGCTGAGCGAGTAACAGGGACAGCAGTTCTTAAGAGAGATAGAATGTCTGGTAATGAAGCAGTTGCACTTGCTATTAAGCAGGTTAATCCTGATGTTATGCCAGCCTTCCCTATCACACCTTCCACGGAGCTTCCTCAGATGGTATCAACATATATCTCAAATGGTGAGATAGATACAGAGTTTATTCCGGTTGAGTCAGAGCATAGTTCAATGAGTGCTGCAATTGGTGCCTCAGCGGCTGGAGCAAGAGCTCTTACAGCTACATCTTCAGCAGGACTTGCTTTCATGTGGGAGGAGCTATATATAGCTGCTTCTGATAGACTTCCTCTAGTTCTATGCCTTGTTAATAGAACACTGACAGGACCTCTTAATATCAACTGTGACCATTCAGATGCAATGGGAGCAAGAGATAGTGGATGGCTTCAGGTATTTGCTGAGACAAATGAAGAAGCGTACGATAACTTCATTATGGCTTACAGAGTAACAGAGCATCCAGACGTAATGCTTCCAATGATGGTTTGCTATGATGGATTTATTACCAGCCACGCTGTAATGAATATAGAAACAATAGATACAGATTCAGTAAGAAACTTCGTAGGACAGTATGAGCCTGAGAATTTCCTTCTTAATAAGGATATGCCAATGGCTGCTGGCCCTTATGCAAACTCCCCATACTATATGGAGACTAAGTACAGCCAGAGACAGGGTATGATAAATGCCAAGAAGGTCATCCTGGATGTATGTGCTGAATATGAGCAGCTGACAGGTCGTAAGTATGGACTGTTTGAAGAATATAGAATGGAAGATGCAAAGTATGCCATAGTAATCATGGGATCCGCTGCAGGTCAGACAAAGGATGCAGTAGATAAGCTTCGTGAATATGGAATCCATGTCGGAATGATAAAGGTTCGAGTATTTAGACCTTTCCCTGGAGCTGAGCTTGCAGAAGCACTGAAGAAATGTCAGTCAGTTGCTATTCTTGATAGAGCAGAAAGCTTCTCAGGAAATGGTGGACCTCTTGGTTCAGAGCTTAAGGCTGCAATGTATGATGCCGGTCTAAAGATACCTACCGTTAACTATTTCTATGGTCTTGGTGGACGTGATTACACAGTTGAAGAGGCCAGAGATGTATTCAAGGATATCCGTGAGATCGTTAGACGTGATGAGACACCAGTTCAGTTCAAGTACGTTGGACTGCGTGATAAGGATGCGAAGAAGGATCAAGTATTTGACTTCAAGGGTCCTGACAAGATGGATATCAGAATATCCGGTGACGGAATCAAGGTTAGTGAGTAGGAGGTAGACGGAAATGGCATATAATTTAAAAGAAGTAATGAGCAAGCCGGATCGTCTGACCCCAGGTCATAGACTCTGTGCCGGATGTGGTGCGGCTATAACAGTAAGAACAGTGCTTAGAGCACTTAAGGAAGAGGATAAGGCAGTTATCGGAAATGCAACTGGATGCTTAGAGGTATCTACATATCTCTATCCATATACAGCTTATGAAGATAGCTATATCCATAATGCATTTGCCTGCGCAGGAGCAACTCTGTCAGGTGTAGAAACAGCATACAATGCGCTGAAGAAGCGTGGACGTATCGACGAAGATGTAACTTATAAATTCATTACCTTTGGTGGTGATGGTGGTACATATGATATCGGATTCCAGTCCCTCTCAGGTGCTATGGAACGTGGACATGACATGGTTTATGTTTGCTATGATAATGGCGCTTATATGAATACTGGTATCCAGAGATCCTCTGCAACTCCAAGATTTGCAGATACAACAACAACTCCTGTTGGAAAGGTTAGTACAGGTAAGGTTCAGTCCCGTAAGGATCTGGCGGCAATCATGGCAGCTCATAATATCCCATACGTAGGACAGTCAACCTTTACATCTGGAATGAAGGATCTCTATGAGAAGGCTGAGAAGGCTATCTATACAGAAGGCCCAGCATTCTTAAATGTAATGTCACCATGTCCAAGAGGATGGAGATTTGATGCAGCAGATATGGCAAAGATTTGTAAGCTTGCTGTTGATACTTGCTACTGGCCTCTATTCGAGGTAGTAGATGGAAAGTGGATACTGAGCTACGAGCCTAAGACAAAGCTGCCTATTGAAGATTTCCTGAAGCCTCAGGGAAGATTCAAGCATCTCTTCAAGCCGGAAAATGAGCATTTACTTGCTGAGTTCCAGGCCGAAGTTGATAAGAGATGGGAAGAACTTAAAAATAGATGCAACTAGTGAGGGATAATAGGTGATAACTAAGAATATCAAAAGGATGATCGATTATTGTTTCTCATATGCTGATAACGTGCAGTATAAAGAGGGTAGTCCATACCCTCGTGATGCACGTATCACATTGAAGAATCAATTAAAGGACGATATGCTTGTTTATCTGGGATATGTGTTCGATGAAGCCAGCTCAGATATAGCAAATCAGATCAAGTTCCTTAACGAGAATCTGGAAATAGTTATAACTGAATATAATTTCAAAAGATTTATAAATGATAGATGTAGAAATCTAGATCTTGCTACGTATGTTCCAAGAAGTCTTCAGTATTTTGTAAATGATGATACAGCTCCCTCAGAACAGAGAACGGGCTACGGAATGTCTATATCAAAATACCTCATTGGAACCTTTAATGATGTAGGCTGTAACTTTATTGCTTATGGTGGTATAAGCGATAAAGAGGCAGACCGTCTGTCGGACTACATCAACATGATGAATAATTATGCTAATGGTTTTGATATATATAATTATGCACCATCCGGTAGTAGGTCTGGAAGAATCAGTCTGAGAGATGAAAGTGCTACACCAACAACTGTTAGTGTAGAGGAAAAGGAAGCTCCACCAGCAAATGTCAAGGTATCAAAGGCTTCTAATGAGGAGAGTCTGGAAGAGCTTCTGAATGAACTCGATTCTTTGATTGGTCTTGAATCTGTTAAGAAGAATCTGACTAATCTGATAAACCTTGTGAAGATAAGAGGGATGAGAGAGAAGCTGGGACTTAAAACACCTAGTATGTCTCTTCATTTGGTTTTCTCTGGAAATCCAGGAAC
Source organism: Eubacterium sp. (assembly GCA_017480495.1). Taxonomy (GTDB): domain Bacteria; phylum Bacillota; class Clostridia; order Lachnospirales; family Lachnospiraceae; genus Eubacterium_Q. The sequence goes on along the minus strand of JAFVAQ010000029.1, from coordinate 21,855 downwards.
TGGTAAGACAACAGTGGCCAGACTCCTCGCGAAGATATATCATCAGCTGGGCGTAGTTAGTAAGGGCCAGATGGTCGAAGTGGATAGAGCCGGACTTGTGGAAGGATATGTAGGTCAGACTGCTCAGAAAACTGCGAAGGTCTGTGACGAAGCGATGGGCGGAGTGCTATTCATAGATGAGGCTTATACACTGACAAATGCAGAAGGCGAAGACTTCGGACAGGAGGCAGTAGATACTATTCTCAAACGTATGGAGGATAATCGTAAGGACCTCATAGTTATTGTTGCTGGATATACGGAGGAAATGAAGAAATTCATTGAATCCAACCCTGGACTTAAGTCCAGATTTAACAAGTTTATAGAATTCCCTGACTACGCAGGAGATGAGCTGATCAAGATATTTAATCTGATGTGTGATAGTCAGGATTATGTAATGAATAAAGAGGCTAGAGAGTACATCGACCAGTATCTGAGGCATATAGCAGAAAAGCACGAGAAGCATTTTGCAAATGCCAGAGAGGTTCGTAACTACTTCGAACGTTGCGTGGAGAGACAGGCAACTAGAGTGGTGAGTGAGCCGAATATAGATGCTAACAGCCTTACAACTCTCAAGCTTCCAGATGTAGAAGAGGATATCTGATAGGTTTTAGAAGAGGATATTTAATGAGTAGATTCAACGACTATAGCTATTATAAAAACAGAAGAGTATTGCAAATAGTAGCGGCAGCATTATTTGTTATTTTTGTTGTGGCAACACTACTTGGATGGGTACTATTTACTGATATTGAGACTGTTTTTTTATCAGCTAGTATGGCCGCACTTATCTACATTTCACTGGGAACGACAGGAAAATATAATCGGACAGGAATATGTTTTTTCCTAGGCATTTTAGTATGGCTACTGGGAGATATATTCTGGGCGTATAACTCCATGCGTGGTGGAAGTATGCCTATTGTTGAACATATATCAGATAATATGTATCTAGTTTCGGATTATGTATTTCTGCTTGGAGCAATAGTTTATTGTAGAGACGTATTTAAGAAAAGTGACTATCAGAGAATAGCTGTAAATGCCTTTGCGGTCGCAATTGTAACCTCTGTTATTGGTTATAGATTTGCTATTAACTATCATAATTATAATCATGGTATTTCGGTTGAACTTGTCGACTTACTCTTATATTTCTTTGTTTCAGTATTCTCTATAATGATTGCAGTGATCGTTCTTGGTAGAACTGGTACAAAGGGACATCATAAAGCGTTCTATATGATACTTGTCTCCATGCTTGTATTCAGCTTGATTGAGATACGCTTTACCTACATGATGATCATCAACAAAGATCCTGAAAACGATTATATAGATATAATTTATTATCTGTGTATTCTTGTATATAGCTTCGCCTGGATGATACCTGATATAGGAGAAAAGGTTATTACACCTAAGGATAGAGTTTCTAAGAAAGAAAAATATGTTCCATGGTTCAACGTTATTTTTATTCTTGTTTTATCAGTTATTCTATATTCGGTTCATTTTTTTGGAAGTAATATGCTGCTTCTGATGATAATAGTTGCTCTTGCATATCTCATTATGTGTAAGACAGTTCAGGCAAATGCCCTTGCTGAAGAACTTCTGGCCAGACAGAAGGATGAAACGGCCAGACTTGAGAAGATGGTAGAAGAGAAGGTCAAGGAGCTTCAGGCGGCTAATGACCACCTGGAATATGTATCCAATACAGATGCGCTGACAAAGCTCTACAACCGTAGATATGGTATGGAGCATCTGGAAAAACTTGTAAAGGATGGAAGTACCTATCCTATAGCGCTATATTCTTTGGATCTTAACTATTTTAAACCGATTAATGATAATTATGGTCACGATATGGGGGACGTGGTACTTCGTGAGGTTGGTAGAAGACTTGGAAATCTAAAGCAGGATAGATGTATATCTGTTCGTATGGGTGGGGATGAGTTCCTCGTTATCTTCAAGAATGCTACTAATGAGGTTGCTGTTCGTGGAATAGCTGACCTGATATGTAAAGCTATGGATGAACCAATCGATGCAACCCTTAATACTGAAGATGGCAAAACGATGAGTCATACTTTTAATATATCTGCAAGTATAGGTATCGCAGATATACCATCAGATACAAATGATATAGAAGATCTTTATAAGAAGGCGGATGATGCGCTCTACACAGTCAAGCATACTAGCGAGAAGAGTTCATATTTGCTGTATAGGGAAATGGATGAGTTTAAGAAAACTCATAACAAACAGGAACAGTAGATAGTTATTGGGGTATAAATAGGAGTTGGTATGAATAACAGATGGGTCAGAGCGGCAATTCCAGCGTTGCTTATTCATTGTTCCATAGGAACAGTTTATTGCTGGAGTACATTTAAGGAAGCGATTGCAAACCAAATAGGGGTCAGCACATTTGGGACCGGCTGGGCATTTTCACTGGCTATATTTTTCTTAGGAATGTCAGCTGCCTTTGCAGGAAAGATAGTGGAGAAGGATATTCATAAGTCTTCTCTTATTTCATGTATATGTTTTACTGTCGGTATGATTGGTACTGGACTGGTAATTCAGTTTATGAAGGGCGTTCCTGCTCTAATTGGTATATATATTTTTTATGGATGCATAATGGGAATAGGACTTGGAGTGGGATACCTTACTCCGGTAAAAACACTTATGCTATGGTTCTCTGATCAGAAGGGACTTGCTACAGGAATTTCTATCATGGGCTTTGGACTTGCCAAAGCTATTGCAACTCCAATTATGGAGAGACTTCAAACGGCATATGGAATATCGGCTATGTTCTATATACTGGGAACTATATATTTCATTATGATGTTTGCGGGACATATACTTCTCAGAAAACCTGAGGGCTGGGTTGAAAGTGATGATAAACATAGCGATTTCAAGTTATTAGAGCTTTTGAAGAATCCTATATTTATCTTCATCTGGCTTATGTTCTACATCAATATACATTGTGGACTTATGCTTATCACTTATGAAAAGCAGATACTTCAGTCTACATTTAATGCGACAGATTTTGTAATTACTATAGTGGCGGTAGTCCCATCAATTACTGCGGCTTGTAATGCGCTTGGTCGCATAGGTTATTCGACTATTTCGGATAAAATGAAGGATAGAGTTCTTGTATATAAAATCATATTTGCAAGCTCTGTTCTGTTTACAGGCTTTACTTTACTTATGTGGCTTCTGTCAGAGGGAAGTGGATTATATAAGGTAAGTATTATAGCATTACTAATGGTTATCAATCTTGGATATGGAGGCGGTTTCTCAACCCTTCCAGCACTTCTTTCCTCTCGCTTTGGAATGAATAATATATCTAAGATACATGGTATAACACTTTCTGCTTGGGCAGTTGCTGGACTTACAGGTAACAATATGTCTGAAGTGATACTGAAAGCTACAAGTCCAAGTGTTGCGACTAGATGCTATGATCTTCTTCTATTTGCAACTATAATTCTTTATGCGATTGCATTTGTATTTAGCTTCTTTACAAATAAGAAAAAAGAGAACAGCTAAAAACTAAAGCTAAAGACCATTAAGGTTTACATAAAATTCTAGGAGGAAAAAGATGGTTAAGTTGTATGAAACAGGTGCATACCTTGTTAAGGGTACTGAGCTCGTTACAGATGAAGCTGAGCTTGCCGCTAAGGGTGTGAACACTAGCAAGGAAGAGGCTAGAAAGGGTACTATAGCACATGGTATTCTGACAAGCCATAATACATCAGGAGATGAGGAGAATCTCAAGATTAAGTTTGATAAGATGACTTCTCATGATATTACATTTGTAGGTATTATTCAGACTGCTAGAGCATCAGGACTTAAGGAGTTCCCTATACCTTATGTTCTGACTAACTGCCACAACTCACTTTGTGCAGTAGGTGGTACTATAAATGAAGATGACCATATGTTTGGTCTATCTGCTGCAAAGAAGTATGGTGGAATCTATGTTCCTCCTCATCAGGCTGTTATCCATCAGTATGCACGTGAAGAGCTTGCTGAATGTGGTGCTATGATACTTGGTTCAGACAGTCATACACGTTACGGTGCTCTTGGTACAATGGCTATCGGTGAAGGTGGTGGAGAGCTTGCTAAGCAGCTCCTTGGAAGAACTTATGATGTTAAGGCTCCAAAGGTAATCGCTATTTATCTTGATGGTGAGCCTGTAAAGGGTGTTGGTCCTCAGGACGTGGCCCTTGCTCTTATCGGAGCCACATTTAAGAATGGATATGTTAAGAACAGCGTTATGGAGTTTGTAGGACCTGGAGTTGATAAGCTCAGTACAGACTTCCGTATCGGCGTTGATGTAATGACAACAGAGACTACCTGCCTTAGCTCCATTTGGAAGACAGATGAGAAGACTAAGGATTGGTTCGAGACTCATTACAGACCAGAAGCTTATAAAGAAATGAAGCCAGCAGACGTTGCTTACTATGATGGTGTTGTATATGTAGATCTTTCAAAGGTTCGTCCTATGATTGCGCTTCCATTCCACCCATCAAATACATTTACTATTGAAGAGTTAAATGCAAATCTTAAAGATATTCTTCATGAGTGCGAGGAGAATGGTAAGAAGCAGCTGACAGGAAATGTTGAATTTAAGCTTACAGATAAGATTCGTGATGGTAAGCTCTATGTAGAGCAGGGTATCATTGCTGGATGTGCCGGTGGTGGCTTCGAGAATATTTGCGATGCAGCGGATATACTTAAGGGTTCATATATCGGTAATGATGAATTTACACTTGATGTTTATCCTGCAAGTATGCCGGTTATGATGGAGCTTGTTAATAATGGACGTGCTGCTGATATTATGAAGACAGGTGCTATTATCAAGACAGCCTTCTGTGGACCTTGCTTCGGTGCAGGAGATACACCAGCTAATAATGCACTTTCTATCAGACATTCAACCCGTAACTTCCCTAACCGTGAAGGATCTAAGATACAGAATGGACAGATTAGTTCCGTTGCACTTATGGATGCTCGTTCAATTGCAGCTACTGCTGTTAATAAGGGCTTCCTTACACCAGCAACAGATATAGATGTAGAATATACAGGACCTAAATATTTCTTTGATAAGTCAATCTATGAAAATAGAGTTTACGACGGATGGAAGAAAGCCAGACCAGAAGAGGAGCTGAAGCAGGGACCAAACATTAAGCCATGGCCAGCTATGCCAGCACTTACAGAGAATCTTCTGCTCAAGGTTTGCTCTGTAATTACTGATCCAGTTACTACAACAGATGAGCTGATTCCTTCAGGTGAGACATCAAGCTTTAGATCAAATCCTATCGGACTTGCTGAGTTTACACTGTCTCGTAAGGATCCTGAGTATGTAGGACGTGCTAAGGAATTCCACCAGTTAGAGATAGTTCGCGAAGAGGGTGGACATCCTTGTGAGGTATATCCTGATATCAAACAGGTTATGCCAGTTATCAAAGAGAAGTTCAATTCAGTTAATCATAAGAATACTGGATTTGGTAGTACAATCTATGCAGTTAAGCCAGGTGATGGTTCTGCTCGTGAGCAGGCTGCTTCCTGCCAGAAGGTTCTTGGTGGTTGGGCTAATATAGCTCGTGAATATGCAACTAAGAGATATAGATCAAACCTTATCAACTGGGGAATGCTTCCATTTATTATGGATGACACAGCAGTTGATGTAAGTATAGATAATCCATACGGATTCGAGAATGGAGACTATGTATTTGTTCCTGATATTCGTAAGGCAGTTGAAGAGAAGGCAGAAGTTATCAAAGCTTATATCGTTAATAAGGGTATGAAGGAAATATCCCTGAAGCTGGGAGAGCTTACAGATGATGAACGTACTATTATAACAAGCGGATGCCTTATCAATTATTACAAGGAGAACTAGGATGAAGAAAAAAATACTTACTGGTGTTATTTTATTCGTACTAGTTTTATCACTTGTTGCATGTGGCAAGGATAAAAAGGATGACAAGTCTAAGAAGGAAGCTAAGAAGACTACAGAGGCTACTACAGAAGCTACTACAGCTGCAACTACAGAAGCTACAACTGAGGCAACTACAGCAGCTGCAACCACTGAGGCTGCAGCTGCTGATACAACAGAAGCTGCTGCAGAGGAAAAAGCTGCTGACGATAGTAACTCTGGTTCATCCGACGATTCTGATTTCTACGTGGTAGCTACAAATTTTGATAAACAGACAGTAGAAAGCTATGCTGCAGAAGTAAAGAAAGCTTATACAGAGTCAAACTATACAGCTCTTTCACAGATGATTCTATATCCAATAACAATGTATCCAGATGTTACCTGTAACAATGCTGAGGATTTCATGAACTATTGTGAAGGAAAATCAATCGCTAGTGCGGATCTTGAATCTATGGAAGCAGAAACTTGCAAGGATATGTTCGCAAATAGCGGTGGTATCTGTCTTGGAGACGGACAGGTATGGATTGGTGAAGATGTAAATACTGGAAAGCTTGGAATAATCAATATTTCTGGTATGGCAGAGAGATAAATATCTAGAAAGGTAAAAGTATGAATTTTGGTATATTCTGGGTTATAGTTGCGGCTATAACTCTCATAGTAGAAATTGTTTCCCTTGGTCTAACTTCTATATGGTTTACAGGTGGCGCAATAGTTTCAGCTGTGATAGGATATATGGGTGGACCATTATGGCTACAGATTGTAGCATTTATAGTAGTATCTACGATACTTCTTGTGGCTATGCGTCCGCTGGCCAAGAAACATCTCGCTATCGGAAACGAGAAGACCAATACTGATAGTATGATTGGTCGTACCGAGAAGATACTTGTAGAGGTTGATAATAATGCCGGTACAGGTATGCTGAAGATAGGCGATGTGGAGTGGCGTGCAGTGTCAGACGACGGAAGCGTTATTCCAGAAGGAACTCTTGTTAAGATAGAGAGAATCGAAGGTACTAAGCTTTTTGTCAGAAGAGAGCTTTCTGATGTAATGTAATTGATTTATTAGGATCAAGTATCCATAATAAATATAAATGGTATTAATAATAATCTATACAAGGATTGAGGAGGTTTTAAGTATTATGCCAGCATTAATAATTATTTTAGTAATTGCAATTATTCTGCTTTGCAGCGCACTTCGCGTTGTACGTCAGGCAAATGCATATGTTATCGAGCGTCTCGGTACATATACAGCAACATGGGGCGTGGGACTTCATATGATGGTTCCTATCATTGATAAGGTTGCTCGTAGAGTATCCCTTAAGGAGCAGGTTGCTGATTTCCCACCACAGCCAGTTATCACAAAGGATAATGTTACAATGAGAATAGATACAGTTCTTTTCTTCCAGATAACAGATCCTAAGCTTTACTGCTATGGTGTTGAGAATCCACTTGCTGCTATCGAGAATCTTACAGCTACAACACTTCGTAATATCATCAGTGATCTCGAGCTTGACCAGACACTTACATCTCGTGAGACAATCAACTCTAAGATGAGGGCTACACTGGATGAGGCTACTGATCCATGGGGAATCAAGGTTAATCGTGTAGAGCTTAAGAATATCATGCCACCAGCTGCTATCCAGGAGTCAATGGAGAAGCAGATGAAGGCAGAGCGTGAGAGACGTGAGCAGATCATCAGAGCTGAAGGTGAGAAGCAGGCAGCTATCACAGTATCTGAAGGTGAGAAGGAAGCTAAGATCCTCCGTGCAACAGCTGATAAGGAAGCTACTATCCTTGCGGCAGAAGCTAAGAAGCAGGCAGCTATCTTAGAGGCTCAGGCTCAGAGAGAAGCAGCTATCCAGAGAGCACAGGGTAATGCTGAGGCTATTCGTCAGGTACAGCAGGCGGAAGCAGATGCTATCAAGATGATGAATGAGGCAGCTCCATCACAGAATACTATAGCTGTTAAGGGACTTGCAGCATTCGAAAGAGCAGCAGCAGGACCTGCTAATAAGCTTATAGTTCCAGCTGATCTTGCAGGTATAACAGGACTTGCAACAGCAGTAACAGAGGCTATAAAAACTGGAAAACAGTAATAATAAAATATCAAATCTTTGTTAAAAATGACAAAAAATCAGCCTTAAACTAGTATGTTTTAAAGGCTGATTTTTGTTTTATCCTTGATTTTTTGTGCAACATGTACAAAACGCTATATAATAATAGACATTTTCAAGTAATAATATCCAAAAAAGTGTTTCAAAAAACCTCTTTAAGTGGTATAATAAATAAGACTTGTATTGTGGTCGCGAGACCACAAAAATGGCACATTATTTATACTAAAAAGGAGTGACAATATGGTAAAGAAGGAAATGATCGCAATGCTTCTTGCTGGTGGCCAGGGATCCCGTCTGGGTGTTCTCACCTCAAAGCTTGCAAAGCCTGCAGTTGCTTTCGGTGGAAAGTACAAAATTATTGACTTCCCTCTCAGTAACTGTATTAACTCGGGAATTGATACCGTTGGTGTACTTACTCAGTACAGACCTCTTCGTCTAAATCAGCATATCGGTATTGGTATGCCTTGGGATCTGGATAGAAATTTTGGAGGTGTTACGGTTCTTCCGCCATACGAGAGTTCAGATAATGCTTCTTGGTACACAGGTACTGCGAATGCTATTTATCAGAACTTAGAGTTCATGGATTACTACAATCCTGATTATGTTCTCATTCTTTCTGGAGATCATATCTACAAGATGGATTATGAAGTAATGCTGGACTTCCACAAATCTATGCATGCTGATGTTACACTCGCTACCTATCAGGTACCGATGGAAGAGGCTAGTAGATTTGGTGTTGTTATTACAGATGACAACAATGTTATTCAGGAGTTTGAAGAGAAGCCTGAACATCCTCGTAGCAACAAGGCTTCGATGGGTATATATATCTTCAACTGGAAGCTCCTGAAGGAGAAGCTTATTGAAATGAAGGACACACCTTCCTGCGATTTCGGTAAGCACGTTATTCCAGCTTGTCATCAAGAGGGCAAGAAGATAGTTGCTTATGATTATAAGGGCTACTGGAAGGATGTTGGTACTCTCGGTTCTTACTGGGAGGCTAATATGGAACTTGTTGATATTATTCCTGAATTCAACTTATATGAAGAATTCTGGAGAATATATACTAAGAGTGACAATCTACCACCTCAGTATATTGCACCGGGCAGCAGCGTAATAAAGAGTATCGTTGGAGAAGGTACTGAAATATATGGAAACGTTGAAAAGTCTGTTATTGGCTCGGCTGTAAAGATTGGAAAGGGTGCTGTTATCAAGGATTCTATCATCATGAACAATGTTGAGATTGGTGATGGAGCAATCATTGATAAGGCTATCCTGGCTGAGGGAGTTAGAATTGGCAAAAATGTAGAGCTCGGTGTGGGTGAGCCTGCAGAGAATGACTATAAGCCTTCGGTTTATGCATTTGACCTCGTAACTATTGGAGAGAATTCTGTTATTCCTGATGATGTTAAGATCGGAAAGAATACTGCTATTCTCGGAGAGACAACGCCTGAGGATTATCCTGATGGATTACTACCAGGTGGAGGCTCAATAATCAGAGAGGCAGGTGAATAATATGAGAGCTATAGGTATAATTCTGGCAGGTGGAAACAGCAGCCGTATGGGAGACTTATCAGCGAAACGTGCTACAGCAGCTATGCCAATGGCAGGATGCTACAGAGCAATTGATTTTTCTTTATCAAATATGTCAAATTCCCATATTCAGAAGGTGGCTGTTTACACACAGTACAATTCAAGATCCTTGAATGAACACCTTAATTCTTCAAAATGGTGGGATTTCGGTAGAAAGCAAGGTGGACTCTATATCTTCACACCTACAATAACGGCAACAAACAGCTATTGGTACAAAGGTACTGCAGATGCGTTGTATCAGAACATTGGATTCCTAAAGGATGCCCATGAGCCATATGTTGTAATTGCATCAGGTGATGGTGTTTACAAGATGGATTACAATAAGGTTCTGGAAGATCACATAGCTAAGAATGCTGATATCACAATTGTAACAAAGGAAATAAGAGCTGATGAAGATGACATTTCCAGATTTGGTGTAGTAAAGGTCGGAGATAATGGAAGAGTTCTGGACTTTGAGGAGAAACCTCTAGTTGCAGAGACAACAACCGCATCTATTGGTGTTTATGTAGTAAGACGTCGTCAATTGATTGAACTATTGGAGACATGTGCTGCAGAGGGAAGAACAGATTTTGTTAAGGATATCCTTATCAGATATAAGAATGTAAAGCGCATTAACGCTTATAGCCTTGATTCTTATTGGAGAAACATAGGTTCTATAGATTCATATTTTAAGACTAATATGGATTTCCTGAATCCAGAGGTAAGAGATCATTTCTTCCGTACAACACCGGGTGTTTATACAAAGGTTGAGGATCTTCCGCCAGCCAAGTTTAATGGTGATGCAGTTACATCTAACTCGCTTATAGCAAGTGGATGTATCATAAATGGTTCTGTTGAGAATTCAGTTCTGTTTAAAAAGGTATACGTGGGTAATAATTGTGTTATCAAGAACTCGATCATTCTTAATGATGTACATATCGGTGATAACTGCTACATTGAGAATTGTATAGTCGAGAGTAGAGATACTATTAAGGCGAATACGGTTCATACCGGTGAGGTAGGTAATCCAAAGATAGTAATAGAGAAGAGCTTTAGATATACACTGTAGTATTTTTGGGAGGTAGCAAGATATGGAAATCACAGATGTAAGAGTAAGAAAAGTAGATAAAGAAGGGAAGATGAAAGCGGTCGTTTCTATAACTATAGATAATGAATTCGTTATTCATGATATAAAAGTTATAGAAGGTGAGAAGGGGCTGTTTATCGCGATGCCAAGTCGCAAGTCATCTGATGGAGAGTATAGAGATATAGCTCATCCTATTAATTCCGAGACTAGAAGCCGTATACAGGAGCTTATACTTACAAAGTATGAGGAGACTTCTGGAGAAGAAGCGGCTATATAAAACTAAATATGATATTATAGGGGCAAGCAGGTCGTAAAAGACCTGCTTGTTTGTTATTTACATTTCTGCTATAATACGTCTGTTTTAATACAGAGCTTTAATTCACTCGTTTGTATAAAGGTTTTGAGAGGAGTATGAAAATACTATGGATAAGTTTAAGGCAGTCATTCTTGCAGCGGGAAAAGGAACTCGCATGCAATCGGATCTACCAAAGGTTCTTCATAAGGTAGATGGTAAGCCAATGGTGCATTACACTATTCAGGCAGCTAAGGATGCAGGTGCTACGGACGTTATAGTAATAGTAGGATATCAGGGTCAGCTTGTTAAAAGAGAGATAGTTGACTATGTTGAGTTTGCTGAGCAGAGAGAACAGCTGGGTACTGGCCATGCGGTAAAATGTGCGCAGAGTCTTCTGGGTAATGAAGGAGATGTAATGGTTCTCTGTGGAGATACACCTCTTATAACAGCAGATACTATTCACAAGCTGTATGAGAAGCATAAGCATGAATCGAATGGAGTTACTGTTTTATCTGCAATAATGGAGGATCCTACAGGATATGGAAGAATCATAAGAGATGCAGATGGAAACTTTATTAAGATAGTTGAACATAAGGATTGTACAGAAGAAGAGCTTGAAGTAAAAGAAATCAATTCAGGCATGTATGTATTTAATGCGGAAGCACTAAATGCAAGCCTTGGTCTTCTCACTAATGATAATGCTCAGGGAGAATATTATCTGACAGACACAGTTGCCATCATTAAGAATGCTGGACTCAAGATAAATGCTCTTCCTGTTGAAGATAACAATGAGATACTAGGTGTTAATACAATCGCCCAGTTGGAAGAGGCTGAGGCAATCATGCAGGCTAGGAAAGAATGAAGATAATCGTTGGACTAGGAAATCCAGGAATTAAATATGCAGGTACCCGTCACAATATGGGTTTCTCGGCTATAACAGGAATATCGGATCATTTCGATATTCCCTTTAATAAGAAGGAATGTAAGGCTGTTACTGGACATGGTTTCATTGGTACAGAAAAGGTTGTGCTGGCGAAGCCTCAGACCTTTATGAATCTAAGTGGTGAATCAGTAAGAGAACTTCTTAACTTCTATAAATGCACTGCAGAGGATCTGATAATTATCTACGATGATATAGATCTGGATGTGGGTAAGATTAGAATTAGAAGTCATGGTAGCGCAGGCGGTCATAATGGAATAAAGAGCATCATTCAGAATATCGGAACTGAAGAGTTTGATAGAATTAAGATTGGTGTTGGACATAAGCCTGAAAACTTTGACTTAATAGATCATGTACTTGGAAGATTTCCCAAGGAACAGTTAGAGGATGTAAGAGATAGTGTGAGTAGAGCTGTTCTTGCATGTGAAGAGATAATAATGGCTGGAGCAGCTTCAGCCATGAATAAATATAATTAAGGTTGACCATATGGAGTCACTTGTAAAACCGGTTAGAGAGAGTAAGACGCTAACCAGATTACAGAAAAAGGGCTACCCTGCCAGTATGTGGGGGGTTACAAGATGCGCAGAACCGCTGCTTATGGAGGCTCTGCGAAGTGATAGCCTCTTTTCACTCATTGTGACATATGACAGAGCTAGAGCTGACAAGCTCTTTCAGGACTACAGGTTTATTGATCGAGATGTATATCTGTATCCTGCGAAGGATGCTCTGTTTTATTATGCCGATGTTCATGGTAATCTAACGTCTGCTAAAAGACTGGAAATCATTAAAAGAATATATAGGAACGAAAGAACAGTTATCATAACCACTGTTGATGGACTGATGGATAAAATCCCGGATATGAAATATTACCGGAGACACGCCTTTAGCCTTTCAGTAGGTCAGGAGATAGAGCTGGAGGATATCAAACGTAGGCTTATCATGCTGGGTTATGAAAATGTTGCGGTAGTTGATGCACGTGGGCAGTTTTCTGTACGTGGAGGTATACTTGATATATACCCTCTTACAGAAGAGTGCCCTTGTCGAGTTGAGTTCTTCGGCGATGAGGTTGATTCTATTAGATATTTTGATGAGAGCACACAGAGATCGATAGAAAGCTGCGAGAGCTTCGATATTCTGCCAAGTAGTGAGTACGTCCTGAGTGCTGCTCGTATCAAAAGAGGTATAGATGAAATAGAGGAAGAGGGCGAAAGAGTCGCTAAGGTCTTCAAGGAAAAGTTTGAGACTGAGTCTTATGCTAGACTAAGATCTTATATTAAACATGTTAAGGAAGAGGTTGTTGAGTATAACTCTACATCTGGTCTGGACAGCTTAGTTAATTATTTCTTTACCGATACTGTGTCATTTCTGGATTATCTTCCTAAGGATGTGCCAGTTTTCATAGATGATCCGGCAAAGGTCGAGGAGAGAGCGGTTGCTCATTCTAATGAATTCGCTATATCTATGAAGGCCAGACTTGAAAGTGGTTATATACTTCCAAAGCAGGCAGAGGTACTCTTTAGCAGCGACGAGATAGTTGGAAGATTATCGAAGATGAAGACGGTTTCTATGTCGGAGTTCTTCTACTCTGAAGGAACACTGGTCTTCAAGGATTCGTATCATTTTGAAACTAAGGGTGTTGAGTCTTATAAGGGTAATACCAGCAAACTCCTTACAGATATAAGAAAATGGAGAAATGAAGATTACGGGATAATGATTGTATCTCCATCTCAGACTAGGGCGAAGAGACTCGTTCAGTCTCTTGTAGATGAAGATATAATGGCATTTTTCTCCAGTAGCAAGTCGAGAGTTTTACAGCCTCGCGAGGTTATGGTTACTACAGGTAATCTTGAGGAAAGTATAAGAATTCCAGAGGTTAAGCTTGTAATAATAAATGAGAGCGAGATATTTGGAGCGGACAGCGGAAGAAAACGTAGAAAGAAGCTTCCTCCTAAATATGAAGGTGAAAAGTACGGAAGTATAGATGAGATAGGTGTTGGAGACTATGTCGTTCATGAGAGACATGGAATCGGTATCTATAAAGGAATAGAAAAGGTTCGTACCTCTGATGGAAGAGAACGAGATTATATACATATAGATTACGCTGACAGTGGTAAACTATTTATTCCAGTTGAACAGCTGAGTCTGATAGGAAAGTTTGCTAGCAAGGATTCCAGAAAACCAAAGCTGAATAAGCTGGGTGGAAATGAGTGGAACAAGACTCGAGAGAGAGTTAGATCTCATGTTGATGATATAGCGGACGAACTAATTCAGCTCTATGCTATTCGACAGAACAAGAAGGGCTATCAGTTTTCAGAGGATACTATCTGGCAGAAGGAATTTGAGGAGCTGTTTCCTTATGAGGAAACACCAGATCAGTATAATGCAATACTTGATACCAAGAGGGATATGGAAAGCGACAAAATAATGGACCGCCTAATCTGTGGAGATGTCGGCTTTGGTAAAACCGAGGTTGCCATTAGAGCTGCCTTTAAGGCAGTTCAGGATGGAAGACAGGTTGCTTATCTGGTTCCAACTACTATTCTGGCAGAACAGCATTTCTCAACCTTCACAGAGAGAATGAAGGATTATCCTGTTAATATCAGAGTGCTTTCTAGATTCTGCACCACTAAGGAAGCTAAAGAGATTCTTGAAGGACTGAAAAATGGAAGTGTGGATATAGTTATAGGAACACACAGACTTCTCTCTAAGGACGTAGCTTATAAGGCGCTCGGACTTCTGATCATTGACGAGGAACAGAGATTCGGTGTTAAGCATAAAGAGACTATTAAGCAGCTAAAGAATACGGTGGATGTTCTAACGCTGACGGCAACTCCTATTCCAAGAACTCTTCATATGAGTCTTATAGGAATAAGAGACATGAGCCTTCTAGAAGAACCTCCAGTAGATAGACGTCCTATACAGACCTATGTAATGGAGTACGACAAGGAAATAGTCAAGGAGGCGATTGCCCGGGAACTGTCTCGTAACGGTCAGATCTACTATGTATATAATAGAGTAGATGATATAGAGCGAGTGACATTAGAACTTAGAGCTCTGATACCGAATGCTAGGATAGAGTTTGCTCACGGCAAGATGAAGGAGCGAGAGCTTGAAAATATCATGCACGCTTTCATAAATAAAGAGATAGATGTTCTGGTTTCAACTACCATAATTGAAACAGGTCTCGACATTCCGAATGTTAATACGATTATTATCCATAATGCAGATAACTTCGGACTTGCTCAGCTGTATCAGCTTCGTGGTCGTGTTGGTAGATCAGACAGGTCCAGTTATGCCTTTCTGATGTACAGAAGAGATAAGGTAATCAAAGAGGTTGCTGAGAAGAGGCTTTCTGCAATTAGGGAGTTTACAGAATTGGGTTCAGGATATAAAATATCCATGAAAGACTTGGAGATTCGTGGAGCGGGAAATGTTCTCGGCAGTAGCCAGTCTGGTCATATGGAAGAAATTGGATATGACCTATATGTAAAGCTGCTCAGTCAGGCTATACGTACGAAGATGGGAGAAAAGGTCGAAGAGGATTTTGATACTTCTGTTGATATCCCTGTAGACGCATTTATCCCGGATGAGTATGTCCGAAATGAATATCTGAAGCTTGAAATGTATAAGAGAATATCACATATTGAAACAGAAGATGATATAGGTGATATAGTTGACGAGGCGGAGGATAGATTCGGACCTGTTCCGAAGACGATGCAGCGACTTATGAGAGTGGCGCTTATCAAAGCGATGGCTCATAAGGCGTATATAACATTTCTTAGATATAGGCAGGATAGAGTTGAATATATTATCAAGGACGATGCGCCAATAGATGTGACGAAGGTGTCCAGGTTTATCAAAAAGTATAAGGGTGATATGAGGCTTATAACTGCAAAGGAATCGGGCTTCTCTGTTAAGACATCAAGCTTAGTTCAGGACAACATGCTCGAGAAGATAGAAGAAGTAATAAATGATATAAATGAGAATCTTATCATAAAAGATAAGGATGAATAAGAGGTTAGTTGAATGACATTTCACAAGGGAAAAATCAGAAGCTATCTGGCGGCAATATTAATGGCTGCGCTAGTTCTTGTTACCGTTGGTTGCGGAGAGGCAGAGATAGCAGAGGAAAATGCAGACGCAGTATTTAGATATGCGGGTAAGGATGTATCTCTTGGTGAGGTGTATCTATATGCAAACACAGTTATTGAGGATTATGAAACAATATATGGAAATGAGATCTGGGGAACCAGCATTTCCGTTAGCAAGGATGATACCGCTAACATGGAGGATGTGACCAGAAGAGATATTATAGAAAATATCGTACATGTTAAGATGCTGAATGCAAAGGCTTCAGACTATAAGGTTGCTCTGACAGAGGATGATGAGAAGATGGTTGCCAGTGAAACGGATGCCTTCTATGCTAAGCTGACAGATGATCAGATTCATGATATGCAGCTGTCCTATGATCTAGTTAAGTCTGTTATGCAGGAAAATATGGTAGCTCGAAAGGTTTATGACAAGATTATAGGTGAGGCTGGAATAGAGGTTTCTGATGAAGAGGCGCGCGAGACAACATTTTATGACCTTTATTTCGAGTGTTATGCAGTTGCATCTAGTGGAGACGTAACAGGCTTCTCCGAGGATGAGAAGGCAGCTCAGTATGATAGAGCGGTTCAGGCGTATAATACTCTGATTAATCCGATAGAGAGTGGAATCAATGATGGAACTTCCTCATCAAATTCAAATAGTACAAATATAGAGGGACTAGCGGAATACTATGGGTTGCAGAATTCATCGTATTATACTATGACTCCTTCAGAGATAAAGGGTATCTATGGTGAGGAGATATATGACAGCTTGTATAGCTTAGAGGATGGCTCCTACAGCTTGGTTACTGAATCCGAGTACGGATATCATATCTTCTATATGAAGGCGCTGACAGATAGAAATGCGACAGACCTGCATAAGGAAGATATAATAAAAACTAAGAAGAATGCATATATGGAAGAACTGTATGGAGAGTGGAAGAATGATATAGATTCTAGCTTCTCCTACGAAAAATCCGTAGACTTCGATGTATATAAAAGAATAGAATTTTAGAATATATTCACTACTATTTTGTTCCGGTGGAACCAAATCCACCTTCACCGCGAACGGTGTCAGATAGCTCATCTACTTCATTAAACGCAGCTTGTATATAAGGTGTTATTACAAGCTGTGCGATTCTTTCGTTTGGTTCGATTGTCTGTGGCTCTGTTGAATGATTGTGAAGTGCAACCATTATTTCGCCACGATAATCACTGTCTATAACTCCGACCTTATTCGCAGGAGCTAGGCCTCTTTTGGAGGCAAGACCGCTTCTTGCATATATAAGACCAGCATAGCCAATAGGAATTTCCATTGATAAACCAGTTTTTATTAAATAAGTTTCACCAGGCTCAAAAGTAATTGGACTATCTATACAAGCGTACAGATCAGCGCCAGCTGCATAGTCCGAACCATAGGTTGGGATAGTCGCATTTGGACTAAGTTTCTTTATATTTACATTTGTTATCTGGACCATTTTAGAGCCCTCCTTAATTACAGAAAAAAATTATAGCATCTGCAATTCTTTTTGTAAATATTGTGAAAAAAGAAGGGAAAAAATAAAATATACTTTATTTTTAAAGGTTTGTATGTTATTATCATACGGTTGAATGAAAACGGAAATTTTATTGAAAAGACTATTCATTAGTAAAAGTGAAAGGATGCTTATTATGAAGTTCAGAAAGATTAGTGCCCTTCTTGTAGTAGTAATGATGATATCATTATTCTCAGGATGTGGAAACAAATCAAAAGGTGTTATCGAGGATATGGCAAAGGAGTATAGCAAGTATGTAACACTTGGCGAGTACAAGGGTGTATCATATGTACCTACACAGACTCCAGTCACAGAGGATAGCATTCAGTATGATATTCAGAATCTTATCTCTCAGAATACTAAGGAGAATAAGGTGATGACAGGAATCGCTACAGAGGGCGATACAGTTAACATTGATTATGTAGGTTCTATCGACGGTGAGGAATTTGACGGTGGAAGCACACAGGGTGCAGGAACTGATCTCGAGCTTGGATCTGGAACATATATAGAAGGATTCGAGGAGCAGATAATGGGACACAGCCCTGGAGATGCATTTGACGTTGAGGTTACATTCCCAGATGATTATGGCAGCGCTGACCTTGCTGGTAAGGATGCTGTATTCAAGACAGTTCTTAATTATATAGTAGAAAAAGAAGAGCCAAAGTATGATGATGCACTTGTAGCTAGTGCTACAGATTATACAACAGTTGAGGAGTATGAGAAGTCACTCCTTGATGAGTATAAGAAAAATGCAGAAGAGTCAGACCTTGCTTCAGATAAGAATTCATTATTCCAGCAGGTTATTGATAACAGTACTGTAAGCGAATATCCTCAGGAAGAAGTTGAGGAAAGAATCAAGATGGTAATGGATAATGTTGAGCAGGAAGCTGAGGCGAATGGTGTAGACGTTAATACATACCTAAGCAACTATGGATATACACTTGAAGATTTCAAGTCAAATATCAAGGACTCAGTACAGACATACATCAAAGAGAAGATGGTTGTTGTAACTATCGCTGAGAAAGAAAAGATTACTGTAACTGACGAAGAAGCTGATGCAAAGGTTCAGGAGCTTCTGGAGATGTCAGGACTGACTGACAAGGAAACACTTAATCAGCAGTATGGTTTCACAGATGAAGATTACTATTATGAAGTACTCTATACAAAGATAATGGACTTCATTTATGATAATGCAGTAAAGGCTTCAGCAACAGATGCTAGTATGGATGATGCTACTACTGAAGAATAATATTTAGGTTAAGATAATACTGCCAAAGCCATTGTTGACACATACAAAACGCTGTGTTAAACTTGGCTTTGGCGTTTTAAGCAGATGTGGCGGAATTGGTATACGCGCATGATTCAGGTTCATGTCCACATTACGTGGGTTCGGGTTCGAGTCCCGTCATCTGCAAAATAATGTAGACAATATATTAATAGTATATTTCAAAGGAGAGATCCCATGTCAGAAGAAAAAAAGCACATAGTCACATACGAAGAGCTTAAAAACTTAGAGGATGAGTTATCTGATCTTAAAGTTAACCGTCGTAAAGAAATAGCTCAGAAAATTAAAGAAGCTCGTGAACAGGGAGACTTATCAGAGAACGCCGAGTATGATGCTGCTAAAGATGAGCAGAGAGATATAGAGACACGTATTGCAGAGCTTGAGAAAATTCTCAAGAACGTTGAAGTTATCGATGAAGATAGCTTAGATACAGAGTCTGTATATATTGGATGCAAGGTGCACTTTGTTGATATGGAGTCTAAAGAAGAGTTCACATACAAAATATCCAGTTCAACTGGTGCTAACATCCTTAAAGGAAAGATTTCTAACGAATCTCCACTTGGATCTAAGCTGATTGGTTCTAAGGTAGGACAGGTAGTAACAGTTGATGCTCCAAACGGAAGACATAGTTATAAGATACTTGACTTTAAGAGAGAGAAATAATTTAGTCTCTTTGTGTAGAACATTAACCGCTGGAGTATTATTCCAGCGGTTTTTATACATTATGGGATACTCATATTTAGAGAGGAAAAAGAAATGTCAGAACAGAACAATCAGAACAAGAATAACGGAAAGGGTCAGCAGACTCAGGATTTGAACCAGCTACTCAAGGTTCGCCGTGAGAAGTTTGCTAATCTCCAAGAGGCAGGAAAGGATCCTTTTGTTATAACAAAGTACGATCAGAGTTACCATGCTGCTGAGGCGAAGGCCGAGTACGAGGCGCTTGAAGCTAAGCTTCTTGTTGGCAAGGATATGCCAGACACAGAAGGAATGGAGCCAGAAGAGGCAAAAGCTGTTAAAACTGAAGCTTACAATGAAAGACGTGCAATAATGGATGCAAACCCAATAAAGGTTAGCATTGCAGGACGTATGATGTCTAAGCGTGTTATGGGTAAGGCTTCCTTCTGTAACGTTCAGGATAAGAGTGGAAATATTCAGGTGTTCGTTTCTAGAGATGAGCTTGGAACAGATGAGTATGCTGATTTCAAGAAGCTTGATGTTGGAGATATCATTGGTGTTACTGGATACGTATTCCGTACAATGATGGGAGAGATTTCAGTTCATGCTGATACAGTTACTCTTCTTACAAAGTCCCTTCAGATTCTTCCTGAGAAGTTCCACGGACTTACAAATACAGATATCAGATATCGTCAGAGATATGTAGATCTTATAATGAACCCAGACGTTAAGGATACATTTATCAAGAGATCACAGATTATTTCATGCATTCGTAGATTCCTTGATGAGCAGGGCTTTATGGAAGTTGAAACTCCAATGCTCGTTGCTAATCCAGGTGGAGCTGCAGCACGTCCATTCGAGACACATTTCAATGCGCTTGATGAGGACCTTAAGCTTCGTATATCACTGGAGCTGTATTTAAAGAGACTTATCGTTGGTGGTCTTGAAAGAGTTTATGAAATAGGCCGAGTTTTCCGTAACGAGGGTGTTGATACACGTCACAATCCTGAGTTCACACTTATGGAGCTTTATCAGGCATATACAGACTATCATGGAATGATGGATCTGACTGAGAATATGTATCGTCATATTGCCGAGGAGGTTCTTGGAACAACAACTATTACCTATAATGGTGTAGAGATGGATCTTGGTAAGCCATTTGAGAGAATTACAATGGTTGACGCTGTTAAGAAGTATGCAAATGTAGATTGGAATGAAGTTGCAGATACAGAGGCTGCTAAGGCGCTTGCTAAGGAACATCATATAGAATTTGAAGATTTCCATAAGAAGGGTGATATCCTGAATCTATTCTTTGAAACATATGTAGAAGAGCATCTGATTCAGCCAACATTTGTTATGGATCATCCAATTGAGATATCTCCACTTACAAAGAAGAAACCAGAGAATCCAGAATATGTTGAAAGATTCGAGTTCTTCATGAATGGATGGGAGATGGCAAATGCTTATTCAGAGCTTAATGATCCTATCGATCAGCGTGAGAGATTTGCTGCACAGGATGCACTTGCAGAAGCGGGTGATGACGAGGCAGAGCATACAGATGAAGACTTCCTCAACGCACTTGAGGTTGGTATGCCACCAACAGGTGGTATCGGATATGGTATCGACCGTCTTGTAATGATTATGACTGATTCACCAGCCATTAGAGATGTTTTACTCTTCCCGACACTTAAGTCAGAGAAGAAGTAAATGTAGTATTTATAAGGCTTTGCAGACATTTATGACCGCTGGTGTACCAATAAGTGTACCAATTTGGTATGGGTAAGTACCCGATAATATGGTTTTGAAACACTTATAAAACCGAGATAGTGAACACTGATTACTAAGCACTTTCTGAAACAAAATGTTTTGGAAAGTGCTTTTCAAATGATACAAAGATCTAGTATGATAAATAAAACTGATAATAGTAAAACTAATCTTATCAATTGAAAGAATAGTAGGAGATAGATGGCAGAGGATAAAACTATGATTCCTGATATTAAAGATTCTACTAAAGAAGAAAGAGAATCCTATATTAAAGATAGATTTAAATGTATAAGTGACTGTGACAGCTGTGGAATATGTGCTATGTATAAAAATCAGGATCCGCTGCTAGTATATAAGGATTATATAGATGGAGTTCGTGATTTTCAGGATATAACAAATGATTATCGGTAGTTCGAACAAAGGAAGGTGGTAGTGATTATGGAAGGTATAAAATCAATTCTGATAAAAGATACGACCAGAGAAGAAAGAATTCGGATAGTCAATAAATCTTTAGAGGTGTGCGGGCAGGAATGTCAGTTTTGTAATGGATGTGATAATATAGG
>JAFVAQ010000028.1 GCA_017480495.1 Eubacterium sp. | reverse complement strand
TTACTACTTCATACTTCTTTTGTTCATCCATATTTAAGTCAATTCTCCTCATCATATCCTCCTCTCAAGTGAGAGGATAGTATACCACATTGGGACATTTTCATTTGTGGTTTAATAGGACATTATCAAAAATGACTTATACAACCCTCGCCTGTTTTCCAAAAACAAATTGACTACTATCTCAGAATGGTATAAAACTATTATTAGTTTATTGTAAGGGAGTGAAATGTATGAAGCTTGGTATAATAGGCGCCGGAAATATGGCAAGTGCTATAATCGGTGGAATAGTAAAAAAAGGAATAATAGCAAGTGGAGAGATTATATGCTCCTCACCTGTTGAAGCAGAAAGAGAAAAGGCAGCTAAGGAGTTTGGCATAAATGTAACTGCAGATAATAAAGAGGTTGTTTCTAAGTCTGAGATAATTCTTCTTGCTGTTAAGCCACAGGTTATTCCTGTAGTTGCTGAAGAAATAAAGGGAGACCTAAAAGAGGAACAGCTCATCATTTCTATCGTAGCTGGTAAATCCATTGCTTGGTATAACGAAGCTTTTGGTCGTGAGCTCAAGGTAATAAGAACTATGCCTAACACACCTGCTCTCGTAGGAGAGGGTATGACTGGAGTTAGTCCATCTGGTAAGGTTACAGAAGAAGAGCTGAGCAAGGCTCTCAGTATACTTTCCTCCTTTGGGGAGGCAGAAGTCGTTCCTGAGAATCTGATGGATAGCGTAGTAGCAGTATCCGGTAGTTCACCAGCATATGTTTTCATGATGATAGAAGCAATGGCTGATGGAGCAGTAAAGCTTGGAATGCCTAGAGCAAAGGCTTATAAATTTGCTGCACAGGCAGTTCTTGGAAGTGCCAAGATGGTGCTCGAAACTGGAAAACATCCAGCAGAGCTTAAGGATATGGTTTGCTCACCAGCAGGTACAACTATTGAGGCTGTACAGGTGCTGGAAGAGGCAGGTTTCAGAGCAAGTCTAATAGACGCGATGGAAGCGTGTGCTGAGGTGTCACGTAGACTGTAGTGGGGCTACAGATGAATAGAAAATGTAAATGAAATAAAGGATAATTAGTTAAATAAAAACCCCTCTTAGTAGAGTTACTAAGAGGGGTTTGGTTTACATTGATTTAGTAATTAAACCTCATTGAAGCCTTCTCTTGCTGCATATGTTGTATGCAGAAGCTCATGTGCCTTATGGCTGTTTGGCTCACCAAGGAACTTCTCATACAGATCAATGATCTGAGGATTATTGTGTGACTGACGAAGAGTCTGCCTCTCATCCTCTGAGTAAAGAGCCTGAGCTCTCTTCTCCTTGTATGTATCCATGATGTCATCATCTTCGTTAGGAAGGAAGCACTCACGAACGTAAGGCTGACCACCACCGTTGATACATCCACCAGGACATCCCATAATCTCGATGAACTGATACTTTGACTTGCCTTCTCTGATCTCATCAAGGAGAACCTTAGCTGACTTCATACCTGAAGCGATAGCTACATTAACAGTTGTTCCGTTGATATCGATAGAAGCCTCTCTGATACCAGCATCATGTCCACGAACTGCCTTAAACTCGATAGGCTCTGACTCCTTACCAGTAAGCTTGAAGTAAACTGTACGAAGTGCAGCCTCCATAACACCACCGGTAACACCGAAGATAACTCCGGCACCTGTGTAGTCGCCCATGATATCCTGATCCCAATCTTCCTCTGGAAGCTTGTCGAATCTGATACCGGCACGCTTGATCATACGAGCAAGCTCTCTTGTTGTGATAACAGCATCTACATCATCCAGTCCGTTAACCTTCAGCTGATCACGCTGTCTCTCAAACTTCTTAGCTGTACATGGCATTACAGATACTACGAATACATCTTCTGGCTTAACACCATTCTGCTCAGCCCAATAGGACTTGATGATAGCACCCTGCATCTGGTGAGGTGACTTACATGATGAAAGGTGTGGAAGCAGATCACCATAGTTGTACTCAGCATAGTTAACCCATCCTGGTGAACAAGATGTGATCATTGGAAGTGTTCCACCATTCTGAAGGCGTCCAAGAAGCTCTGTACCTTCCTCCATGATTGTGAGGTCAGCACCGAAGTTTACATCGTAAACTCTCTCGAATCCAAGTCTTCTCATAGCTGCTGCCATCTTACCTGTAACAGGTGTTCCAATCTTATATCCGAACTCCTCGCCAAGTGCAGCTCTAACTGCAGGAGCAGCCTGTGCAATAACAACCTTGCCGGCAGCAAATGCAACGTCAATCTTATCGATCTCTGAATGCTCCATAAGTGCACCTGTAGGACATACATTTACACACTGTCCACACTGGATACATGGTGAATCATTGAATCCACGGTTTTCAGCTGGAGAAACGAATGTGTTAAAACCTCTGTTCTCGAATCCGAGGATTCCAAGACCATGAGCGTTCTTACATCTTTCAATACATCTACCACAAAGGATACATTTTGAAGTATCTCTTACAAGACCAGGAGCAAGCTCATCAAGATGAGTCTCTGAATGAACTCCTGCAAATGCACCTTCTCTAGCACCTGTCAGATATGCAACATTGAGAAGCTCACACTTACCGTTCTTGTCACACTGCTGGCAGTTCTGATTGTGGTTTGATAGAAGCAGCTCAACGCTGTGACGTCTAGCTGCAGTAGCCTTAGGTGAAGAAATAGTAATTTCCATTCCCTCAGCTACAGGGTATACACATGATGCTACAAGGCCTCTAGCGCCTGTTGCCTCAACGAGACAAACACGGCATGAACCATGATTGCACTCACCGTGATTAAATGCACAAAGTGAAGGGATCTCATAACCGCACTTCTTAGCAGCCTCGAGGATAGTAAGTCCTTCCTCTACCTGATAGGAGATGCCTTCTATTTTAATATTTACCATCGCCATAGTAGTTACCTCCTTAGTTCTTAGAAATTGCTGCGAATTTACAGTTACTCATACATAGACCACACTTTACACACTTCTCAGGATCAATCTTCATAGATGGAAGCTTGTGACCCTCAGCGATGTAATCTGTCTTCTCTATGCAGCCTGCAGGACAGTTGCGTGCGCAAAGTCCACAACCGATACATTTATCCTGATCGATCTTGTACTGCATAAGACTCTTACATACGTGTGCAGGACATTTCTTATCAACGATGTGAGCAATATACTCATCACGGAAATGCTTAAGTGTTGAATTAACAGGGTTAGCTGCAGTCTGACCAAGAGCACAAAGTGAATTTGTCTGAATTGTCTTACTGAGCTCTTCAAGAGTATCAAGGTCTTCCATAGTACCCTTGCCCTCTGTAATCTTTGTAAGTATCTCGAGGATACGCTTTGTTCCGATACGACATGGTGAACACTTACCACAAGACTCATCACAGATGAACTCCATGTAGAACTTAGCAACGTCAACCATACAGTTATCTTCATCCATAACGATAGCACCACCGGAACCCATCATAGATCCCTTCTGTACCAGGTTATCGAAATCGATTGGCTCATCAAGGAATTCCTCAGTCAGACATCCACCTGAAGGACCACATGTCTGAATAGCCTTGAATTTCTTACCATTTGGAATACCACCACCGATATCATAAATCAGCTCGCGGAGAGTTGTTCCCATAGGAACCTCTACAAGTCCTACGTTATTTACCTTACCACCGAGAGCGAATACCTTAGTACCCTTTGATCCCTCTGTACCAACGGAAGCAAACTCAGCTGCTCCTTCACGAAGAATATAAGGTACACAAGCAAGTGTCTCAACGTTGTTAACGCAAGTTGGCTTCTCCCAAAGTCCCTTAATTGCAGGGAAAGGAGGACGAGGTCTAGGCATACCTCTCTTACCCTCGATAGAGTTAAGAAGAGCTGTCTCCTCACCACAAACGAATGCACCAGCACCAAGTCTGATGTGACAGTCGAAGCTGAATCCTGAACCAAGGATATTCTCTCCGAGAAGTCCCATTTCACGAGCCTGGTTGATAGCAATCTTAAGACGATTAACAGCGATAGGATACTCAGCACGTACATAGAAGTAACCTTCTGATGCACCGAAAGCATAACCTGCAATCATCATACCTTCGATAACTCCAAGTGGGTTACCTTCAAGGATAGAACGATCCATGAATGCACCTGGGTCACCCTCGTCGCCGTTACATACAACGTACTTCTGATCAGAATCTACGTTTAATGCGAACTGCCACTTTCTACCTGTAGGGAATCCGCCGCCGCCTCGGCCACGAAGACCAGAAGCAAGTACTTCATCAACTACTTCCTGTGGTGTCATTGTAAGAGCTTTCTTGATACCCTGGAAGGCACCCATACCAATTGCTTCATTAATGTCCTCAGGATTGATAACTCCACAACCATGAAGAGCAACACGACGCTGCTTCTTATAGAAGTTGATATCCTCCTGCTTTGTCTTCTTCTCGTTAGATGATGGATCAACATAGAGAAGTCTTTCTACTATTGTGTTGTTGATGATATCTGACTCAACGATCTCATCAACATCATCGATACTAACCATACGATAGAGTGTATCTTCAGGATAGATCTTAACGAATGGTCCCTGTGAACAGAAACCGAAGCATCCAACCTGATTTACTGTAACCTTATCTGAAAGGCCCTTTGCCTCGAGAACTTCCTCGAATTTTTTGGTGATTTCTGCAGAGTTACTTGAAAGACATCCTGTACCACCGCAAAGAACGATGTGACGCTTTCCATCAGCTCCGCTAAGCTTATCATCAAGACATTTGGTGCAAGCACCGGCACTTGTCTCAAGCTCTTCAACTGTTGTTATCTTACTCATGCTGATGCCTCCTTTCTATAAGATTCGATAATCTCTGGAACCTGTCCAACTTCAACCTTAGGATAAACCTTACCGTTGATACTAACGGCTGGAGCGATACCACATGCACCGATACATCTAAGAGCATCAAGTGTAAAGAGTCCGTCCTCGCTAGTTTCGCCAGGCTTGATGTTAAGTAATTCAGAGAACTTATCAATTACCTGCTGTGCTCCCTTAACGTAGCAAGCAGTACCTAAACAACATCCTATAACGAATTTTCCCTTTGGTGTAAGAGAGAAGAATGAATAGAATGTTACAACTCCGTAGATCTCAGCAACTGAGATTCCTGTATGCTTTGATACTATCTCCTGAACCTCAAGAGGGATGTATCCATACTCATTCTGGATATCACTTAGTATCATCATAAGAGGAGTTTTTTCATCTGTGTATCTTTCACAGATTTCGTTGATCTTTGCTGCCGCCGCAGCATTCAGTTTCGCCATATATGACCTCCTATTAAGTTATATTACGGGTGCGAAGCGCCCCGATAGCACTTGCCAGTTAATTAAGAATTTAGCGCAAAAATGAAGCCGCCTTTTGATTTACACCAAAACAAAAGGCAGTATTCAGACTTACAAATATATCGTGCATTTTGTACCTGTTAATAGATACTTTTAGAAATGTAACTGGAAAATGCGTAAAATGAAAACTGATATATCGAGTACTATTATACTTGATATATCAGTAATTTAAAACTTAAGATATGTTTGATTAATATAATCTTTATTAGATTATTCTAACTATGTTAATTCCAATGTTTTAGCGCTTCCTGGCTGGATATCCTTAAATCGATGGAAGGCAACAAGACGACTTCCGACAGGTATCTCATTTCCTGATACATCTATGAAAGATCTATCTTCTCCATATAGATAAGTTTTTCCGTCTTCAGACTGGAAGAGTAGAACTGAATAATCGGAAGGGACATTTCCTTTGTTAGTTACACGGACGAGGGTTTTGTCTCCTTCAATAATCAGTTCTGAATCAAACTTTGAGTAGGTTAGTCCGTAACCGAATCTATAGAGGGGTTCGTCTGTCATATAGAGATAAGTCATCCTATTTTTCTTGATATCGTAGTCGTCGATAGCTGGAAGCTGGTCGTCACCGGTGTACCAGGTTTGTGGAAGACGGCCGGCTGGGCTAGTTCTTCCATATATTATGTCGGCGAGTCCATTTCCTAGTTCCTCTGAACCAAGAGCAGACCAAAGAATACTCTTTATCTCTATTGCTTCGTCTTCTTCGCTTATGGCAATAGGTGCATTTGCGAGAAGAGTGAGAGTGATATTATCAAAATGCTCCCTAAGCTCACGAAGGATAGCTCTTTGATATGGTGGAAGCTCTATAGTATCTCTATCTCTTTCTTCCTTACAATTAACTATTGGATGCAAGCCGAAAGCAGCGATTATTTTTGTGTCGCGTTTCAGATTATTCTCAGCAATAGCCTTCTCGATAAGAGTGCTTCCATCCATAAGGGTTTCGAAGGAAACGGACATCTCACCATCTGTATTTTTGATTCCAGCGATTCGACTGTCTTCCCAGAAGGTTAGTGCATTATCTTCGCTGAAGATTATTTCCTTGCCGTCCTTATCTATCAGTAAAAAAGCTTCATTAACAAACCAGCTGAAGGCTTCGTCAGCATTTGTGTAAAGGGTGAAGCTTTCGGCGGCTTCGACATTATTTCTAAACTTGCAATCAGGGGAAGCAGTTGTGAGAAACTTGCCTGTAGAAGTTGATCTTATAGTTATGCGGGCGTTATCCCACAGCATGATACGGAAGATTTCTGAAAACTCTTTATTTACAGGAACCACCTTTCCTTCCTGGATTCCAGCATACATAGGTCCTTTATTAGAGTCAGTGCTATCGGATTCGCCAGAAGGGGCATTTATCTTGATTCTTACATATGGATAGAGATCCTCACTTTTTATGCAGAGGCCTTCCTTCAAGGTGACGGTATGACTTGGCAGTCCGCTGTACCAGTCGAGAGGACATCTATTCGAAAATGGACCGAATAAAAATGGTTCGTCTTCCTCAGTTATAGGAAGTGTTTCATTTTTGAGAAGGACAACTGACTCTGCAGCAGCGGTGCGAGCGAGCATTCTTGACTCAGCGGTATCGACCTTTTCCTTATTATATTCGGAGAGTGGGAAGTACTTAGATCGTCCGTCCTCCATGAGATCCTCTGGCATAAGTCCGAGTGCGGAATAAACTGTCAGCTTATTTATGATAGCTTCTGTAATATAGTCTTCGTTTATTAGACCCTTTTCGAAGGCGTCGTCCATAGCTGCAAATTCAAAATCAAGCGATTCGAAGAAGGTGTCAATACCTGCCTCGAAGGCCTTTCTCACTGCATCAGCTCCATCGGTAGCAGTCTTCTGATCCTCGACTGCATATTCGAGCGTAAATGCATCTGAAACGATATATGGGACTCCCCATTTCTTGAGGAGATTTTTTGCGTCTGGATTGAAGGTGGAAGGGACGCCATTTACAAGATTGTAAGAGGTCATTACTGACATCGGCTGTCCATATTCGATGATTTCTTTATAGACTCTGAGGTAATAGTTTTCCTTCAGTTCGTCAGATATTTTTGTGTCTGAAATGAATCTATTATGTTCGACATTATTTCCGTAGAAATGCTTCAGAGTAGAAGCGCACTGAATAAAGTTCTCGTTATCTCCATAGATTCCGCGTATATATTCGCCGGCCATTCGAGAAACGAGATGAGGGTCCTCGCCGTAGGCTTCTTCATTTCTTCCCCATCTAGGATCACGCTCCATATCTACGGTTGGAGCTAGTCCGCCAAGACCGTTATGTAAGTGCTCATTCAGCAGACTTCGCATCTCGGTACCTACTACATTTCCGATATTCTTCATCATCTCTTTATCAAAGGATGCAGCCATTCCGATAGGACATGGAAAGACAGTAGTGAACTGTGGCTCACCATAATCAAAGTCCTGATCATGTCTAGCCTGAACCCCGTGAGCAGCCTCGCCGGCAAACTTTAGATAATAGATTTCTAGCTCTGCCTGTTTCTTGGATTTACCGTGGAATATAGTCATCTTATCTTCAAAGCTGAGGCTACGAACGAATTCCTCGGCTCTTTTTCTATGATAAGTCAGATCTCTTTTCATAAACCCCTCCAAATAACATAACCCCATTTGTGAATAATCACATGAAATCACTATATCATTTTTGTTATTTTATGGCAATTAGTCGATTGTTTTAAAAGGGCGTTAGCGTTAAAATGTGTAACTATGGAAAAGCTAAATTATAAAAATATGAATAATCATTTAAAGGGAATACTCTGCATAATTGCGGCAGCGGCAGGGTTTTCTTTCATGACCTTTTTTGTTCGAATATCGGGTGAACTACCTACTATGCAGAAGGTCTTCTTCAGAAATGCTGTTGCGCTGGTTATTGCGGTGATAACACTTGTCGCGAACGGTGGAAATTTTCATATAGATAAGAAGAATAGAGTGGATATTCTGATGAGATGTCTCTTCGGAACATCGGGAGTTATAGCTAACTTCTATGCGATAGATAGACTGGACTTATCAGACGCAAATATGCTAAATAAGCTGTCCCCTTTCTTCGCTATCATAATGTCTATTCCTATACTTAAGGAGAAGCCAAATCGTACAGATGTGATCGCAACAATAATAGCCTTTATTGGTGCGCTATTTATTATTAGACCAACAGGTTCAAGTATGAGAGTTATCCCAGCGCTTTCCGGACTCTATGGTGGTTTCGGTGCTGGAATGGCTTATGTTTTCGTTCGTAAACTGGGCAAAAAAGGAGAGAGAACACCGATCATCGTCATGTGTTTCTCTCTATTCTCGTGCCTTGTATCAGCACCATTTCTTATATTCAATTATCAGCATATGGAGACCTGGCAGCTGCTATGTCTTATTATGGCAGGTGTATCAGCAGCGGTTGGTCAGTTCGGAATAACCTCTGCCTATAAGTTTGCTCCTGCTAAGGACATTTCAGTGTTTGACTATACTCAGGTTATATTTGCTGCCCTATGGGGAATACTCTTCCTGGGCGAGATACCAGAATGGATGAGTATCATAGGTTATGTAATAATCATAGGAGTGGCAGTGTTCCGCTGGCATAAAGCAAGAAACGCCAACACAGAAAGTGTTAGCGTTAAAGAATCATAATAGATTGATAACTCTTGCTACAGTTGCATATTGGTTGGCTAGGAAGTCGCCATTCTGGAAGGCGGCGTCATTTAGATCAAACAGAATAACACCATATAATGTATCTCTGAAATAGAGAGGCATCAGTACCATGTTGTACTGCTCCTGTGTCAGGAATGAATTATCAAATAAATGCTTCGTATCTATGTACTGTGCAGAAGGTGGAACTATCGACTTGGTTCCGTCTGTCATGGCAGCCTTGAGCAGTACATGATCAGGCATATTGAAGATTTCGTCCTGTCTATGAATGATAGGTGTTTCGTACATATAGAGATATGCATTGTTTACTCCGAGAGAACTTAAGTTATTAAGGATAGTTATATAGTTCTCGTCGCCACCCTGACTGAAATCAAGGGTTTCCTCAAGCAGTCTCTTAAGGGAGCCCATAGAGGACTTCATAGATAATTTATATTCCATAGTGTCGCTCCTTAAAGTGAGAGCGACCTTTTTTAATATAGTAGAGAAGGTTTCATAAACCTGACATTTTCTTTCGTAGGAATCGAATCTATTAATTACGGCGGCCTTTACTCTGTCGACGTAGGATATCAGAACATCTACATCGGTGTATTCGAGAGCACCCATCATAAAGAATTCATCTGTCTTAGTCTTGATAAAGCTAACTCTTTCGGGACTATATTCCACATCATTTACGTAATCGATAATGATATTCATAAGTGCTTTATAGGTAAGGAATATACGGAAGTCTTCAGGCTTTGAGTTATTCTCAAACTTATAGAAAATGCTATTAAAGTATTCATCCAGATACTGCTTATCAAGTATCTTCTTATCAACATTTTTTCTATCCATGAAGGATCCAAAGGAATCTCTTAGTATAAAACGTGTAGGGACAGTTAGCTCACCACCATTCCATCCATCGAGTATTCTCTTAGCTAGAGTATAGGTTTTTGCACCCAGCTTCTTCGCATCTGCATCGGCAGTTGTAAGAGAAGGCGTTGCCATACTTCCCGTAAGAGAATTATCGAAGCCCATAACCATGATATCCTTGCCGGGTACTAGTCCTCGTTCCTCCATAACTTCGTAGAGGCCTAGTGCGTTGTCATCATTTATACAGATAACCGCTTCAACGTCTGGATTAAGGTCCAGCAGCTTCTCGCAATTTGCCTTGCAGTCATCGAAGGCAAGTGGAGTCTTTACAACAGAGTTTGGTCCAATTTCCAGCTTGTAATATTCTGCCATTTCCTGGAAAGCTTCGTATCTCTCAGCAACATCGGCATTATGCTCGAGAGAAGTGAGCATGCAGATATTTCTAAGACCTAGCTCATCAACGAGATAGGTCATACCATCATATATTGCAGATTTGTTGTCGAAGGTTACTCCGGGATATCCAGCTATTTTGGAAGCCGCAAGAACTATAGGAATACCTAACGCCTTCAGGTCGTCCATGAAACGGTATAGGTTTTCCTGCGTGGTAAGACATCCTATATTGTCCGCGGAGACAATCAGGATATCGATATTATTAGATTTGATACAGCTGACAGTTGTTTGATATTGAAACTCATATAGATCAGGGATGTCTTTCATCTCCCTGTTGATATATTTTATAGGTATGAAGACGATATTGATGTCGTCTCCAGCAGCTTCCTCGATGGCGCCCTTGCATAAAGGTTCAGTGAACTCATCCATTATGCCGCCAACTAGAAAACCGATTGTTTTTTTGCTACTCACTATAAATCCCCCCCAGATTCAAGTATATCTATAAGGACCCCCGTCCTGACTCCTTTATTTTACCATAAAATGCCTGTAAACCCAAATAAAGAATTATCCAGATTTTGTTTGAATAAGTATTGAACGTGAATCGAATTTTAGGTATTATATAAGGTAGTTTTATTTTGTTTTTATGGGAGGGGTACCTAATGAAAAAACGACTTGTTACACGTAGCGATTTTGACGGTCTTGTTTGTGCAATGCTACTCAAAGAAATGGACCTGATTGATGAAATAAAATTCGTACATCCTAAGGATGTTCAGGATGGCAAAGTAGAATTATCTGAGAATGATATTACTACTAACCTTCCTTATGATAAGAGAGTAGGACTTGCTTTTGATCATCATGAAAGTGAGCTGCTTAGAAATGATCCTGAGGAATATAAGGGTAAATATATAATCGATGGCAATGCTAAGTCCGCTGCCAGAGTTGTATATGATTACTATGGTGGAGCGGAGAAGTTCACCAGAGTATCTGAAGAAATAATGCTCGCAGTAGATAAGGGGGACAGCGCTGATTTTACTGAGGAGGAGATACTGAATCCTACAGGATGGGTGCTGATGAACTTCCTTATGGATGCAAGAACAGGACTTGGAAGATTCCATGATTTTCGTATTTCAAACTATGATCTCATGATGGAGCTTATCGATTACTGTGTGGATCATAATGTGGATCAGGTACTGGAGCTTCCTGATGTTAAGGAAAGAGTTGATATGTACTTTGAACAGCAGGAACTCTTCAAAGCACAGCTGCAGAAAATAACCAAGATTCATGATAAGGTTGCTGTTATAGATCTTAGAAATGAAGAGACTATCTATACAGGAAATAGATTTATGGTCTATGCTATGTGGCCTGAAGTAGAGATATCAGTGCATGTTGCCTGGGGCTTCAAGAAGCAGAACACAGCAGTTATGATTGGTAAATCAATTATCAATAAGAACTCTGATTTCAACATCGGTGAGCTTTGTCTCAGCTACGGTGGCGGCGGTCATGCAAATGCCGGTACCTGCCAGCTGGATAATGACAAGGTAGATGCTGAACTTCCAAATATTATAGATAAACTTAATGGGGTTAAATAATTAGATAAGACTATGAAGAAGGTATCCTTTAAAAATATAATATACGTAGTGGTTTTGATAATAGTAGGTATTGTTCTGAATAGAGGAATATCTGCTATTAGCAGTTTGTTAGGACTGTCACTTTATCTGGATTCAATAGGAACCATGTTTTCAACGGTGATTGGCGGATTCTTCCCAGGTATGGTGGTGGGCTTCATATCAAATGTGATTGGTGGCTTATCTGACTCGACTACATTTTATTATGGAATAATAAATGTACTCATTGCACTTATCGTTGGAGTGGCTGCGGAAAATGGATATTTCGATAAGCTTTACAAGGTGCTTACACTTATTCCCCTTTTCCTGCTTCTGAGTATTCCATGCTCTTTCCTAACCTATATGCTTTTTGAGTTTCAGGTGGGAGAAAATGTTGCTTCGCCGGCTGTTAAGATGTTCAATGATATGGGAATGCCGATAATTCTTTCTCAGATATTAGGTGACTTCTGCGTGGAGCTGCCGGATAAACTGATATCACTTATTGTTACATTTTTCCTTGTGAAGCTTGTTCCTGCCAGAACGAGAGTTGAATTCGGAAGAATAACCGGTAACGAGCTCAGAAAAAATATTCAAAAGGAAACGGGACATAGAAATTCTCTCAGGTTCCAGATAGCCATTGGTCTATTCTGGGCGGGTCTTCTGATAGCGGTAGTGTCATTTTTTATTTCCTATAAGACCTATATGGAAGCTCGTGTTGCAGGTCTTGAGAACGCGACCTATGATGTGGTGTCACTTAGAACAGAGTCTCTGCTTTATAGTGGCAAGCTGCTTTCTGTAGTCCTGGGACTGCTGCTTTGTATAGTGTCATTTGCCATGGTTATTGCAGATCATACTTTAGTCAGACCGCTGCATACAATGGCAAAAGAAATGCGCCATTATGCTTATGATATAGACAGCGGAAGAGATAAGTCTTATGACAAGATCAAGGCTCTGGATATTCGAACAGGAAATGAAATAGAAGAACTATATGTCGCTATGTCTAAAACTGTTAAAGACGTTGATGATTATATAGATAAAACTAATGAACAGGCGGATACAATAGCAGCCCTTCATGTGAATATCATCACTACCCTTGCAGATATAGTTGAGAGTCGCGATAAGGTTACAGGTCATCATGTTAAGAGAACTGCAGAGTATTGCAGGCTCATAGCTGAGGAGCTGAGACGTGAAGGTAAGTTTACCGATGTACTTACGAATGAATATATAGAGACTCTGTCAATTGCGGCGCCTCTACATGATATAGGAAAGATTCATATATCGGATGCTATACTAAATAAGAAGGATAGGCTTACACCGCAGGAGTTTGATGATATCAAAACTCATCCTGGTATAGGAATGGAAATGCTCATTTCAGCCACGGAGAATCTGGGCGATAATGCTTATATGGATATGGCAAAGGATATAGCGTATTATCATCATGAGTGGTACGGCGATAGTGATAGGGGCTATCCTGCGGGCTTAACAGGTGAAAATATACCACTTGCTGCCAGAATAATGGCGGTAGCAGATGTGTTCGATGCACTTGTGTCGAAGAGACCATACAAGGATGGTATGCCAGTAGAAAAGGCTATTAAAATAATAATAGAAGAAAAGGGAACACATTTCGATCCTGATATAGTTGATGCCTTCCTGAATATCCAGGATCATGTTGCAGATGTCATCGAAATGTACGGAGAATAAAATGAAATTTGTTGTACAGCGTGTTAGTGAAGCAAAGGTTGAGGTAGATGGAAAGCTGACCGGAGAGATAGGTAAAGGCTTCTTCGTGCTAATAGGGGTGAACGAGTCCGATACCAAAGAGGTAGCTGACAAGATGATAGGAAAGCTTCTGAAGATGAGAATATTCTCTGACTCAGAGGGCAAGACGAATCTTGATATGGCAAGTGTGGGCGGCTCCCTGCTTCTAGTTTCACAGTTTACTCTGTATGCAAATTGTAAGAAGGGCAACAGACCTTCCTTTATAGATGCGGGTTCTCCTGAACACGCTGAGGAGATATATGACTACATAGTTTCGGAGTGCAAGAGACTGACAACAGATATGGAAGGCGTCAAGGTCGAGACAGGAATCTTTGGTGCAGATATGAAATGCAGTCTGGTGAATGAAGGACCATTTACTATAGATTTGGACAGTACGGAGCTGTAATAAGTTCTGGCATGACATTTCAAAAGATTAGGATAAGAGGTATATAGATGGCATACGAGAGCTACAAAACAGTTGAGGATTCACGTACTGAGTGGATGAAATGTATACAATACGAAGATATAAATGGTAATGACCGACTTTTCGGAGGAAGGCTTATGAGCTGGATGGATGAGGTTGCAGGTATAGCTGCTACCAGACATTGCGGTGGATATGTTACTACAGCCGCAGTCGACAATCTACAGTTCAAGGCAGGCTGCTTCCTCAATGATATAATAGTTATCAGAGCTAAACTGACATATGTTGGCCGTACTTCTATGGAGGTCAGAGTTGATGTCTATATAGAAGAAAGAGAGAGCGGTCAGAGAAGAGTTATTAATAGAGCTTATTTTACAGAGGTTCAGGTGGATGAGAAAGGAAAGCCAGTTCCTCTGAAATATGGTCTTACGCCTGAGACTGAAGCTGAGAAGGCAGAGTGGGAAGGCGCAAAGAAGAGACTAGAGGTTAGAAGACAGAGACGAGTTGAGGGCTTCTAGTTTATAGATTCTATGGATGGTTTTAAGTAAACATACAAGGAGGAAAAAATGCAGTTAAAAAATAATCCAGATAATACCCCAAATAATAATTCAAATTATAATAATCCAAATTATAATAATCCGAATTCCTATTATGAGTCAGGTGATAGCTCGGGTACCTTTGATAATACCTCATATGGAGATCCAGGCTATTACGGAGATCAGAGCGCATATAGCCAGAATCCATACAATCAATATGGTACAGAGCAGTCTGTAAATCCATACCAGCAATATGGCTATGGAAGAACAGACCTGGGTGACGGCTTCTATGATGAGCCGGCAGGTAGTGCGAGTGTTGATATGATGAATCCACTTATGAAGACAGCTGGTATGGCGGCTGGAGTGGGTGGCATGATGGATAGCATTTCAAACGCAGGTGGTTCCACGGGCTTTGGTAGTGATGATAGTAGCTATAGTAGAAGTCATCATAATAGTTATCATCATCGCCATCATTATCATAGAGGATATGGATATGGAACAAGAAATGGAGCGGCTGGAGTTGTCAGTGCAGCGCTTATAAATGAAGTGCTTGTAAATGCATATTTATATATGTTTATCGCACTTCTGATAACAGGTATTACAGCTCTTATTGTGGCTTCTTCACCAGCTTTCTTTACAGCGATTTTTGCAGGTGGAAGACTGTCACTTATCATAATACTTGTGTTAGAGTTTGGTCTCGTGATTGCTTGTACAACTGCTATGCAGAAGGATAACTTCTGGTTATCGGCATTTCTGTTTGCAGGCTTTGCGATAGTTAATGGTTTGACATTTTCTGTTATATTCCTTGTATTCACTATTTCCTCTATATGTCGTGTGTTCTTTATTACATCACTCGTATTTGGAATAATGTCGATGTATGGTGCGATTACTAAGAAGGACCTGACAGGATGGGGACCAATTCTTTTTGCAGGTCTGATAGGAATAATTGTTGGATCGCTTATCAATTTCTTTGTGGGTTCAACTATGGCAGACTATGTAATAACAATTATCGGAATCGTAGTATTCATGGCTTATACAGCTTATGATGTAAATAAGATAACTAAGATGTCCAGAATGAACACAGGACTATCCGCTGGAGTACTTGGTATGTACGGAGCCATGGAGCTATATCTTGATTTCATCAACCTGTTTATCAGACTTCTAAGACTGATGGGTAAGAGAAAATAACCAAATAAATGGTTAGATAATTCTAACATTTGTAGTTGTTTTGCCAACTGGTTTGGGTTATAATGGATGTCGCGATTAATAATGACGTACTTCGGTGTGTCAGTATAATAAAAAAAACGGAGGTAACAAAATGTTAGTTTCAGCAAAAGAAATGCTTGAGAAGGCTGTTGCTGGTGGATATGCAGTAGCACAGTTCAACATCAACAATCTTGAGTGGACAAAGTCAATTCTGCTTGAGTGTGAGGAGCTTAAGACTCCTGTTATACTTGGAGTATCTGAGGGTGCTGGTAAGTATATGACTGGATTCAAGACAGTTTCAGCTATGGTTAAGGCTATGGATGAGTCACTTGGAATTACAGTTCCAGTTGCACTTCACCTTGATCATGGTTCATATGAAGGAGCTAAGGCTTGTATCGAGGCTGGCTTCACATCTATAATGTTCGATGGTTCATCACTTCCAATCGATGAGAACATCGAGAAGACAAAAGAGCTTGTAGCTATCTGCCGCGAGAAGGGTATCTCAATCGAAGCTGAGGTTGGTGGTATCGGTGGTGAAGAGGATGGCGTATCATCAACAGGTGAGTGCGCAGATCCTGCAGAGTGCAAGATGATCAACGATCTTGGTGTTGATATGCTTGCTTGTGGTATCGGTAACATCCATGGTAAGTACCCAGATAACTGGGAAGGACTTCAGTTCCAGGTACTTGAGGCTGTTAAGGCTGAAGTTGGAAATACTCCACTTGTACTTCACGGTGGTTCAGGAATTCCTGATGAGCAGATTAAGAAGGCTATCTCAATGGGCGTTGCTAAGGTTAACGTTAACACAGAGTGCCAGCTTGTATTCGCTGCTGCAACACGTAAGTACATCGAAGAAGGTAAGGATCAGCAGGGTAAGGGTTACGATCCACGTAAGCTTCTTGCTCCTGGTGCTCAGGCAATCAGAGATGAAGTTAAGGATCGTGTTGCTGTATTTGGTTCAGCTAACAAAGCCTAAACATTTTGAAACTTTGAAGGGCGTCACATTTGTGGCGCCTTTTTTAATTATTATTTTCGTCACTGTACTCAAAAATAATCGAAAAATTGTAACAATATTTACAAAAAGGTGTGTTATTTTTGTATGATTTATGCTATCATTGAGACTAGCTATGAATATATGGATAATGGGGGAAAAAGGAGACTGAAAATGATCCTACTTGAAACACAAAAGGAAGCGTTTAGTAAGTTAAAAGACGTCAGAATCTTTGGTAATGAAGAAGAAGGAGAGAGAATAAATGGCGATCTTCTTATCGTAGGTCTTGGCGGAGTTGGAGGCAAAGTTGCTAGTGCTCTGAAGGGAATGCTTAGAAATGAGATAACCTCAGAGGATAATATACATTACTTATTAATAGATTCAGACATTCCAGAAATGGAAGATATGATTAAGGCCAGCAAGGATGGCGATGGTCTTAATGCAATGGAGATTCTAAGTATATATAGACCTAATCTCGAGGATATACTTGAGAAGGGCTATAATAATCAGCCGGTTCAGGCTAGTCTGGCTCGTTGGATGAGCCCTGATTTCCCAAAGCTTAACATCGGTACAGAAGGTGCTAAGGGTAATAGACAGGTAGGAAGACTTATGTTCTCAAATGCATATGAGGATATGAGAATTCTTTTATTTGAAAAGCTTGAGGACATGTACAGTGATTCTGTATCCAAGAAGCTTGATATTATAATTGTCAGCAGTACCTGTGGTGGAACAGGAAGCGGAATACTAGCAGACGTTACTTACAATATCAAGGCTTATGCAAAGTCTAGAAAATGGGAGAACGTAAGAGTTGGTGGATGTCTTCTTATGCCAGACACACTCTTTGCTAACAGGTCCATTCATGAGGACGACGAGCTAAGAACACTTCTTCTTGCAAATGGTCAGGCTACTATGCTGGAGGTTTCCGACTTCATTCAGGCTAAGTACGAAGGAAGAAATTATGTCTTCGAAAGTACCTCTCATAGACTAAGTATGAGTGATAATATATTTGATAGCTGTATGCTGGTTTCCGGAAAGAAGGATGAGCAGGGTTACATTCCTGATGGAATAATCTTCAGTGATGTTGCTTACTTCTTATACAAGCTGGCACATAACAAGTATATAGATGACGCGGATGAAAACGGAAAGCGTAAGCTTCTCAGAGATTCCTTCTTTGAGAGAAGTAAGCTAGGATATTTCAAGGTCGTTAATGAAGCAGATTACAAGATTCCTATCAAGGAAATAGAGAATATAGTTGAGCATTCTGTATTTACAGAGGCTTATTCAAGAATGAACAGGATTCCTGAAAAGGATGAAAAGATGCAGGCTGATATACAGAGCATTTTCGGTGAAATTAAAACCTTTATGGAAGGTGCTCCTGGTGATGAGATTGATCTGTCTGTAAATGGTCTTATTAAGACTGGTCAGTTCCCTGCTCCTGCTTATAAGGATATCAAGAAGAGAACGGATAGACTCAGTACTATGCTTCCACGGGCACTTGATTCTGTTAAAACAGACATTCCTGTTATCGCTAAGTCGCTTCGTATCAAGATGTCTCAGATGCTTGATTCTAATATAGAGAAGTACATGAGAGAGTATGGTCCATTTATTACCATGCGTATCATTGGTGCTGCCGGAATCGGTGGATGTGAGAAGGATGAGAACATGGTTGCAGAGGTTAAAGCTCTGGAAGACACGCTCTCAAAATATACTCCATCAGACGATTATGAAGGTATCATCAACTCTATCCTTGGAATCGTAAAAAAGAGGCTTTTCGCATTTCCTTCTGCTAAGCGTGAAACCGAAACTGGTTATCACGAAGCGTGCATCAAGAGTGCACTTGCCCAGGAGAGAAATATGCTCATGGCTGAGCTGAATTCACAGGATGTATTTGGTGATATTATTAGACAGCTTCGTCAGAGGGCAGAACAGCTGAGCGATACATTTTCACAGTTTAGTCAGGATCTGGTTAATGCTGTTGAGGACCTGGCTATCCAGGGAAGAAGAATAGTAGACTTCACTCTTACAGATGCTAAGAGACATGAGTTCCTTCCAACAGACTATGTTACAGAGGATAGAATAGAGCAGTTCAGAACTGGACTTATCAATATGATGGTAAATCATGAGGCGGATATAAATGGTGATAAGGTTGTTCCGGTTGCTGATGAGATGGAGCATATATATAAGAACTTCCTACTTGGACTTGGTGTATATCCTAATGAGAAGGTTATTGCTGCAGCATTTGCAGAGAAGCAACCGTCTATGCAGGATATGAATGCTATGTTCGTATCCTTTGATAGTGAGGTTCGTAGAGAAGTTCTCAAGACTGCTGCAAAAGCATTTGTATCAAATGCAATGGAGAAAACTGCGAAGAAACAGCTGTGTATAATGAAGGATGGATTCCAGGATAAGGTTATGAGTCATAGATATATATCACTTCCTGATTCGATGCCACATTTCTCCTCCGCTATGAAGGAGATTCTGACGGATGCGCCTTATAATGAATCAGCTGATTCTATGACAACAAATATTGGTGAACAGGTTATCACCACAGATGATTTCTATTCAGGTGTACGTGTAAATATGCTCGAATGTGCAACTGAAATGGAGACAGCTTATGGTCAGGTAGTATCCCGCGGTACTTATATGGGACTTCATACCTATGATTATAAATAAGAACAGAAAGGGGTTACATTACATGGAAAAGGAAGAAGTAAGACAGTCACTTAAAGCTCTTATAGATGACGTTATGCCAGAGCTCGGTGATGTATCAATGGATGCGGAAATAACAAGTGAGTACGGGGTTAATTCTGTTTCAATTATCAGACTTATTGTAGCTGCAGAGGAAAAGTTTGGGGTTAAGTTTACAGACTACGAGCTGAGTCTGGAAGACTACAAAACATTTGAGGATCTAGCAGCTGTTATCAAAGCTAAACTGGATAAGGTAGACTAAGGAGGGGTGACAAATGGCAAAAAAGAGATTACCGGTAACAAAGAATCCGCTTATAACATCATGGCAGTGGCATGCCACATTATTCTCAATTCTTTCAGAGGATGATAATGCGAAGAAATGGATTTTCAGTAATTATATACAGCTGAGATGTTACAATATAGAAGAAATATT
Organism: Eubacterium sp.; assembly: GCA_017480495.1. GTDB lineage: Bacteria > Bacillota > Clostridia > Lachnospirales > Lachnospiraceae > Eubacterium_Q. The sequence continues at coordinate 41,708 of JAFVAQ010000028.1, read as the reverse complement.
TACTGGAGATGATATGCTATTTGCTGACATCATGCCAGGTAGTTCTTCTCTTAAAGAGTGCCCATATCTGATTACTTCACTTATGACTAAGGAACAGATTCAGAGCTATTGCGGAGATATAGTTGATTTCATTATCAAGACTATTGACCTCGGTGGATATGTATATGGTGTATTCGATGAGGCAAAGATTCTTAGTGATGTAGATGTTGACTATAAGTTCCCTCATGAGCTATTCATCTATGGATACGATCTGGAAGGAGAAGGCTTCTATTGTGGAGACTTCACATTCAAGGATAAGTATGCACATAACAAGCTCACCTTTGAGGATGTTCGTAAGGGTTACGAAGTTATATCAGCTGCAGAGGATCATATGTTTAAGGATGATTACAAGGGAACAAGAGGTCTCTATGTAATCTTCAAGAACACAGATACCTGCTACTATGATGTAGATACAACCCTGATAAGAGATACTCTCCGTGAGTATCTGAATTCTCAGGATACAAAGAATCATTTCCGTATGATGAGAAACCGCTTCAATGATACAACCTTCGGTGTAGAGGTTTATGACACAGCACTCGAAAGAGTTATGAAGCAGATGCAGTCAGAAGAGCCTGATTTCGATATCAGAGCTTTACATGTAATGTATGATCATAAGGTACTGATGCTTGAGAGAATCAAGTATCTTATGGCGAATGGATATCTGAATTATGATGCTGATCTAATTGAGTCTTACGAGGATGTAGTTAAGAACATGCAGGCAGCTCGTAATCTTCTTATCAAGATATCTATTAGCGAGGATGTCACAGAGGCATCAAGATTTAAGGACTACTTCCGAATCGCAAAAGAGAAGGAGGTAGCTGTCCTCCTGGAAGTGCTCTCAAGACTCGATCAGAGAGCTAAGTAAAAAAAATCAAGGCGTCAATCACAAAAGGATTGACGTCTTATTTTTTTGTTCTCTTGAGTGAAAAGAAGGATCTATTTTTCTGCGATTAACTAAGTCTAACTTTGGTATGTTATGCCTTATAAAGATTAGTAAAATAGGGGCTTTTCGTTGTTCACAAGAAGTTCATTTTGTGTTATTATTTTATTTAGCTTTTTGCGCCCTGCCTTGCTTTTAAATGGCAACTTAGGGGCGTGCTAATACAATAATTCTAGGAGGAATCACGAAATGGCAAGATTCAAAAAGACCATGGATGGTAACGAAGCTGCAGCTCATGCATCGTATATCTTTACTGACTGCGCTGCTATCTATCCTATCACTCCATCATCACCTATGGCTGAACATACTGATGAATGGGCAACTGCTGGAAGAAAGAATATCTTCGGCAACACTGTAAAAATCTTAGAGATGGAATCTGAAGCAGGTGCTGCTGGTACAGTACACGGTTCACTTGTTGCAGGTGCTATGACATCTACTTACACAGCTTCACAGGGACTTCTTCTTATGATCCCTAACCTTTATAAGGTAGCTGGTGAAAGACTTCCAGGTGTATTTAACGTTAGTGCACGATGCGTTGCATCACATGCTCTTAACATTTTCGGTGATCACTCAGACGTATATGCTTGTCGTCAGACAGGTTGCGCAATGCTCTGTGAGTCATCTGTACAGGAAGTTATGGACCTTACTCCAGTTGCTTATATGGCAGCTCTTGAAGGAAGACTTCCTTTCATCAACTTCTTTGATGGTTTCCGTACATCACATGAGATCCAGAAGATCGATTGCTGGTCAAACGAAGATTTCGAAGATGTATTCCCATATGATGCACTTGATAAGTTCAGAGCTGAGGCTCTTAATCCAAATCATCCATGCGAGAAGGGATCTGCTCAGAACCCTGACGTATTCTTCCAGACAAGAGAGGCTTGTAACCCAGCTTACAATGATCTCCCAGCTATCGTTGAGAAGTACATGGACAAGATCAATGCTAAGATCGGTACAGACTACAAGCTCTTCAATTACTATGGAGCACCTGATGCTGAGAAGGTTATCGTAGCTATGGGTTCTGTATGTGATACTATTGAAGAGACAATTGATTACCTTACAGCTAAGGGCGAGAAGGTCGGAGTTGTTAAGGTTCGTCTTTACAGACCATTCGTTAATGATAAATTCATTGCAGCTATCCCTAAGACAGCTAAGCAGATCATCGTTCTTGATAGAACTAAGGAGCCTGGTTCAAACGCTGAGCCACTTGCTCTTGATGTTATGGCTGCAGTTAGAGGAACAGAGTTCAAGGATACTCTTATCACAAGAGGTCGTTACGGACTTGGTTCTAAGGATACAACTCCATCAGAGATCGTTGCTGCATTCAACAACACAGAGAAGGAAGAGTTCACTCTTTCAATCTTCGATGATGTTACAAATCTTTCACTTGATTCTGGTGAAGCTCTTGTTACAACTCCAGAGGGAACAGTTTGTTGTAAGTTCTGGGGTCTTGGTGCTGACGGTACTGTTGGTGCTAACAAGAACTCTATCAAGATCATTGGTGATAACACAGATAAGTACGTTCAGGCTTACTTCGATTATGACTCAAAGAAGTCTGGTGGTATAACAATGTCACACCTTAGATTTGGTGATAAGCCAATCAAGTCAACATACCTTATCCATAAGGCTAACTTCGTAGCTTGCCACAATGCAGCTTACGTTAAGAAGTATCACATGGTTGAGGAGCTTGTTGATGGTGGTACATTCCTTCTTAACTGCCCATGGACAGGAGAAGAGCTTGATAAGCATCTCCCAGGACAGGTAAAGAAGTACATCGCTGATCACAATATCAACTTCTACACTATCGATGGTGTTAAGCTTGGTATCGAGTCAGGTATGGGACCTACACGTATCAACACAATTCTTCAGTCAGCATTCTTCAAGCTTACAGGTATCATCCCAGAGGCTGAGGCAATCGAGTACATGAAGGCAGCTGCTAAGAAGTCTTACGGTATGAAGGGTGATGATATCGTTCAGATGAACTGGAAGGCTATTGATCTTGGTGCTGACGCAGTTGTTAAGGTAGATGTTCCTGCTGATTGGACAAATGGAGTAGATGAGGGTCTTGACTATCCTGCAGCTACAAAGGGTACAAAAGAGCAGATCGACTTCGTTAACGACGTTCAGATTAAGGTTTCAGCTCAGGAAGGTAACACAATTCCTGTTTCTGTTGTTGCTAGATACATGGATGGTTCTACACCATCAGGTACAGCAGCATACGAGAAGAGAGGTGTTTCCGTATCAGTTCCTGTATGGGATGCTGAGAAGTGTGTAGGCTGTGGTCTTTGTTCATATGTATGTCCTCATGCTGCTATCAGAACAGTTGCTCTTACAGATGCAGAAGTTGCAGCTGCTCCAGAAGGCTTCAAGGCTAAGGACTTCAAGCCAGAAATCGCTGGTTACAAGTATGCAGTAGCTATTTCTACAATGGACTGTCTTGGATGTGGATCATGTACAAATGTATGTCCTACAAAGTCTATTGAGATGAAGCCACTTGATGATGCTCTTAAGGCTGAGCAGAACCTCTTCGATTATGCTATCTCAGTTCCTGATAAGGAAGAAGTAATCAATAAGTTTGGTGCTGCTACAGTTAAGGGATCACAGTTCAAGCAGCCACTGCTTGAGTTCTCAGGCGCTTGTGCTGGTTGTGGTGAGACACCATATGCTAAGCTTATCACTCAGCTCTATGGTGATAGAATGTACATCTCAAATGCAACAGGATGTTCATCTATCTGGGGTAACTCTTCACCATCTACACCTTATACAACAAATAAGGCTGGTAAGGGACCTGCTTGGGATAACTCACTGTTCGAAGATAATGCTGAGTTCGGTTTCGGTATGTATCTTGCTCAGAAGACTCTTCGTGAGAGCCTTTCAGAGAAGGTTAAGGTCGTAGCTGAGTCTAACGCTGCTGTTAAGGCTGCTGCAGATAAGTTCTTCGAGACATATGATGACACAAATACAAATACAGAAGCTGCTGATGCTCTTATCGCTGAGCTTGAGAAGGTTGATAGCCCAGAAGCTAAGGCAGTTGTTAAGGATAAGGATTTCCTTGCTAAGAAGTCACAGTGGATCTTCGGTGGTGACGGTTGGGCATACGATATCGGATTCGGTGGAGTTGACCACGTACTCGCTTCAGGAGAGGATGTAAACGTATTCGTATTCAATACAGAGGTTTACTCAAATACTGGTGGACAGTCTTCAAAGGCTACTCCTACAGGTGCTGTTGCACAGTTCGCTGCAGGTGGTAAGGAGATCAAGCAGAAGGATCTTGCTGCTATCGCTATGAGTTACGGTTATGTATATGTTGCTCAGGTTTCTATGGGTGCTAATTACAACCAGCTCATCAAGGCTATCAAGGAAGCTGAGAGCTATCATGGTCCATCACTCATCATCGCATACGCTCCATGTATCAACCACAGAATCCGTGTTGGTATGAGCAAGGCTATGGCTGAGGAGAAGAAGGCAGTAGATGCTGGATATTGGAACCTGTTCAGATTCAACCCAGATGAGGATAAGAAGTTCAGTCTTGATTCTAAGGCTGCAACAGTTCCTTATCAGGAATTCCTTTCAGGAGAGGCTCGTTACACAGCTCTTCAGAAGATTAATAAGGATAAGGCTGATAAGCTCTTCGCTATGGCTGAGGAGAACTCAAAGAAGAAGTTCGCTCATCTTCAGGGTCTCGTTGATCTGTATGATGGAACAAAGGCTGAGTAATTCTAGCTTATTCTAATTAGTATTTAAATGATGCCGGTCACCGTAAGGTGGCCGGTGTTTTTTTGTTCAAAAGAGATTTTAATACCTTAGAATATATGCTATAGTTGTCAATGGGGACGGTTCCTGTGACAACTTTTTGGACCAATAGGGATGGTTCCTATGACAACTTTTGTTAACTTTTAAGGGAATATGTTTTGAGTAAGTTAAGTGGAAAAAAACTTTATATATATGTCATAGTTCTTTTTATTGTAGCTGCAGGTTGTGTATCATACTACTTAGTAACTATGAGAAATAAGAGAGGAACCTGGGATTCAAATAATTCCAAGGGGATAAGCTATACCAAGCTGGATGGTGAAGAGGCCAGAAGTGAGTGGCTGAATATAGAGGGTAACTGGTACTATTTTGATGATGAGGGTTACGTTCTAATAGGCGAGAAGGAAGTGGGAGGTTATACCTACAAATTCTCTGATACAGGAGCTCTCCAGACGGGATGGGTGGATGTATCAGCCGGCAAGATGTATGTGATGGAGGAGCATGAGGTCGCTACAGGCTGGCAGGAAATAGAAGGGACCAAGTATCATTTTGATGACGATGGTGTCCTTAGTACGGGACGAGTTGAAATAGAGGGAAAAGATTACCTGTTTGCAGAGGATGGAACTCCGAAAGAGGGATGGACGGATTATAATGGTAATAGATTTTATGTAAACCAAGATGGTTCCGTAGCAACAGGTGTTTGCGAGATAGATAAGAAGACATATTTATTTGATGAAGAGGGAAATCCTGAAACTGGATGGATCAATAATCTTGGTAAGAAATGCTATGCAGATAACACAGGATGCCTGAAGACAGGTGTTCAGAAGATAGATAATAAGTACTATATATTCGGCATTGATGGAGCCATTGTTACAAAGGATGAGCTTATGGCTTCGATCGACAGCGTGCCAATGCCAGAGACTAATGCGAAGGCTCCAAAGAAAGACTATGAGCTAATCGGCCTTGGCGGTTACGAACCGGATAGAGAGGACGTAAATAATATTCTGAATATAGTCGAGGAACTAAAGGCTTGTAATACAGCCGGCTTCGTGATGATCAATCTCGATAACGGGAAGGGCGTAGCCTACAATATGGATAGCACGGTTTATTCGGCCAGCTGCATCAAGGGCCCTTATATGGCCTCCCTCGCGGCTTATAAACCAGAGATGGTAGATAAAAACTCGAATACATTTATCCAGGTTATTCAGAATTCGGATAATAAGATATATAGTAACACTAGAAGAAGCTATGGAAATGCCTTTTTCGCCGATTGGTGCGAAGAGGCTGGAATAGATAGGGGAAATGCAACCTATCACTATCCACAGCTTAGTGCAAGATCTCTCGCCAAGCTTTGGATTCAGAACTACTTTTTTCTTAATACAGATGAGACAGGTCGTAAGATGAAGGATTGGTTCACAAATCCTAATCAATCTGCGATCCATAGTTCCCTTGGAACTGCAGAAATAAAGATGAATGAAAGAACACTATTAGCTTTAACAGATAGGACAGAGTCAAAGGCGGGCTGGATATGTGAAGGAAGATATAGAGCAACAACCGATGGAGGTATCATTTATCCAAAGGATAGCTCGCCATATATAATAGCCATATGTACGGATATTCCGTCAAATCTCGAGGGCATCGAACCACTTTGTTTGGAGCTAAGAAACATTTATAAAAAGACGAAGTGAGTATAGGGACGGTTCTTATTTACTCATTTCTGATCATGTTTTCAACATATGTCCTTATTTCCTTGAAATCGATTTTGAGTTTATTATCATAAATACTAACTGGAACTTTATCCTCAAAGGTATAACTGTATTTTTTGAAATCACTCTCTGAAAAATCGTATACAAGGATCTCATTTTCTGTTGGATCGACTATCCAATATTCTCGGACCTTTGATTCGTAGTAGAGGTTAAGTTTCCTTATCTTATCGTGAGATATGGAGGACTTAGATACAACTTCCACAACAAGATCGGGAGCGCCGACTACATAGTTGTTGCACAACTTATTCTTGTCGCATATAATCATCACGTCAGGTTCTACCATATTAAAATCGTCGTCCTTTATTTGAACATCAAATGGGGCCATCACTGGAAGGCATTTGCCTTTGCTTTTAGCGATGAAATTAGAAAATGCAGCCCATATTCGGCCGACGATCAATTGGTGTTCTATTGTTGGGGGTGCCATGTCGTAGAAAACACCATTTATTAGCTCAGTTCTTCTGTCGTCACCAAGATTATTATAATCCTCAACAGTGAAGTAATCTTTATTTAGTGGTGCATTTGAACCATGAACCAAAAAGGGCGATGCTTCTTCTACGAGTTCAACTAGTTCTTTATCTTTTTCAGGTTTTTCTCCATATTTGTAGTTAGAGTAATGATAGGTGGCATAGGGATTGTTTTTTCTGGATTCATAAAGGAGTACGTCACTCAGAGCTTTAACTGTACTATATCTTGGTGAGGGCGTGATACCGCCTAATACCTTCTGGACAGTACTAAATGGAACCCCGGAGAGTTCAGATATTTTTCTATATGTCAGACCGAGTTCGTCTTTTGTTTTATTCATTTGTTCGATGGTCATAGTATCCATAATTTGCCCTCCTTTATATAACATTTATCTTGATTATATTATATCCAAAAATGGATAAAACAACAAGGATAATATCCAAATATATCCAAAAATGATACAAGGACTAATGAGTATATAGGGACGGTTCTTATTTACTCATTTTTATGATGGTTTTTTGAGGGACTAATATATATAATATGATTTGAGTGGTAAAATAATTTCGCGGAGGATATAAAAAAATGAAAAAACTAGTTTTATCAATTGTCGTTCTATTACTTATGTTTGGACTTGTTGCATGTGGCGACAAGAAGGACGCAAAGAAAGATAAGAAAGAAGTAAAGACCACAGCAGCAACTACTGAACAGGAAAAAACTACTGAAGCAACTACAGCTGCGACAACAGAGGCGAAGACTACTACAGAAGCTACAACAGAAGCAACTACAGCGGCTAAGTCAACTACAGAAGCAGCTCCAGAAACTGCTCCAGAAGCTACAACTGAGGATCTGTCAGATACCTCTAGTAACCTGGCTAAGCCAACAGTTCCTGCTTATGCAAGCGATGGTTCTACGGTGTATTTAACTCTTCAAGAGGATGAGACATGGACAACTGATAGTGGTGCTGTTTATTACGAGGGAACAGATGGAGTGCTTCGTTCAAGAGGAAATCCGGACCTTACATTTAAGAGCCCTGAGGAGCAGTAGAGATATTGATATTTAATAAAACTATTTGAACTAAATCATAGTGAAAATGGGGACATTTCTTATTTGCACACTTTAAAATGTGTAAAATAGAAATGTCCCCATTTTTGTATTTGCTTCTATAGAAAGTGAGTGAATAAGAACCGTCCCTATATACTCAGTGAGTAAATAAGAACCGTCCCTATATACTCAGTTTGGATTTAGTTTCCTGAGGTTACGATGTATGGCTGGATAGCTGCTGCAAGGCCAGATGCTGGCATTGACTGTAGCCAAATATGTCCAGGTCCTGTAACAACTGTGTTGAAGAGTCCTTCACCACCGAATGCGATGTTCTTAAGTCCCTTAACAGTCTGGATATCCATTGTACATGACTCTGTCATAGCTGCAAGATTTCCTGTATCGATTACCATCTGCTGTCCTGCCTGAAGATCATACTCAATAACTGATCCGTCAAACTCTGCAAATGCAACACCCTGTCCAGATACCTTCTGCATGATGAAGCCTTCACCGCCGAAGAGTCCTGCTCCGAGCTTTTTCTTGAAATGAATAGAAAGATCAACGTTTCCTACTGAAGCAAGAAATGCTGTCTTCTGAAGGATGATTGAGTTTCCTGGTCCTACCTCGAATGCTTTGATAGATCCTGGGAAGCTTGATGCACATGCGATCATTCCAGGTCCACCCTCAGCTGTGTAAATGTTCTGGAAAATTGACTCTCCTGAAACTGCACGGCTGAACATTTTTCCAAGTCCGCCACCGGATGTCTCCATCTTCATGTTTGGAGTCATCCATGACATTCCGCCACCTTCAGTTCTCACCTGTTCACCTGCTTCCAGGTTGATAAGAACAACTGGAAGATTGTCTCCTTGAATCTGATAATTCATACTTAAAATACCTCCTGTTTATTATTTGACAATTTCTATTGTAACAGTTTTTTGATATTTTTAAAATTTTTTTGTGAATTTTTGTTCACAAAAGTTGTCACAGGAACCGTCCCCACTGGATCATTAATATTCATATCGCAAAATATAGTATTTTCCCTTAGTTTATGGTACAATATAGAAGTCTATGCGGACTGGAAAAATCAGCATAGAAATCTAGAAAAAACTTGTGTCGGGTGGAGCTATGGCAGAGCAGTTTACACTGATTGATGACATAATTAAAAATCACTATGAGCGTATACTCAATCTAAGGAAATTCTATCCTTTTTTTGTGCTGTCAGAAAGTACCTTCAGCCAGTATAAAGAGGGCAGATATAAGTCTCTTGATATGGGGTATATAACTCTTGCTGTTCTGAGATACTTTATAAATGAGAATAGCTTCAACGATAGTCCTGTTACATACATAGGTTATAAGGATTTCTGCTCTAAACTTCTGAGTAGAGATTTTGATATAAGAGTGGATGAGGATAATACCAAGGAAGATATAGATGAACTTGTAAGATATATCTTCGACAAGCTACGCAACTATGGAAAGGCTTTCGAGTTCACATTCTTTGATCCTGCTGACAGGAAGGAGAAGGTGGCGAGAGTCAGGCTGATAGATAGTAATGTAAAAGCCGACGAGGTTGTTTATAGCATCACCGAGGATGGAATAGAGTTTTATCTATCTACTAAGGAAGTTCGTGATGAGAGCCGCATCAACATGGATCAGCTCCTGCTCGAGAAACTGATCAAGTCTGAAAACTTTAGTGGAAGTATGGATGTGATCCAGAGAATCAATATCGAAGTTAAGGCTCTGGAGAAAAAGAGAGAAGAAGTAGTTCAGCTCCTACTTACAGACGTCCACGCTGGTACGAAGGCGGTAGACGAATATATGGATCAGACTTCTGTCTGGTTTGCTGAGGAGCGTAAGTCCTTTGCTAGAAATAGAGAGCTGGTGGATAAGGCGGTTGCAAGACTTACCTACGGTGGAGATACGAAGACTGCTCGCGATATAACTTCTCTTCAGACAATGCTGAAGCAAACGATTGAGAGTCACAGTGCTCTTATCGCGGCAACGGCGGAGCTGTCCAGGTTCTCTGATGAAATGGTAAGACGCAGCAGAACGAGAAGCCTACGAGTTTCCTATGACTACGAAGCAACTCTTGGAAGAATGATAAAGGAAGACAGGCTCGATGCCCTCATGAATATGATCAATCCTTTCCTGCTTCCGAAGAGACACAAGTCCCTCGCCATCGCAACTATCGATAACATAGTCCTTCAGAAAACAACAGAATCTCTGAAGGGTGAGACAAGAGAAGAAGTAAAGGCGGATCTAAGCTTCCGGTACGAGGATGAAATCCTGACGGAGAATACAGGAAGAAACTTCGCTAAGCTCTTCCTCGAATTAGTCGGAAGACTGAAGAGATGGGAGAAGGTTACGCTTGAAGAATATAATGCGATACTCGAGGTCAAGTTCGCGGCTGATATTTATAAGAATAGAGATTATTATTCCTTCATGACGCACCTTGCTGGCAAGGAGCATTACAGCATAAAGGATATAAGAGAAAATGCTGAAACCTTCCTCGAAGGAATGGTGGCGGAGTATATATCTCCGGATCAGCTGGACGAATTTGCTGATATGGCCTTTGAGATACATTTTGGAACTGATACTATCAAACTGGAACTTGAGGATTCTGGCGAGATAGGCGAGATAACAGATATGACATTCGTGAGAATAGATGAAAGGAGGATGGACTGATGGAGAAATCACTTGAGAAAGCACTTGATATATATAGCGTGCTCGCGTCTGGAAAAAGTATATCTTCTAAGGATAAGGAAACCAGCGAGCTCTATAACTCTTTCTACTCTGATTCCGAGGTTTATGACACAGTTGTTGGTCTGCTGGATAGACTCAATCTGAAGCTCTATGAATATAATGAGTCCATCTTCGTTACAGCGGGTAGTGGAAATAAAGTCTTTGGATATACAAATGATGAGTTGAAGAGAAATCTGGGGCTCAGACTCAACAAGGAACTCTACCTTGTTTATTTCATAGTTTATGAAACATTGCTCCAGTTCTACAAAACCTCTGACACTTATCAGGTTAAGGACTATGTCAGAGTTGATGAGATAATAGAATCAGTAAGTCGTGAGCTTAGCAGAATCAGTGGAGACATAAATGTATATAGCACAGATGATACAAATGACAGCTCCTTCAAGGCTGTTGCGCTTCTGTGGGATTCGCTTCCTCCAATGATATCTGAGGATAAGGATAGAAATAAGGCTTCTCGTGGTTCCCGCGTGGGCTTTGTTAAGCTGGCTAGCAACTTCATGAATACTGAAGGGATATTTACTGTGATTGACGACAGACTATATCCTACCGATAGATTCCATGCAATTGCAGAAAACTATTTCGAGGATAATGGCAGCGCCATCTTCGCCGAACTGAACGGAGGTGAATCAGATGCCTAGTATTAATCGTATAAGAGTAAATAATGTTAAGTATAACTTCGGTACTCAGAGCTATGATGATTTCTCTATGAGAATGTATGGAAGAAATACCCTCTACGATCTAGCAAATGGTGGTGGTAAGAGTGTGCTCATGCTTCTCCTTATGCAGAATCTGATACCTAACAGTACACTGGATGATAAGCAGCCTATTGAGAAGCTCTTCAGAGATCCAAGCAATACTGTTATACATTCCCTGATCGAATGGAAGCTCGATGATGTGGATATCAAAGAGGGAATGCGATATATGACAACAGGCTTTGCTGCCAGAAAGGCCGCAACGACCGAAGAGGATAGAGAGGACGGAACTGCTCAGATAGAGTATTTCAACTATGTTATCTTCTATCGCGACTATAACAAGAATGATATCGTGAATCTTCCTCTCGTAAAGGATAATGAGAGAATATCCTACAAGGCTCTCAGAAATTATCTACATGACCTATCCAGAAATGATAAGAATCTGATAGTTCAGATCTTTGACAGGAAGGGTGAATATCAGAGATTCATCGCGGGCTATGGACTGTACGAAAGTCATTGGGAGATAATCCGTGGAATCAATAAAACCGAGGGACACGTACGTACTTACTTTGAATCAAACTACAAGACTACCAGAAGAGTAATCGAAGATCTTCTGATAGAGGAAATAATAGAGAAAGCTTATCAAGCTAAAACAGAGAGAGAGTCTGACAAGACAGAAAGTACTGTTTCACTTCTTATGACTATTCAGGAGGAGCTGAAGAGTCTCGCGGAGAAGAAGAAGGGAATACAGCTCTATGATCACGAGCAGGAACTGGTTCAGCTTCTGATCGATAGAATAGAGTCCTTTATGGAGCTATATGTTGAGCAGGAGAAAACGGCTTCTCAGTGTGGACAGATACTTGTGACTCTAGAAAATGAGAAGAAGAGTCGTGAGGATAGAATGGCAGCTCTCCAGGCTAAGATGGAAGAAGCGCAGGAGAAACTCAGCTCTACAAATGAACTTATAGAGATACTTAAGATATATAAAGATATCGAAGAACTTGCTTCCAGAAATGATCTTCTGGACCATAAGTCTGCTGGTATCAGTAAGCTTCAGTCGGAGATAAATCTTACTGATATGGCATATAAGCAGAGAGTTGCAGAGAATGAATATCTGGAACTAAGGAATTCCCTGTCCGAGCTTGAATCTCTTAAAAGGGAGAAGAAGGATATTCCGAAGGATGCTCAGGATATCTATACTGTTGTTGCTAATATCAGAGATAGACTTGATAAGAAGCAGGCAGATATAGATGCAAGACTTGTTCCACTAAAGGAGTCTCTAAATGCTGCAACGACCGAAGTGGAGAAACTCCGCAAGGCTAGAAATGAAGGCGAAACAGAGAAGGCTGTCGCAGGAAGCAGACTGGAATATCTGAGTCAGGATATATCCCTCCTTGAAAAAGAAATGGACTCCCTTAGAGATGATGTAAGCATCGGTATGATGATGGATCCTAGATCCTCTATGAGAGATATTGAGTCAGATATCCGAAAGGAAGAAGAAGAGATATCAAGTTTAGCGGAGAAGAAGCAAAAGCTTGAAACAGACCTCGTTCAGTCTGAAAAGAAGCTCGAGGAATCTATCTCAGAACAGAGAATAGCTGAGGCTGAACTCGAGGTGCTATCTGAAAAGCTGACGGAGTATAAGAACCTAAAAGGAAAATATACTTCTATCTGCAGTATTTATTCTGATGAGAGAGAGGCGTCTCCAGAAAATGTAGAGGACAGTCTGCAGGATAGAATCAGTAGTAGTGTTATAAAGGTTTATCAGCTTCGTCAGGAACTTGAAAAGCTGGAGAAGAGAGAGGCAGATATAAGAAATGGCCGCCTCATAGATGTGACTCCTGGAGTTCAGAAGGTGATGGATTATCTCTTTACCAGACACGGAATAACAGCGATGTATGGTATGGACTATTTGTCCGCTCTTCCAGAAGCTGCGAGAACTGAGGTGCTGAGCAAAGAACCTGGAATCGCATATGGAATAATCGTCGAGGATATTCGTACACTTATGAATGATCCAGGTCTGATGGAGCTGGATACAGACGAGGAGATATTTGTCTATGACAAGAATGAACTGGGAGAAACTGGTCTAATTCTTGGTGAGGGAGTTGAATGTATCAGACGCCCTAAGGAGTTCTTTATCGATCCTAAGTTTATGGATTCAAAGCTTAGACTCCTTGGTTCAGAAATAGATAATCATAGAGAAGAGCTGAAGAATAATGAAGCTATGCTCGAAACTCTTCGTGAGGATATGGACTTTGTCAGAAATTATAAGGCAAAGGGCTATGCAACGGTAGAAGCAGACTTCGAGGAATTAAGTGAAAAGAGAAATGCCCTCGAGAAGGCCGTGAATGAAGAAACGGATGTTCGTAGCCAGCTGGAGAGAGATATAGAGAAGCTTCAGGAGAAGATGGAAGGTCTAAAGGCCAAGATGGAGAAGGACCAGACTTCTATGATAAGCCTGAGCAACCTTGTATCTCTTCAGGACAGAATAAATGAAGCTTCCTCTAAGAAGGATAAGCTAAAGAGTGAGAGAAATAGTCTCGATAAGAGACTGGGTGAAATAGATTCAGAGATAAGAAGTGCGGAGCTTAAAGCTCTGGAGCAGAAATCTCTGGTTGAAAGTCTTAATCAGGAAAAGCAGGAGCTGGATTATAGATGGGAGAATAAGTATAGCATTTACTATGTTGATAATACTCCATTCCCACCTCTTGATCTAAGTGACGACGAACTGGAAAGTGCTTTCGATAGAGCTCTTGGTGGTTCAGGAGATAGCAGAATATCTCTTGAGAAGGAGAAGCTCCTGGAGGATACCCTTAAGGCTACGATAGATAGACAGACCAGAGTCATAACAGGACTCGGAATAGATATTAAGGATCTGGAAGAACAGGACAAGAGTTCTGGCATAACCAAGGTTCCTGATTCGGTTCTTGCGACAATGAAGGAAGAGCTTGGCAAAATGAATCAGGACAGAGTGGCTCTTGAGAAGGATCTCGCTGGAATAAATACTGAGAAGGCAAGACTTGAGGGAAGTATTCAGTATGCTAAAGAGAGACTGGAGTCTGAGTTCGGACCAGAAGCTGTTGAGAGACTTGCTCATATTGGGGAAGAGAAGCAGGAGGGAAATCTTAAATCAGTGGAGGAACTCCGGGCTATGAGACAGCAGCTGAAGAGTGACCTCGAAGAAGCAAAGAGAGATCTCGACAAAGCGGCTAGTGCAGCTAGAAGTAGTGACGAGCTGAATCGTATGGCTACTAGAATAGTTGAGTCCAATAACATTAATATATCTGAGCTTGCTCCTCTTGAAAGCATGGACAATATCAGTGAGAATTTCGACAACCTGATAATGAAGTACGACAAACTTTCTAAGGATATAGATAGAGCCAGAGCAGATATGCTGAAGGTCAAGATGAATGTATATGATACGCTCATAGGTATGAAGGTTCAGGAGCTTGCGGTTTCAATAAGAGATGATGTAAGCATTCCTGAAAATAGAGACGAGGCAGAGAAGCTTCTGAAGAGACTGAGAGATGTTATCGAGATCATTATCCTTGAAAGAGATAGAGTAGAGAAGAGTCTCTTAAGCATGCAGCAGCTGAAGGATAACTTCGTGGATCAGTGTGTAGAGAGATGTCTGGATGTCAGAACTGAGCTGGATAAGCTGACTAAGCTGTCAGAAATTACAATGGGGAATGAGAAGGTTCAGATGATCAGACTTTCTATTCCATATGTAAAGGATGAATTCATCAAGGACAGAATGTCTGAATATATCGACTCTGTTGTTGAAGAGGTAGATAAGAAGGAGACTGATAACGACAGACAGAAGTTCCTGAGTGGAAGTCTTGCTATGAAGAAGCTCTTCTCAGTAATAGTAACGGATATGTCTAAGATTAGACTGATGCTCTACAAGAGAGAACGTATCAAGGAGCAGAGCAGATACCTCAGATACGAAGAGGCTGTAGGTAGTACAGGACAGTCACAGGGTATATACATTCAGTTCCTGATTTCGATAATCAATTATATATCTGGAATGTATTCAATCGTGGATACAACTAGGTCGAAGACGCTCTTTATCGATAACCCATTTGGAGCGGCTAAGGATATATATATCTGGGAACCTATCTTCAGGCTCCTGGAAGAAAATAAATGTCAATTAATCGTTCCTGCCCGTGGAGCGACTCCTGAGATAACCGCGAAGTTTGATATCAACTACGTTCTTGGTCAACAGATGACTGGCAACAGAACTACAACAGTAGTAGTTAACTACAGCAGTAAGACTAAGGGTGAGGAACTCGAATATAAGGATCTGGATTATACACAGCAGACCTTTGACTTCGTTTAATGTGAGGCAGAAAGATGTACACCATAGAGAGTAGAAATATTCTTACACCACAAAATGGTCTCAACATATATAGAGGCCGAACAGAAAACTCAATAATGTTGACAGAAATTCCAGGTGCTGATTCTATGGATATAGGAGTCAAGGTGGATGCTACTGAGCTTCTTGCTGGAGTGCTAAGAACCAGACGTAATAAGAGTATTATCCTGATGGGAAATATGGGTGACCCATATAATGAACTGGAAAAGGAATATGGTCTGACCCGTAACGCTCTCAAGGTTATAGAGATGAATGACTACGGAGTTGTCATTTCCACTAAGAGAGACCTTATCGAAAGAGATATGGATATTCTGAAGGGAATCACATCTAAAACAAAATGTGTGGTCGAGCTTTCCTTTCCGACTCTCGATGAAAATAAGCTCAGGCTAATTGAGGGGGAAGAGGTCATTTCCATACAGGATCGACTGAGGCTCATAAGCCTGCTCCGTAAGCAGGATATAGATGTCCTGATAACAACGGGGCCTATCATACCATATGTAAATGATTCTGACATCAGAGAAGTGGTGCAGTGTCTTGTACAGTATGATATACTTGGGATTGACCTGATGGACTATAGACTCGCTATCAAGAAGTCTGTTAGGGAGTTCTTCTATAATGAATTTAGAGAGAGATTTCCGAAGGAATATAAGGTGTTCTCAGATAATTATGAGGAGACCGGCGAGCTCATTCCACCTAATGCGAAGGAAGAGCTGGAGGCCCTGCAAAACATATGTAAGGGTAAAGGCATCATGGTGAGCAGCCAGAAGATAAAGGCCTGGAAGAGACAGTACGAGAATAAGACTGTCGGAAGCCAGCTAAGTATCTTCGATATAGCTTAGAAAGATTCTTTGGCGAAGCCTTAGAAACTTTAGAATACAAATAAAAGTGTCATAAGACACTACTATATATAAGAAAAGAGGAAAAATTAATGGATTACAATGCAGCAAGTTTAAAGATGCACGAGGATAATCAGGGAAAACTTGAAGTGGCACTTAAGGTGCAGCTGGAGAACAAGGATGACCTGTCAACAGCCTATACCCCAGGCGTTGCAGAGCCTTGTAGAGAGATTCACAAGAATCCAGCGGATGCTTACAAGTATACTCTGAAGGCTAATACAGTAGCTGTAGTTTCAGATGGTACAGCAGTTCTCGGACTTGGAGATATAGGACCACTTGCAGCCATTCCTGTAATGGAAGGTAAGTCAGTGCTTTTCAAGAAGTTTGGAAATGTAGATGCATTTCCTATCTGCCTTGATACAAAGGATACAGAAGAAATAATTGAGACAGTTAAGAGACTTGCTCCATCCTTTGGTGGAATCAACCTTGAGGATATCTCAGCTCCTAGATGTTTCGAGATAGAGAGAAGACTTAAGGAAGAACTTGATATTCCTGTATTCCATGATGATCAGCATGGTACAGCAATCGTAGTTGCTGCTGGTCTTACAAATGCTCTTAAGATAGTTGGTAAGAAGTGGGAGGATTGCTCCGCAGTTATAAGTGGTGCTGGTTCTGCCGGTATCTCCATCTGTAAGCTGCTTCAGAGCTTTGGACTCGGAAATGTAGTACTCGTAGATAGTAAGGGCGCACTTGTAGACGGTGATCCTAGACTTAATCCTGCTAAGCAGGAAATAGCTGCAGTAACAAATAAGGATAAAGAGAGTGGAAGTCTTGCTGATGTTCTTAAGGGTAAGGATATCTTCATCGGAGTTTCTGCACCAGGACTTGTAACAGCAGACATGGTTCGTACTATGGCAAGCGATCCTATCGTTTTCGCTATGGCAAACCCAACTCCAGAAATCATGCCAGATGAGGCAAAGGCTGGTGGAGCCAGAATAGTAGCAACAGGACGTTCGGATTTTCCTAACCAGATCAATAATGTTCTGGTATTCCCGGGAATCTTCAGAGGTGCGCTGGATGCGAGAGCAAGTGCCATAACAGAGCCTATGAAAGAGGCTGCAGCAAGAGCGATAGCAGCAGTTGTTTCAGAGGATGAACTGTCAGAGGAATATATCATTCCAGATGCTTTCAATGAAAATGTTGCAAAGGTAGTAGCTAAAGCTGTTGCTGACGAGGCAAAGAGATCAGGTATCAGTAAACTATAATTGTCATTCTGAGCGTAGCGAAGAATCATTTTAATATGAGGTATTTAATAACGTATGTCAATTGAGTTATACGAAAAAGCTAGAAAAATAGGACAGAAGACATATAAGCAAAATGTGTCTGCAGGTAGATATCCTTTCCTTCCTGTACTGGATGACATTATCCAGAAGGAAACTATATCAAGTGATGTGAGTCTTGGACTCGTAGACGTTCCACTTGATAGAGTGGTGGGAACCAGCACTGCTGGACGTACTCAGGCCTTTGCTTCTGATTTCATGCCACTGATGGATTCAAAGACGGAGTTTGGAGCTAAATGGTCCAAGCTTTGTGATGCCCATTTGGAAGAGGGTATCAGAGATCCTATCAAGGTATATGAATATCTAAACTATTACTATGTGGTTGAGGGTAATAAGAGAGTTAGCGTTTTGAAATATTTCGGAGCTGACTCTATCCCGGCCTTCGTAACTCGTAAGGTTCCCAAACTTACTGAGGATGAAACCATTAAGGTTTACTATGAATTCATGGACTTCTACAAGAAGACCGGAGTGAACTTCATATGGTTCAGTCATACAGGTGGATACGAGAGACTCATGGAACAGGTCAGAGTATCTGAAAAGCATGGTGGAGAGTTGGGTGAATCAACGGTAGTTTCTGAAGTTGGTTCTGCTTCGGATTCGGCAGATGGATCCGGAACAGTTATTAGAGCTGATAGTACCAAGATATGGTCTGAAGACACCCTGCTGGAGCTGAAGGCGGCGTATAAGAGATTTGAAAAAGCATATAAACAAAAGGGTGGAGATCACCTGTCAAATGTAACTACAGGAGATGCATTTGTGGTATTCCTGGAGCTTCGAAGCTTTGATGAGATATGCGAGATGGGACTTGAAGATATAGAGGCAGGTATATCCTCGATGTGGCAGGAGTTCTTAGTGGTTAATGAAGAGTATGAGGTTGAGGTGTCGCTCGATCCTCCTGAAGAGAGGACAACCAAGCTGTCCCAGATACTTGCTCCTAACTATACTGCAGCAAAGCCGCTTAAGGTTGCATTTATCTATGGAGTGGATCCTGCTCAGTCTGACTGGTTCTATGCACATGAACTGGGTAGAAACTATGTGAAGGAAGAGTTTGGAGATAGACTTGTATCGCTGAAGATTTCAGGAATCGAAACTGAACAGGATGCGATAGATGCTATGACGGATCTTATCGAGAATCATGGTGTTGAGGTTATATTTACTCCTACTGTGAAAATGGTTGGAGCGAGCCTTAAATGCGCTATCAAATATCCAAATGTAAAAATACTTAACTGTTCTATAAATACAACTCACAGATATATAAGAACCTATGATGCCAGACTCTATGAGGCTAAGTTCCTTTCTGGAATGATAGCCGGAGCGCTAACTGAGACGGACAAGATAGGTTATATCGCAGACTATCCTATCTATGGAATAACTGCGAATATAAATGCATTTGCGCTGGGAGCCCGTATGGTAAATCCATCGGTTAAAGTACATCTTAAATGGACAACTCTTAAAGAGGTTGGAGATAGAAAAGAAATATATAAGAGTCTCTATGAAGAGGGAATTGATTATGTATCCGATCAGGATATGATAACTCCGAATGAGGCGAGTCGTAACTTCGGAATGTACAAGCTGACAGCGGATGCGCCGGAGAATATGACGATGACAGTATATAACTGGGGCGTTCTGTACAAGAGAATAATCAGTATAATAATGAATGGAAACTGGTCTAGTACAGATACCGACAGTGAGGGTAAGCCTATCAATTATTGGTGGGGATTATCAGCAGGAGTGGTTGACATAATTGTATCAGATAAAGTTCCATCTGACACCAGAAGACTGGTTGACATAATGAAGGGACTGATTATCGAAGACAGGATATCGCCATTTACAGGAGAGATAAAGATTCAGAATGGTGAGGTCATCAGCGAGGAAGGCGTGGAGCTGGATGTAGATGACATTATCAAAATGAACTGGCTGGTAGAAAATGTAGTGGGAGAGATTCCGGTTAAGGAAGAACTGGATGATATTGCGAAGGAACTTGTTGAGATAAAGGGTGTCCAGAAGGATGCTACTAAGGAACAGGTAAACGCTCAGACGGATGATACTAATGAAGGGGTGTAGATAGCGTTGAGGATTCTCGCTTTGGCAGATGTTGAATCAAAATATCTGTGGGATTTTTTTGAAAAAACTAAATTAGAGGATATAGATCTGATTCTGTCGGCGGGGGATCTTGCACCACAGTATCTGGAGTTTCTGGCAACCTATGCCAAGGTTCCGATACTGTACATACATGGTAATCATGATGCATGTTATGATTCGACCCCACCTCTGGGTTGCATATGTATAGATGATGATATATATAATTATAAGGGACTCAGGATAATGGGGCTGGGCGGAAGCATGTGCTACAACTACGGCACATATCAGTATAAGGAGTCGGAAATGAAGAGGAGACTCTGGAAGCTGAAGCCGAAGATCTGGCGTAACAAGGGTATAGACATTTTGTTGACGCATGCGCCGGCGAAGGACTTCCACGATGGACAGGATATGCCGCATCATGGATTCCAGTGTTTCAATGACATTTTGGAAAAGTATGAGCCTAAGCTGTTCGTTCATGGTCATGTTCATAAGAACTATGGAAGAGATTTTAAGCGCGAGGATATGTATGGTAAAACCCGTGTGATAAATGCATACGAGAGACATATTATTGAGATAGAGGAGTTATAGATGGAGACATTTGCAGAACTTAGAAACCGTGTAGGTAAATATGTGGAAATGTGCGAACAACGTGGTCGCATAGATCCGGCCCTTTATTCTAAGTATGATGTTAAGAGAGGACTCAGAGATTCAGATGGACGAGGTGTACTTACAGGTCTTACAGAAATATCTGATGTATCTGGTTTCAAGGTTGAAAATGGAGAGAGAATTCCTATACCTGGAGAATTGTATTTCCAGGGCTACAACATAAAGGAGCTGGTAGAAGGGTTCAGAGGAACAAAGCATGGTTTTGAGGAAACTATATTCCTGCTTATTTTCGGTGAGCTTCCAACAGAGGAAGAGCTTAGAGAATTCATGCTGCTCCTCGGTCAGCTTAGACCACTTCCTGAAAACTTCAACAGAGATGTTATCATGAAGGCTCCTAGCAAGAATATAATGAACGTATTAGAGAGATGCGTGCTGACACTTTATTCCTATGATGAGGATCCAGATAATATAAGTGTTAGACACGTGCTTGCTCAGTCGCTTAGTCTGATTGCGAGATTTCCTGTTATCGCAACATATGGATATCAGAGCTACAGACATAAGTTTATGGATTCCAGTCTTGTTATCCATAGACCTAAGCCAGAGCTTTCGACAGCAGAGAATATCCTGAGACTGCTCAGACCTGATCCTACATTTACAGATCTAGAGGCTGAGGTTCTTGATGTTTGTCTTGTGCTTCATGCTGAGCATGGTGGTGGTAACAACTCTACATTTACAACACATGTTATAACAACTACAGGTACAGATACATATTCTACAGTTGCCGGTTCTCTTGGATCCCTTAAGGGACCTAGACATGGTGGAGCTAACCACAAGGTTCAGCAGATGGTTGCTGACCTCAAGGCGAATGTAGAGGATGCAGAAAATGATGCTCAGATTAGAGCATATCTCACAAAGGTGCTGAATAAGCAGGCTTTTGATGGAGCGGGACTTATATATGGAATGGGTCACGCCATCTATACCATTTCCGATCCTAGAGCAGAGATACTTAAGTCTTATGCAAAGAAGCTGTCAGAGGCAGAGGGCTACACTAAAGAGTTCGAACTTTATGACAGAATCGAGAGAATAGCGAAGGAACTTATCACGAAGAATCGTGACGTGAAGAAACCGGTATGCGCAAATGTTGATTTCTACAGTGGATTCGTTTATTCAGTACTCAAGATTCCTGTAGAACTTTTCACTCCGGTTTTTGCTATTTCCAGAATAGCAGGTTGGAGCGCGCATAGAATAGAAGAGCTTGTAAGTAAGGGCAAGATTATCAGACCTGCTTATAAATATGTAGGAACTCACCGTGAGTACCTGCCGATAGAAGAGAGAAATTGGTGAGAATAATGATTTTATCAGATAGATGGAAGGATTATCAGGTGCTGGATACCTCTGGTGGAGAAAAGCTGGAGAGATGGGGTAATTATATACTACTTCGTCCAGACCCACAGGTGATCTGGAAAACTAAACATATGTCCAAAGAATGGAAGAAGTTAAATGGACACTATCATAGAAGTAATCGTGGTGGCGGAGAATGGGAATTCTTCGATCTGCCTCAGGAGTGGCAGATACATTATAGCCTTCCTGATGCAGGAATCACTGGAAGCGATGAGGTTACATTTAACCTGAAACCATTTTCCTTTAAGCATACGGGACTGTTTCCGGAGCAGGCCGCTAATTGGGACTTTATCTTTAATACAATTAAGGATGAATATATAAAGAGAGGCGTCATCAAGGCTGACACATTCTCTAATGTTAGGAATGGTCTTGCAAGGATTCCAGAGGATAAGGCACTGAAGACTCTGAATCTATTTGCTTATACCGGTGGTGCCACAGTTGCTGCAGCAATGGCGGGCTCAAAGGTAACTCATGTGGATGCCTCAAAGGGCATGGTGACCTGGGCTAAGGAAAATGCCCGCTCCTCAGGTCTGGCTGATGCACCAATAAGGTGGCTGGTGGATGACTGCGTCAAATTCGTGGAGCGTGAAATCAGACGTGGTAACAAATATCAAGTGATAATCATGGATCCTCCGTCATATGGCAGAGGCCCTAAGGGTGAAATATGGAAGATGGAGGACAGCATCTTCGACTTTATCAATCTTACCAGCCAGATACTTGCAGAGGATGCCATTATCTTCCTTATTAATATGTATACAACCGGGCTGTCACCTGCAGTCCTGGATTATATGATATCAACAACAATAGTAAAGACCCACGGAGGAGAGGTTTACTCAGATGAGATAGGTCTCCCGGTACGTGATACAGGACTTGTGCTGCCATGCGGCTCAACTACACGTTGGAGCAAGTAAGAAAGGCAGATGAACATCTCTACACTGCAAAAGAAACCGGCCGCAACCGTGTAATCTCATGAGTATATGGGTGAGTATATAGGGACGGTTCTCTTTTACTCACTTAATGAGTATATGGGGACGGTTCTTATTTACTCAAAAGTGAGTAAAAGAGAACCGTCCCTATATACTCACCGTCCCTATATACTCATTTAAAAAAAGTGCTTGCATTACGTGTTTAGTTGTGTTAGTATATCTCTTGCTGTGACATTGATAGCTATGAAGCGGTAGTTGCTGCTGCAGGAGCAGGTAATATCGTGGAGCGAATGTCAAGATCAAAGAATCTGGCGACAAGTCACTGTACTATAACCATCTGACACGGGTCAGAGATGACGGATGTCCCTCCGTTCTATCTCTTTTTTTAAGGGAGAAGCGCGACACACCCGGGAAAGTTGTACAGTCACCACTTGTTCGGCATTTCAAAAATGTTAGAAGGAGGCGGCTTTTTTTATGGCTAATCAGAAAATGAGAATCACATTAAAGGCATATGATCATGAGTTAATCGATCAGGCAGCTAAGGAAATTGTAGAAGCTGTTAAGAATTCAGGAGCACAGGTAAGCGGTCCTATTCCAATGCCTACAAAAATTGAGAAGGTTACAATCCTTAGAGCTGTACATAAGTATAAGGATAGTAGAGAGCAGTTCGAGCAGAGAACTCATAAGAGACTGATCGACGTTATCGCACCTAATCAGAAGACAGTTGATGTTCTTCGTAAGATCGACATTTCAGCTGGTGTATACGTTGACATGCGTATGAAATAAAGAGGAAAAATTATAATACAGTACCTAATTGACTACATTAACAAAATTCCTGCACATAATAATGTAGCGTATTTAGTAAGACCACCTGAGTATGGTCCGCTGTAAATAATTTAGAATGATTTCTACTTATAAGTATGAAATCCGCTGTAAATCAAATTAGGAGGAAATTCAGAAATGAAGAAAGCAACACTTGCAGAAAAAGTTGGAATGACTCAGATCTGGAGCGAAAACGGACAGCTCATTCCAGTAACAGTTCTTGCTGCAGGACCTTGTGAAGTATTACAGGTTAAGACAGTTGAGAACGATGGCTACGAAGCAGTACAGGTTGGCTTCGGAGAAATCAAAGAGAAGATAATAACAAAGGATGGTTCCGGTAAGAAGGTAGTTCATAACCCACACGGAGCTACAAAGGCAGAAGTTGGACATGCTAAGAAGGCAGGCGTTGAACCTAAGAGATTCATCAAGGAGTTCAAGTTTGAGAATGCTAGTGAGTATGTACCTGGCGAGACAGTTATAAAGGCTGACATCTTCGAAGAGGGAGATAAGGTTGATGTAACTGCTAAGTCAAAGGGACATGGATATGCAGGCGGTATCAAGAGACACGGTCTTAAGTCTGGTCCTTCAGGACATGGTTCTAAGTACCATCGTCATGCTGGTTCAAACGGTGCTGCTTCTGATCCTAGTAAGGTAATGAAGGGCAAGAAGATGCCGGGACACATGGGAGCTGAACAGGTAACTATTCAGAACCTTGAGGTTGTTAAGATAGATGCCGAGAATAACATAATTCTCGTAAGAGGTGCTGTTCCAGGACCTAAGAAGTCACTCGTTGTAATTACAGAGTCAGTTAAGGCTGGAGCATAAGACTTACGGAAGGAGGATTAAGAAATGGCAACAATATCTGTAGTAAACACCGACGGAAAAGAAGTTGAGACATTAGAGCTTAGCGACAAGATTTTCGGTGTAGAGATAAATGAAGGAATTGTTCACAAGGCAGTTGTTGCACAGCTTGCTAACAAGCGCCAGGGTACACAGAGTGCTCTTACACGTTCTGAAGTACGTGGTGGTGGTAGAAAGCCTTGGAGACAGAAGGGAACTGGTCATGCTAGACAGGGTTCTATCAGAGCTCCACAGTGGACAGGCGGTGGTGTTGTATTTGCACCAAAGCCAAGAGATTATTCAAAGAAGATAAACAAGAAAGAAAGCAGACTTGCACTTTTCTCTGCTCTTACATCAAAGCTTCAGGATGAGAAACTCATCGTAGTTGATAGCCTGGCATTTGATGCACCAAAGACTAAGGAGTTTGTAAAGGTTCTTGAGAACATCAAGGCTAGCAAGGCTCTCGTAGTACTAGAGGGAGAGAATGAAAATGTAGTTCTTTCAGCTAGAAATATTCCTGATGTTGATACAGAGGCTAGAACAGCTATCAATGTTTATGACATTCTTAAGCATGACAGCCTTGTAATGACAAAGGATGCAGTTAAAGCTTTAGAGGAGGTATATGCATAATGGCAGATCTTAAGTATTATGACGTTATTTTAAAGCCGGTTCTTACAGAGAAGAGTATGAACACAATGGCAGAGAAGAAGTATACATTCCTCGTTCATCCAGATGCTAACAAGTCACAGATCAAAGAAGCTGTTGAGAAGATGTTCGATGGCGTTAAGGTTGCTAAGGTTAACACAATGAACCAGGACGGCAAGACAAAGAGACGTGGAATGACATTTGGTAAGACATCAAAGAGCAAGAAGGCATATGTTCAGCTTACAGCTGACAGCGCAGACATTCAGCTTTTTGAGGGACTGTAAGATAGTTTGAAAGGAGAAACAAGATGGGAATCAAAGTATATAATCCATATACACCTTCCAGAAGGAATATGACCGGTCTTGATTTTGACGTAATCACAACTGATAAGCCTGAGAAGTCACTTCTTGTATCAAAGAACAAGACAGCAGGTCGTAACAATCAGGGTAAGATTACTGTTAGACATCACGGCGGTGGTAATAGACAGAAATATAGATTAGTAGACTTCAAGCGTAATAAGGATGGTATCCCTGCAAAGGTCGCTACTATTGAGTACGATCCAAACAGAACAGCTAATATAGCTCTTATCGTTTATGCAGACGGCGCTAAGTCATACATTTTAGCTCCAGCAGGACTTAAGGTTGGAGATACACTTATGAACGGAGCAGATGCAGAGGTTAAGGTTGGTAACTGCCTTCCACTTGCAAATATCCCAGTAGGTACTGAGATTCATAACATTGAGCTTGTACCTGGTAAGGGTGGTCAGCTCGTTCGTTCAGCTGGTAACTCAGCACAGCTTATGGCTAAAGAAGGAAAGTACGCAACACTTCGTCTTCCATCAGGAGAGATGAGATACGTACCTATCCAGTCAAGAGCAACTATAGGTAGTGTAGGAAATGGAGAGCACAGCCTTGTTAATATCGGTAAGGCTGGACGTAAGCGTCACATGGGCATTCGTCCTACAGTTCGTGGATCTGTTATGAACCCTAACGATCACCCACACGGTGGTGGTGAAGGTAGAGCACCAATCGGTAGACCTGGTCCTTCAACTCCTTGGGGTAAGCCAGCACTTGGTCTTAAGACAAGGAAGAAGAAGAATAAGTCTAATAAGATGATTATCAGAAACAGATCTGGTAAGAATGTTAAGTAAGGAGGACTAATTAAATGGCACGTTCATTAAAGAAAGGCCCATTTGCAGATGCGAGTTTACTCAAGAAGATCGATGAGATGAACAAGAATGACGCTAAAGAAGTTGTTAAGACTTGGTCAAGACGTTCAACTATCTTCCCTTCATTTGTTGGACATACAATTGCAGTTCATAATGGTAGAACACATATTCCTGTATATGTAACAGAGGATATGGTTGGTCACAAGCTTGGCGAGTTCGTTGCAACAAGAACTTACAAGGGACACGGCAAGGACGAGAAGAAGGGTAGATAAGGAGGAGTAGAAAATGGCAAAAGGGCATAGATCTCAAATTAAGAGAGAGAGAAATGAAAATAAAGATACAAGACCTTCAGCTAAGATTTCTTACGCTAGGGTTTCTGTAACAAAGGCATGTTTCGTACTAGATGCCATAAGAGGCAAGGATGTCAACGAAGCTCTTGCTATCCTACAGTATAACAATCGTAAAGGTTCTAAGATAGTTTACAAGCTACTTCAGTCAGCTGTAGCTAATGCGGAGAATAACAATGGTCTCAAGGCTGAGAACCTCTACGTTGCAGAGTGCTTTGCTAACAAAGGACCTACAATGAAGAGAATTCATCCAAGAGCTCAGGGTAGAGCATATAGAATCGAGAAGAGAACAAGCCACATAACAGTTGTGCTTGACGAAAGATAGGAGGATAAGCATGGGACAGAAAGTTAATCCACATGGTTTAAGAGTTGGTGTCATCAAGGATTGGAATTCTAACTGGTATGCAGATACAAAGAATGATGAATTCTCAAACAACCTTGTTGAAGATTACAACATTAGAAAATATCTCAAGAAAAGACTTTACGATGCTAACATCTCTAAGATCAATATCGAGAGAACAAGAGATAGAGTTAAGATAAGTCTTTGGACAGCTAAGCCTGGTATCGTAATCGGTAAGGGTGGAGCTGAGATCGAGAAGCTTAAAGCTGATGTGCAGAAGCTTACAAAGAAGAAGCTTCTCATCGACGTAAAAGAAATTAAGAAACCTGATATAGATGCACAGCTCGTAGCTGAGAACATTGCTAAGCAGCTCGAGGATCGTATCTCATTCCGTAGAGCTATGAAGTCTTGCATGGGTAGAGCTATGAAGGGCGGAGTTCTTGGAATCAAGACTAGTGTATCAGGACGTCTTGGTGGTGCAGATATGGCTAGAACAGAGTCATACAGTGAGGGAACAATTCCTCTTCAGACTCTTCGTGCCGACATCGACTATGGTTTTGCTGAGGCTGACACAACCTACGGTAAGGTAGGAGTTAAGACTTGGATTTACCATGGTGAAGTACTTCCAACTAAGAATAAGAAGGAAGGAGCGTAAAAACCTATGTTAATGCCAAAAAGAGTTAAATATCGTAAGCAGCAGCGTGGTTCTATGAAGGGTAAGGCTACCAGAGGTAACAAGATTAACCGTGGTGATTACGGTATCGTGGCTATGGAGCCAGCCTGGATCAAATCAAATCAGATAGAAGCTGCCAGAGTTGCTATCACACGTCACCTTAGACGTGAAGGTAAAGTTTGGATAGATATGTTCCCAGACAAGCCTGTAACATCTAAGCCTATCGGTGTTCGTATGGGATCCGGAAAGGGTGCTGTAGAATACTGGGTAGCAGTTGTTAAGCCAGGTAGAGTATTATTCGAGGTAGCTGGTGTGCCAGAAGAGAAGGCTAGAGAAGCTCTTAGACTTGCATCACACAAGCTTCCAATTAAGTGTAAGATCGTTTCAAAGGCTGATCTGGAAGGAGGTAACGAATAGTGAAAACTAAGGAATTCGTAGAAGAGTTAAAGACAAAGTCAGTTGACGAGTTAAATCTTGACCTTGTAGATGCTAAGAAAGAGCTATTCAACCTCAAGTTCCAGAATGCAACAAATCAGCTGGAGAACACAAGCAGAATTAAAGAGGTTAGAAGAAACATTGCACGTATTCAGACTGTTATAGCTGAAAAGGCAAATGCTTAAGTGTCGGAAAGGAGATAAACAATGGAAAGAAATTTACGTAAAACACGTGTTGGTCTTGTTACAAGCGACAAGATGGATAAAACTATTGTTGTTTCAATTATCGACAATGTTAAGCATCCACTTTATGGCAAGATCGTTAAGAGAACATATAAGCTCAAGGCACATGATGAGAACAACGAGTGCAAGAAGGGCGATAGAGTTAGAGTAATGGAAACAAGACCACTCTCAAAGGATAAGAGATGGAGACTTGTTGAAATAATTGAGAGAGCTAAGTAAGGAGGTCGAGTAACTATGATACAGCAGGAATCAAGACTTAAGGTTGCCGACAACACAGGTGCTAAGGAACTCCTTTGCATCAGAGTACTTGGCGGATCAACCAGAAGATATGCAAATATCGGTGATATCATCGTAGCATCTGTTAAGGAAGCTACACCAGGTGGTACTGTTAAGAAGGGCGATGTTGTTAAGGCTGTTGTAGTTCGTACAAAGCACGGTTCACACCGTAAGGATGGAAGCTACATCAGATTTGACGAGAACGCTGCAGTTATTATCAAGGATGATAATAATCCAAGAGGAACACGTATTTTCGGACCAGTTGCAAGAGAGCTTAGAGATAAGAAGTTCATGAAGATTATCTCACTTGCACCTGAGGTACTTTAAGGAGGTAGCATCGTGGCAACATCAAAGATTAAGAAGGGTGACCTTGTAAAAGTTATCGCTGGTAAGGATAAGGATAAGGAAGGCAAAGTTCTGAGCGTTGATGTAAAGAATGGTAAGGTTCTCGTTGAGGGCGTTAACATGGTATTCAAGCACAGCAAGCCAAGCTATCAGAATCAGAACGGCGGTATCATCGAGAAGGAAGCACCAATCGATATATCAAATGTTATGTACCTTTACAAAGGAAAGACTGTAAGAGTTGGTTTCCAGGGCGAAGGTAAGGATAAGAAGAGAGTAGCTAAAGTAGACGGCAAGCTCGAGACAATAGATTAATCTTGGAAGGAGGAAAATACATTGAGTAGATTAAGAGATACATACGAGAGTGAAATCAAAGCAGCAATGACAGAGAAATTCGGCTACAAGAATGTTATGCAGGTTCCAAGATTAGAGAAGATCGTCATCAACATGGGTGTTGGTGAGGCTAAGGAAAACAGCAAGATTCTTGAGTCAGCTGTTAAGGATCTGACAACTATTTCAGGTCAGAAGCCTGTTATAACAAGAGCTAAGAAATCAGTAGCTAACTTCAAGCTTCGTGAAGGCATGCCAATCGGATGTAAGGTTACACTTCGTGGCGAGAGAATGTATGAGTTTGCAGATAGACTTGTAAACCTTGCTCTTCCACGTGTACGTGACTTCCGTGGTGTTAGTGCTGAATCATTTGACGGAAGAGGAAACTATGCACTTGGTATCAAGGAGCAGATCATCTTCCCTGAGATTGAGTACGATAAGGTAGACAAGGTTAGAGGAATGGACATCATTTTTGTAACTACAGCTAAGACAGATGAAGAGGCAAGAGAGCTTCTCAGACTCTTCGGTATGCCATTCAAGAAGTAAGGAGGAAGAAACTATGGCTAAGACAGCTATGAAAGTAAAGCAGCAGAGAAAGCAGAAGTTCTCTACTAGAGAATATTCACGTTGCAAGATCTGTGGTAGACCACATGCATATCTTAGAAAATATGGTATATGCAGAGTATGTTTCAGAGAACTTGCTTACAATGGTGATATTCCAGGAGTAAAGAAATCATCTTGGTAAAATCAATATAAACTGTTTTACGATTATTAAATGGAGGAACAAAAAATGGCAACAAGCGATCCAATTGCAGATATGCTTACAAGAATTCGTAATGCAAATACTGCGAAGCATGATACAGTAGATATACCTGCATCTAAGATGAAGCAGGCGATTGCTAAGATTCTTCTTGACGAAGGATACATTAGTGCCGTTGAAACTGTAAAAGAAGGAAACTTCGATGTAATCAGAATTACACTTAAGTATGGTAAGGATAAGAATGAGAAGGTTATCAAGGGTCTCAAGAGAATATCTAAGCCAGGACTTAGAGTATATGCAGATACAGAGAATCTTCCAAAGGTTCTTGGAGGAATGGGAACAGCTATTATCTCTACTAACAAGGGTGTCCTTACAGACAAAGAAGCTCGTAAGGAGAATGTTGGTGGTGAAGTGCTCGCTTTTATATGGTAGAGCACCTGCGTGCCCATAAGGGCAGGCGCCGTAAACTGGGTTAGTTATAAAAACAGCCCCATTAAAAAATTAAGGAGGAAAGGCGAAATGTCACGTATCGGTAAAATGCCTATCGCTGTACCTGCTGGTGTTACAGTAGATATAGCAGAAAATAATAAGGTGACTGTCAAGGGTCCAAAGGGTGAGCTTTCACGTCAGCTTGCTCCAGAGATGGAGATCAAGATGGATGGTGATGTAATCACAGTATCTAGACCTAACGACTTAAAGAGAAACAGAGCTCTTCACGGGCTTACAAGAACACTTCTTAACAACATGATCATTGGTGTTACAGAAGGTTATACAAAAACACTTGAGGTTAACGGAGTTGGTTACAGAGCTGCAAAGCAGGGTAAGAAGCTCGTACTTAACCTTGGATATTCACATCCAGTAGAGATGGAAGATCCAGAAGGTCTTGAGACAAAGGTAGATGAGAACAAGATTATCGTATCTGGTATCGATAAGGAGAAGGTAGGACAGTATGCTGCAGAGATCCGTTCTACAAGAGCTCCAGAGCCATATAAGGGCAAGGGTATCAAGTATGATTATGAAGTTATCAGACGTAAGGTCGGTAAGGCCGGTAAGAAGTAAGATAAGGAGAGAGTAAGATATGATTAATAAGGAATCAAGAAATGTTATTCGTCAGAAGAAGCATTTAAAGATACGCAATCGTTTCAGTGGTACTACTGAGAGACCAAGACTTGCAGTGTACAGAAGTAATAATCATGTATACGCTCAAATTATCGACGATACAGTTGGTAAGACGATTGTTTCAGCTTCTACTAATGAAAAGAAAATAGCTTCCGAACTTGAGAAGACAAACAATGTTGAAGCAGCAGCATATGTAGGCAAGGTTATTGCAGAGAGAGCAATTGCAGCAAACATCAAAGAGGTAGTATTTGACAGAGGTGGCTTTATCTATACAGGTAAGGTTAAAGCACTTGCTGAGGCAGCTAGAGAAGCTGGCCTGGTATTCTAATAAGGAGGAAGTGTAAATGAGACATACAAAGTTAGATGTAAGCCAGATGGAACTATTTGATAATGTAGTTGCAATCAAGCGTGTCACCAAGGTTGTTAAGGGTGGACGTAACATGAGATTCTCTGCACTTATCGTAGTTGGTGATCGTAACGGTCACGTAGGTGCTGGTATCGGTAAAGCAGCAGAAATCCCTGAGGCTATTAGAAAGGCTAAAGAGGATGCTATAAAGAAGTTAGTAACAGTTCCAATCAATGAGAATGGAAGTATACCTTATGGATATACAGGTGAGTTCGGAAGCGCTAAGGTTCTTCTGAAGTCAGCTCCAGAAGGTACAGGTATCATCGCTGGTGGTCCTGCACGTAGCGTGCTTGATCTCGCAGGATACAGAAATATACGTACTAAGTCACTTGGTTCAAACAATAAGCAGAACGTAGTTCTTGCTACTATCGAGGGACTTAAGGCCATTCAGGATCCAGAAGATATCGCAAGACTTCGTGGTAAGTCAGTTGCTGAGATTCTTAACTAGGAGGTAGAGAAAAATGGCAGATACAATTAAGGTAACACTTGTAAAATCAACAATCGGACGCATTCCTAAGCATAGAAAGACAGTTGAGGCACTTGGACTTAAGAAGGTTGGCAAGACAGTTGAGCTTCCTAACAACGCAGCAACTCAGGGAATGATTAAGCAGGTTGAGTATTTACTTAAGGTTGAAGAATAAGGAGGTCGAAGAGGATGGATTTATCAAATCTTGCACCTAATGAAGGCGCAGTAACTCGTGATGACTTCAGACGTGGACGTGGTCACGGATCAGGAAATGGAAAGACAGCTGGTAAGGGACATAAGGGTCAGAAGGCACGTTCTGGAGCTCCAAGACCTGGCTTCGAAGGAGGTCAGATGCCACTCTTCAGACGTATACCTAAGAGAGGCTTTAAGTGCAGAAATACTAAGAATATCATCAGCATCAACGTATCAGATCTTAACAGATTTGAAGATGGTGCTACAGTAACAGTTGAATCTCTTAAGGAGATCGGACTTGTTAAGAATCCTAGAGATGGAGTTAAGATATTAGGAAATGGAGAGCTTACTAAGAAGCTTACAGTTTCTGTTGACGCTGCTAGTAAGTCAGCTATCGAGAAGATCGAAGCTGCTGGCGGAAAGCTAGAGCAGGCTAAAGAAAATTAGAGGTAGTTTGATATGCTTAAAACCATTAGAGATGCACTCAAAATTAAAGAGATTAGAAATGGTCTTATATTTACATTTTGCATCTTAGTAGTAGTTAGGCTTGGTTCAGCTATCCCTACTCCAGGTGTTAATGTTGACAAGCTTAGTAACTTTTTTGCAAATAATCTAGGCGCGGGTGCAAACTCGCTCCTGGATTCATTTACGGGTGGTTCATTCCAGCGTATGACTATATTTGCATTGTCTGTTACACCATACATTACTTCATCTATTATCATTCAGCTTCTCACAATTGCTATTCCAGCACTTGAAGAAATGCAGAAGGATGGAAATGAAGGACGTAAGAGAATGACGGCAATCACCAGAATCGTTTCGGTAGCACTTGCTATCATCGAGTCTCTTGGACTTTCAATCGGTTTTGGTCGTGCAGGACTTCTGAATAAATTCGATTTCCTGACAGTAGCTACTATAGTTATAACACTTACAGCTGGTAGTACATTTGTTATGTGGCTGGGTGAAAGAATCACTGAGAAGGGTATAGGAAACGGAGTATCAATTATTCTGCTTATCAATATCGTATCTCGTATGCCTAATGACTTCTATAACCTTTACAACATGTTTGTTAAGGGTAAGCCAGTCGTTAATATGATATTTGCATCAGTTATTATCATAGCTGTAGTTGTAATCACAACTATTCTTACTATTCTGCTCAACGAAGCAGTTAGAAAGATTCCAGTATCATATGCACAGAAGGTACAGGGTAGAAAGCAGGTTGGAGGTAATTCATCACATATTCCTCTTAAGGTTAATACAGGAAATGTTATGCCAATTATCTTCGCATCAACACTGATGTCTATACCTTCAATAGTAACAAATCTTTTTAATGTAAATATAAAGAGCCAGGTAGTAGCTAGGATATTTGAAGGACTCAACACTTCATATTGGTTTAGACCAGGATACCCATGGGCATATATCGGACTTGTTCTATATATTGTTCTGGTTGTATTCTTTGCATATTTTTACACAGCTATTTCATTCAATCCAATGGAATTAGCTAATAACCTGAAGAAGCAGGGTGGTTTCATTCCAGGTATCAGACCAGGTAAGTCTACACAGGATTACCTCAATAAGATACTTAATTACATCGTAATTATTGGAGCCATTGGACTTATCATCGTTGCCGTTATTCCAATATTCTTTAACGGTAGATTCAGCGCTGACGTAAGCTTCGGTGGTACATCACTTATCATCATCTGTGGTGTTATCATTGAGACAATCAAGCAGATCGAGTCTAAGATGATAGTTCGTAACTATTCTGGATTCTTAAGCTAAATTATAATGTCATTCTGAGTGGTACTACAGTATCACTTAGGATGACTTTATGTAGTTTATATGAGTAAAAAGGAGAAGTGTATGAAGATAATTATGTTAGGTGCTCCTGGTGCCGGTAAAGGTACTCAGGCAGATATGATTTGCAATAAGTACAACATTCCACATATTTCTACTGGAGATATCTTCAGAGCAAATATCAAGAATGGTACAGAGCTTGGCCAGAAGGCTAAGGGTTACATGGATGCAGGTGAGTTAGTACCTGATTCATTAGTAGTTGATCTTGTTATTGATAGAATTCATCAGGATGATGCTGCAAATGGTTATGTTCTCGATGGATTCCCAAGAACTATTCCTCAGGCTGAGGCACTTGATGCTGCACTTGCTGAGGCAGGCGAGTCAGTTGACTATGCAATTAACGTTGATGTTCCAGATGAGAACATCGTTACAAGAATGTCGGGTAGACGTGCTTGCGTTAAGTGTGGAGCAACATATCATATAAAGTATAATGCTCCAAAGACTGAAGGTGTTTGCGACAATTGTGGCAGCGAACTCATCCAGAGAGAGGATGATAAGCCAGAAACTGTTCTTAACAGACTGAGCGTTTATCATGAGCAGACACAGCCTCTTATCGATTACTATGATGGTAAGGGAATAGTTAAGAACATCGATGGAACACAGGATCTTGATAAAGTATTTGCTGATATTGTAGCAATACTTGGATAGTTAAAAAGGAGTGAACATATGTCCAAAGCTGACGAAATTGAGTGCGAAGGTGTAGTACTAGAAAAACTTCCAAATGCCATGTTCAGAGTAGAACTTGAAAATGGTCATGAAATACTTGCTCATATAAGTGGCAAGCTTCGTATGAACTATATCAAGATACTACCTGGTGATAAGGTTACAGTTGTACTGTCACCATATGACCTTTCAAAGGGTAGAATCACATGGAGAGCGAAGTAACCAGAAGTATTTATTTAAAGAACTTCAGAAAGTCCTTGCATTAGGCACTGAAAAATGTTAGAATCGACATTTGCAGGACACTTTTTGGAAAGGAGAGTATTTTAATGAAGGTTCGCGCATCAGTAAAACCAATTTGCGATAAGTGCAAAGTCATTAAAAGAAAAGGCAGAATACTTGTAATCTGCGAAAATCCAAAGCACAAACAGCGTCAAGGATAATAATCAATTATTTACTATATGACAAAGGATGTATGGATCTGATGTTTAGCCCATCGGAGAAGTATTGTCCTTGCTTTGTGCGTTTGCTACCTTTTATTTAGGTAGGTTAATTTGTACCAGAAGGTACAGACAGGACGCGGTCATCAGCGCGTTTAATGCTGATGAATACTTACGGCATTTCTACTATATATTATAGAAGAAAACCGTAGCGGCTGAATAAATAACAGTTTATATTTTTGGAGGTAGAATTAATGGCTCGTATTTCAGGAGTAGATTTACCTAGAGACAAGCGTGTAGAGGTTGGTCTTACATACATCTACGGTATCGGACTTAAGACTTCACAGAAGATTCTTGAAACAACTGGTGTTAACCCAGATACAAGAGTTAAGGATCTTACAGATGATGAAGTAAGAAAGATCAGTGACTACGTAAACAATGAGCTTATGGTCGAAGGTGATCTCAGACGTGAGACAGCGCTTAACATTAAGCGTCTGCAGGAGATAGGTTGCTATCGAGGCATTCGTCACAGAAAGGGTCTTCCAGTACGTGGACAGAACACAAAGAATAATGCTCGTACTCGTAAGGGACCTAAGAAGACAGTTGCAAACAAGAAGAAGTAAATATATTGATTTGGAGGAGTAAACTCTATGGCTAGTAATAAGGTTACAAAGAAAGTAACTAAAAAGCGTAATAGACGTAATGTAGAGCATGGACAGGCTCACATTCAGTCATCATTTAATAATACTATCGTAACATTAACTGACTCAGAGGGAAATGCTCTCTCATGGGCTAGTGCAGGTGGACTTGGATTCAGAGGATCTAAGAAGTCAACACCTTATGCTGCTCAGATGGCAGCAGAGACAGCTGCAAAGGCTGCAGCTCCTTATGGACTTAAGAAAATTGATGTTATGGTTAAGGGACCAGGATCAGGCCGTGAGGCTGCTATCCGTGCTCTTGCAGCATGTGGTCTTGAAGTTTTAACCATCAAGGACGTTACCCCAGTTCCACATAACGGATGTCGTCCACCAAAGAGAAGAAGAGTCTAATTAAGGAGGTAAAGTTAGAATGGCAATTAATAGAACACCAGTTCTTAAGAGATGTAGATCACTTGACCTCGAGCCTTCTTATCTCGGAGTTAATAAGACATCTCATAGAAAGAACACAAGAGCAAATAGAAAAGTTAGTGAATATGGACTTCAGCTTCGTGAGAAGCAGAAGGCAAAGTTCATCTACGGAGTACAGGAGAAGCCTTTCCGTAACATGTATGAGAAGGCTGAGAGAATGCCTGGACTAGTAGGTACAAACCTTATGCAGTTACTTGAGCTCAGACTTGACAACATTGTATTCCGTCTTGGATTCGCTAGAACAAGACGTGAGGCTA
Organism: Eubacterium sp.; assembly: GCA_017480495.1. Classification (GTDB taxonomy): domain Bacteria; phylum Bacillota; class Clostridia; order Lachnospirales; family Lachnospiraceae; genus Eubacterium_Q. The sequence continues at coordinate 4,960 of JAFVAQ010000028.1, read as the reverse complement.
GACAGATCGTATCTCATAAGCATGTAACTGTAAATGGTAAGACAGTAAACATTCCATCATACAAGGTTAGCCCTGAAGATGTAATAGAGATCAAGGAGAAGAGCAAGTCTCTTCAGAGATTTAAGGATATCGTTGAAGCTAATAAGGGTATTTCAGTACCAGCTTGGCTTGAAGGTGATTCAGAGAAGCTTAGCGGTAAGGTAGTTCAGATACCTCTTAGAGAGCAGATAGACGTTCCTGTAAATGAAACACTCATCGTCGAGCTGTATTCTAAGTAAGATTTTAGTTGATCTATTTATTACAGCACATATATATTTGGAGGTTATGAATGTTCGAATTTGAAAAGCCAAGAATAGTAATAGATGAAATGTCTGAAGATGGTAAGTATGGAAGATTCGTCATTGAGCCACTTGAGAGAGGTTATGGTACAACTCTCGGTAACTCACTTCGTCGTGTAATGCTTTCTTCACTTCCAGGAACAGCAGTATCATTCATCAAGATCAAAGGCGTACTTCATGAGTTCAGTTCAATCCCAGGGGTAAAAGAGGATGTTACTGAAATAGTAATGAATATCAAAGAGCTTTGTATCAAGAATAACTCATCAAGTGATGAGCCAAAGATCGGATACATTGAGGCTTCTGGAGATAAGGTTGTTACAGCTGCAGATATTCATGTAGATGGAGACCTTGAAATACTTAATCCTGATCTTGTTATTGCTAACCTCAACGGTCCAGATGCCAGACTTGAGATGGAACTTACCATCACAAACGGCAGAGGATATGTTAGCGCTGATAAGAACAAGGAAAATGAGACATCAATCGATGTTATCGCTGTAGATTCTATCTATACACCAGTAGAGAGAGTTAATCTTACAGTAGAGAATACACGTGTAGGTCAGATAACTGATTATGATAAGCTGACACTTGATGTATTTACAAATGGAACTCTTGCTCCAGATGATGCAGTTAGCTATGCAGCTAAGGTTCTTAGCGAGCATCTTAGCCTGTTCATCAATCTTTCTGATAATGTTAAGGATAAGACAATTATCACAGAGAAGCAGACAGAGGTTCCTGAGTCAACAGCTAAGGATATGAGCATTGATGAGCTTGAGCTCAGTGTTCGTTCTTATAACTGCCTTAAGAGAGCTAATATTAATACAGTTAAGGAGCTCTGCAGTAAGACTCCTGATGAGATGATGAAGGTTCGTAACCTTGGTCGTAAGTCTCTTGAAGAAGTATTAGCAAAACTTAAGGAACTTGGACTTTCTCTTAACGAGGGAGAGTAATACATTTACCACTTAAGCTGAAGTCGCTGAGTACTCAGTTAAGTCTCGGCGGACTTAGTAAGCAAAGTGAAGACCACGGCCAGGCCGTAGGTAAGGAGGATTATATAAAATGGCACAGTATAGAAAATTAGGTAAGAAGGCAGACCAGAGAAAGGCACTTCTTAGAAGCCAGGTAACACAGCTTATCTTTCATGGTAAGATAAAGACTACAGAAGCAAGAGCTAAGGAAGTTAGAAAAATAGCTGAGCACCTTATTACACTTGCTATTAGAGAGAAGGACAATTACGAGGAGATCACAGTTACTGCTAAGGAAGCTCGTAAGGATAAGGATGGAAAGAGAGTTAAGGAAGTTGTAGACGGTAAGAAGGTTACAGTTTATGACGAAGTTGAGAAGACAGTTAAGAAGGATAATCCTTCAAGACTTCATGCTCGTAGAGAGATGCTTAAGGTTCTCTATCCTGTATCTGAGATTCCTGAGAGCGCTGAAGGTAAGAAGAAGGCTGCTCGTAAGGTTGACCTTACAGAGAAGCTCTTTGATGAGTATGCTGTAAAGTATGCTGATCGTAAGGGTGGATACACAAGAATAGTAAAGATCGCACAGCGTAAGGGCGATGGCGCTCTTGAAGTAATACTTGAGCTTGTATAATTTTTGATTTAATGATGGCATCTGCTCTTATGCAGATGCCATTTTTATTTCTAAGATACTAAGTAAAATAAATTTTATTCAGAGGAAAGATATGATTCCATACATTAAACTTAATCAACTGAATATGGAATATATACCGGACAGTAGTATCAGCCTGAATATTGAGAAGGGCGCAATCATAGGTATAACTGGAGATAGTGGTAGCGGTAAGTCTACGCTTGCAAAATATCTCACAGGTATCCTACGGCCAGATGCAATAGGCAAGGTTATTATAGATGGAATGGATCCTTTCTCTGAGCTTGATATACAGAAGATTAGAAGACAGGTCGGAATGACCTTTCAGGACCCTGCTACAGGCCGCGTATTTGAGATGGTGGGAAGAGATGCGGTCTTCGGTGCCCAGAATCAGGGAATGAAGAAGGAAAAGATAAATAAAAGAGCGTCGTACCTTTTTAAACATTTGGACTTATATAAGAAGCAGTCTAGACTATATAGTTCCCTTAGTGGTTCTGAGGTACAGAGAGCTTCCATTGCTGCGGCACTTATGATGAAGCAGGATATTCTGGTATTTGATGAACCCTTCAGCATGCAGAAAACTGATGATAAGATAAAATACGTAAATATGCTTATCTCAGGGGCAAGAAAAAGAGGTCAGACCGTTATAATCTTTACAAAGATGCGTGATGTGCTGAAGAAGGTTGACCGAGCGTATGAAATAGTAAATGGACAGATCTACGAAATAGATGTTGATGGTATGCCACTGGATGCAGGCGATACACGGGGCATACAGGTTGGAAGTAGAGCTGAGTATATAGATGTTAATCGAAAGATACAGGTTGAGAGGTATATATCTGGAGGTAACTCTAAAACTGAAAATGGCATTAGTTTACATAATGCTTCTTTCGGTTATGGAAATAGTTTGATAATAGATACTGTAAATGGAAGATACGAGGCGGGTTCAGCTTATAGAATAATCGGTGCGCCAGGATGTGGTAAGACTACATTCCTGCAGCTAATAGGCGGACTTCTTAAACCTTACGAGGGCGAAATCTTCGTAGGTGAAACAAGTAAGCTGGGATATGTGTTCCAGTATCCAGAGGACGGCTTCGTAGAGAATACTGTTCTGGATGATGTAATGTTTGGACCGATGAGTGATGGTATCTCGAAAAGAGAAGCCAGGGAAATGTCTCAGTCGGTACTAAGATTCGTAGGGGTAAAGGAAAATCTGTGGGGACGTTCACCACTGAGCTTATCCTTTGGTGAGCAGAGGCTTGTTGCGATTGCGGGAGCTCTGGCTCTTAATCCGGATTTCCTACTAATCGATGAGCCTTATGTGGGACTCGACTATAAGACAAAGAAGCATATAGAGAATATAATCAGAGGACTTTGCAGGGAAGGAAAATGCATAATAACAGTAGAAGGATAAGTCGACTCAAGACTTATGATCCAAGAATAAAACTTTATATATTGCTTATCTATCTAATCCTAACCCTCGCAACGTGGGATGTGATTGGAATGACTCTGTTTGTTTTGACAGGTGCATTTCTTATCTTCCTTTGTAGAGAGGAACTGCAGAAGGTTATCAGTAATGCGAAGGGGCAGATGATAATTCTGCTGGTGATCGGTATAGTATGTATGATTTTCCTGCCGCTCAAGATAGGCTTCTATATAACTGTGAAGCTGGAAATGTTTACAGTAGTGTCGCTACTAATTGTTATCGGAATGAAGCAGTCGGACATACTTTACGGCCTTACTCAGGGCTTTCGACTGAGGGGCGGCACAGCAAGGATGCTCATGCTGATTCTCGATTTCATTCCTAAGATATATAGAGAGAAGAAGAGAGGCAGGATGGCTCAGCGTGCGAGAGGAGTAGATCCTTTCAGCGGTAAGATATTTGAGAAGCTTCGTAAGGAAATGCTGCTAGCAATACCTGATATCAAGTATGCTTATGCCAGATCGAAGAGACAGTACGAGGCGATGGATAAGAGACAGTTTATATCATCAGTTAAGAGAAATGGAAGGAAAGTCTAATGCAAAGGGTAATGCTCCGGGTGTCATATGACGGAACTGAATATAGTGGATGGCAATTGCAACCCAATGCTACAACTGTGGAGGGCGTTCTGAATGCAGCCGTCAGTGATCTGACGGGCGAGGACATTCAGGTGATAGGTGCTAGCAGGACAGACGCGGGCGTTCATTCTCTTGGAAATGTTTGTATATTTGATACAGAGAGTCCTATTCCTGCGGAAAAGATATCCTATGCGCTTAATACAAGACTTCCTGATGATGTCAGAGTTATCGAGTCGAGAGCGGTTGCGGCGGACTTCCATCCAAGGCATGTGGATTCCGTGAAGACTTATGAATATAAGATATGGAATGACATTTTTCCGAATCCTGTTCTGGGAAGATTCACTCATTTCTCATATAGAAATATAGATGTCGAGAAAATGCGTGAGGCGGCGAAGGCACTTGTCGGAGAACATGACTTTGGGGCATTTGTCAGCTCGGGCTCACAGGCAGAGACGACTGTTAGAACTATCTTCAGTGGGGATATAATTGTAGACCCTATGCCAGAATATGCGGCACCGGGGTCTGGAGAAGACTTCGGAAGAATGATAAGGATAAGAGTTAGCGGTTCGGGCTTTCTCTACAACATGGTCAGAATAATCGCAGGAACACTTCTTGAAATCGGTACTGGTCTAAGAGACGCGGAATCCATCAGTAAAGCACTCGAATCACGTGACAGATCTGACGCCGGACCAACTGCTCCAGCCTGTGGACTTACGATGATTGGCATCAAATATAGTGAGGAAAATTGACATAAATGTCATAATAATATATTTTTGTGGCAAAATGGCTGAAAAATCGCTAGAATAGTACGAAATTTGTGTCAAGCATTTTTGATTATGTCCCGAAATGATTAAAACATTTGCCCTGGATTTTCCAGGGCTTTTGTTATACTTGGGGTTCCACCCCAAACCCCGTCCTTCGCCAGGAAGGCGAGGGAACAGCTTTTGCTGTTCCAGGGG
>JAFVAQ010000027.1 GCA_017480495.1 Eubacterium sp. | reverse complement strand
TCAAAATACTTTACACTATTTACCATAGGGAACATTCCTCCTTGTTTGTGTTGGTTTAGTCGCTAAACACTTTATCACAAGGTGGGTGTTCCCTTCTATATTTCTTTTATTTAATTTTCCGAATAAAACTTTACGCTAGCAATTGCGTTTATAAAGTGCGGGTGTTATACTATTACACGTATTTTATTTAGTTAATTCGCTAGATGTTTATTTTATTTTTGTGAGGTAAAAACATGGCAAAAAATGAACAGGAAAAAGATGCTATAGACGAGGCAGCTAAAAGGCTGCAGGAAGAAAAGGAAGCTCTTCTGAATGAAATAAAAGGAACATATGGAAAGCTCGACGATAAAAAGGACGAAGTCGAAGAAGCTGCCACTGAGACTACTGATTCTACAGACTCTACCAGTAAAGCAGATTCACAGATCGAAACAAGTTCTTCAGAAAATGGTTCTGACACCAGTTCATCAGAGGACGGTCTCCCAGATGATTTGTCCGATGATTTAGAGGAAGGGCTCACTCAGACAGCGGTCATAGCAAGAAGCCCTATGCCAAAATATGGAAAAGGCTTTCTCTTTGTTCCTATTACAACTGTTATAACCATCGCAGCAATAGTATTGGGACATATACCACCGATCACAAGTGGTATTCCATCAAATCAGATATTTAGATACATTTACGTTGGCTTCGGAGCATTACTTATTGCTGCCGCACTAATACTGATAGTAAATGCTATAAATGATTCTGACATTTTAACTAATGCTCAGATGGGCAAGTTAGTAACAACTGGCATCTACAGCAAGACAAGAAATCCTATGTACGCAGGTGTCCTGTTTGCTTGTACTGGTGCACTGTTTATATCAGGTAATGCTTTCATGTATGCGCTACCTATTCTATATTGGTTATTCCTTACTGTACTTGTTCAGAAAACTGAAGAGCCACTGCTCTTAAATAGATTCGAAGACGAATATAAAGAATATATGGAAAACACTTACCGCGTTTTCCCACTTCCAAAAAACTAATATAATGAGTATATGGGGACGGTTCTGTTTTACTCATTTTTATCCACCAATAAAAATGAGTAAAACAGAACCGTCCCCATATACTCATATACTCATATTTCTAATTACTACAGTTCTTCTTCTCTCATATCTTTTTCTTTATTAAATGCATCGTAGAGGCAAGGCACAAGAACAAGTGTAAGTATAGTTCCGTATACAAGTCCTCCAACAACTACAATAGCCATCGGCTGTGACATTTCAACACCCTTACCCATACCAATTGCCATAGTAGACATCGATATGATGGTTGTGAGCGCTGTCATCAGAACCGGACGCAGACGAGTCTTAGCGGAAGTTACTATAGCCTCTTTCTTGCTCATTCCTTCACGTCTTAGCTGATTAACGTAGTCTACAAGCACGATACCATTATTAACTATTATACCCGCCAGCATAACGAAACCGATCATAGCTATAACCGATACAGCCTTACCACAGAAGAACAGTGCAAAGAAGCCTCCTGTAAATGCCAGTGGTATAGTAAACATGATAATGAATGGCGACTTAAGACTCTGGAACTGAGCTACCATGATAAGATAAATCAGTATAACCGCAAGAAGCATCATGAGAAGCACCTGACGCATAGCATCATTTATGGTCTCATTTTCACCCTGAAGATCTACAGAATATCCTTCAGGAACTGCCATATCATTCAGTTTTCTCTGAACTTCGTTTCCTACGATACCAACATTTCTTGTTCCGTCTAATGTTCCAGAAACATTTATATATCTATTCTGATTATCTCTAAGAACGGTAGAAAGTTCTTCCTGTTCTGAAAAGGTTACTATTCTTGATAGAGGAATCTCTTTAGTTTCATTTGTTTCTCTATCAGTATATTCAAACTTAAGCTTCTTAAGATCATCTATGGTTACAGTTGCCTGTTTATCTGTTTTAACAAAAACGTCGTAATCCTTGATATCCGTTTCAATCGCTGTAGTAGACTGAGTTGAGGCAAGCTCTCCAGCAACTGTTGTAAATACCTGAGCAACCGTCATGCCATAGTCAGCAGCTTTTTCCTTATTAACAGATATTACAAAGGTCTGAGTCATATTATCCAGACCATTATCTACATCCTCGATTCCATCGACGCCTTCAAGAATTTCTGCAGCATCTCCAGCGAGTTTTTGAAGAGTCTGCATATCACGACCCTTGATCATTATAGACACTCCGCTTCCCGAAAGCATCGACATATCCATAAGCTCTGCGCTGACCTCCATCTGGCAATCCAGACCTTCTCCAGCCTTATTTATCTTCTCAACTATTTCATCATTTGAAAGCTTAGAATCTTCCTTTAGGAGAACATATATTGAAACCGAATTATCTCCACCACCAGATAGGGCTCCGAGAGTTGATCCATTTCCGATCATCGCTCCGATTGTTTCTATTTCATCTATACTCTGTAAGTTTTCTACAAGTTCATCACTATAGGAGGTCATTTCCTCAAAGGTTCTCTCCTCATCTTCTGGAGCTGTCAGAGTAATAGTAACCTGATCACTCTGCATTTCAGGCATGAACTCAGTTCCTCTTGAAAGAGCAAGTGCAACTGAAGCCCCCATCAGAAGAAGCATTACAACGAATACAAGCGGCTTAAATTTGAGCGCACCTCTTATAACTTTGTCGTAGCCTCTCATAAATGCATTATCGCCGCTAGATTCTTTTTCCTTTGAGTTTCTCAGAAGCCCCTGAGCCATAGCAGGAACAAGCGTGAGCGCCACAAGAAGTGAAGCCAGCAGTGTAAATGCAATCGTAAGTCCCATATCTACAAAGAGCTGTCTAGTAAGACCATCTGTAAATACAATTGGCAGGAACACACACATAGTTGTAAGTGTCGATGATGTAATAGCACCTGCAACCTGACTAGCTCCATATACAGCAGCCTTCTTGATAGTCTCTCCTTCTTTACGAAGTCTATATATATTCTCAATAACAACGATAGAGTTATCCACGAGCATTCCTATACCCAGCGTTAGACCCGACATAGAAATGATATTGAGTGAAATGTTTGTAAAGTACATAAGCACTATCGCGAAAATAACTGATAAAGGAATAGCACACGCAATAATGATAGTTGGTCTTATATCTCTCAGGAATATGATAAGTACGAGAATCGCAAGTGCTGCACCAAGTATCATATTCTGAAGAATAGACTTAACAATTATATCTATATAAACACCCTGATTCATAAGAACTGCGAAGTGAAGTCCATTATCTTCAGTCTTTTCAAGGCTTTCAAACTTATCTAGAACTCTATCTGTTACTTCACCGGTTGAATAACCTGTCTGCTTCTCGAAAGAGATCAGTATTCCAGGCTCACCATTCAGCTTTGCATATACTTCTTCGGAGTCATCTACAACTTTAACATCTGCTACATCAGATAACTTAATAACTCCTACATTGTCCATATTAAGGTCGATAAGAACTGTATCTGCTAGTTCCTCTGCATCTGATATATCGTCGCCAACCTTTACAAGATACTGACCATCATCACTATCTGCATAACCCGCAGGCATCTCAAAGTTCTGAGCGATGAGTAAGTTATTTAATGTCTCTATAGAAAGAACTGCATCGAGATCTGCTGCATCCTTTGTTGTTTCCAGAGTATCCTCAACCGTATCCTCCGCCATCTGAATCTGAGCAAGTCCCTGTGATAATGTAGCTGATGTTTCAGCAAGGGTTATAGACTGTTCTATTTCAGCCTTATTAATCATCTGAAGGCCGTCACTAGTCTGCTTCTTTCCCGAATTAATCTGTTCGAGGCCACTATCAATAGCACTGATACCTGCATCAACCTCTGCCTTGCTTGTTTCAAGCTGAGCTACAGCTGCTGGGATATCCTCATAAGTGGAAACTGATATTCCATATAACGAAAGTGCCGCTCCACTTGTAGCCACCTGAGTATTAATTTCAGTGAGTCCCGCCTCTATCTTAGCTCTATTAGTTATAGCATCCGCGTAAGACATTCCGGTTGTTTGTTCGAACGTAGCATCATCAAGCATACCACCTTCTTCATTTATGCTTAGCGAAATTATTGAATCTAATGCTGCTTTCTGTTCTTCAAGTTCCTTAGCCTGTTCATATGCCTGATTAAGACCATCTATTGCTGTAGCAAGTGTAGACGAAGTTCCTGCAAGAGTCGTTCTCTGTGTTTCTAACTCACTTCCCTTTTCATACAGCTCCTGCTGAGCATCCTGAAGTGTACTTTTATTCTCACTGATAGTATCAGCAAGTGTTGTTTTACCAGAAGCTATAGCCTTCTGGCCTGATTCTATCTCTTCTTTAGAAGATGCAAGTTCGTCCTTTGTGTCCGCAAACTTGTCATCTATTTCATCCATTATCTTAGCATTCAGCTTATCTATCTTCTTCTGGTTCATAGTAACCTGGATAGTTTCAGTTATACCACCAGTCGCAGAAACCGAAGCAACACCCTCAACACTTTCAAGCTGTGGAAGGATTTCAGTATCAATATATTCACTTAGTTCGAGGTTGTCCATTTCCTCAACATTTGCAGCCGCAACCATAACAGGAAGCATGTCAGGATTAAGCTGCATAACTATTGGAGTACCTATACTATCGTCAAATGTACCTTTCACCTGATCGAGGCTCTGCTGAATCTCTATCATAGTCGCATCCATATTCGCGCTCTGCTCGTACTCTACGATAATAGTAGAATAACTATTATTCGACATGGATTGAATATTCTTGACATTAGACGTAGTTGCAAGAGACGCTTCTATTGGGGCTGTAACATCTCTTTCAACCGCTTCTGGGCTGGCTCCCATATCTGTAGTAATTATCATTACATATGGAAGATTCATGTCTGGAAGCAAATCCGCGTTCATTCGCATCATCGCAACAACACCTATTACAATTACCGCAACGACAGCAACAAATACTGTATACGGTCTTCGAACACTAAATTTTGATATCATATTTTTCTCCGTGTAATATTTTTCTTATAATAATATACAAAATGCTAAGCAAAACAAAAACTGTAAAGTTGCGCCCTGAGGCAACAACTTTACAGTTTACACGTTTTGTAAAATATTTTCAATAATAATTTAATGCATTTAACTCTAATTTTATGCACTAAACTTTAGATCTTCTATAGGAATAGGCTTACTGAATAGGAAGCCTTGTGCCATATTCACTTTAGCATCTTTAATAAACTCAAGCTGCTTCTCAGTTTCAACGCCTTCAACGAGAGATCTCAGTCCAAGGTTTCTAATCATTTCTATAATAGATTTAACTATAGTAGGTGTCTGATCATTTGAATCAAGCGTTCTCATGAACTTCATATCTACCTTTACAACATCAAAACTGAAATCCTGGAGAGAATTAAGGGATGAATATCCGCTACCAAAATCATCCATCCATATCTCAAAGCCAAAGCTCTTTAGTTCATTTATCTTCTGCTTCAGTTCTTCACTGTCCTTCTCAAGGGCACTCTCTGTAACCTCAATATGAAGGTTCTTCAGCTCAACCTTATTATCCTCGACCTCTTTCTTAATGAAACTAACTATATCTGTAAGCATGAAATCAAGTCTTGAAAGGTTTATAGAAACCGGCACATCTCTTCCAGCCATTTCCTTGAGCCTATTCTGATCTAAACAAACCTTTCTTGCAATGAACTTATCTACCTTATGTATAAGCTTTGAATTCTCAAGTACAGGTATGAAATCTCCCGGCGAAAGGAATCCATGTATTGGATCTATCCATCTTGCAAGAGCTTCCAGCTCTATTATCTTACCGGTAGATATATCAATTACCGGCTGATAATATACCTTAAGATACTCATTTTCCACAGCCTCATCTACATGAGATATTACATATTGCTCAAGCTTATTTCTTCCCTCAAGTTCCTCATCATAATATGCACGAGTCACTTCATAATCATGTTTAATACTATCACAAGCAAGCTTAGCCTTATCACAGGTAGCACCTACATATTCGCCTTCTGTACAATACGCTATTCCGACCTTCAGGTCCATTTTTGCATTTCCGAAGAGCGGTTTTACACGATTCATTATATCTTCATAAGCTTCATCAAATCTGAACTCATAAACCATTGTAACGAAATGGTCTTCTGAGAATCTTGAGACGAGTCTGCCTGGAAATGCTTCCTGAAGAATTACTGCTATGTCCTTAAGGAGCTTATCTCCCTTTCGGAAGCCATACATTTCATTGTAGCTACGGAAGTTACTTATGTTGAAATAAAGTACTACAGGCTTCTTATCATATTCCACCAGGTTATTAAGTATCTCATCCACACGGATGCGGAAGAAGTGCATATTTGGAAGACCTGTTACTTCGTCCAGGCTGTGTGCACTTGGATTAATTGATACTTCACTAAGAATATCCGTCTGTCTCTTTAGGCTTCGATCATATTCATAGCTCGCTATCTGACCTCTGCCATTGTTCTTAAGCTCCAGCAGGCGTACATCCGCATGTCTCTGAAATTCTGACATATCATCCATAGATTCAGGAGTACCACTCATATATACAACTGTGCAGTTAGGATGAATATGCTTATCCTTGATAATAGAATCTCCAAAGCTATCCTTGACTTTCTGAACCTTTTCCTTAAATTCATCTCTGGAACAGGATTCATTTATAACCATGATCTTATCGCTCTCAAATCTGTAGCAATTTTCTATGCCAAATTCACGTCCGACCATTTTACCAAGGTGGGTCATCATATCTTCACCGAAGTCATGACCATATATATCATTGAAGAATTTGAAGTAATCAATATCAACTAAGCCAACTATTATACTCTTCCCTAAAAATTTTTCAGAATCGACTCTCAGAGCATATCTATTCTTAAGTCCGGTTATCTCATCATGTCTTGCTCTTCGCTCAGATAATACATAGTTCTCGATATTATCATACCGTTCCGCAAGAACAAAGAGATTCAGAAACATCGAGCCCATAAAGAAGCTTAGAGCATGCACTATATCGAGCTCAAAGATTTCCGGATTCTTAGTAAAGTAACCCAACACAAGATACATAGCCATAATTCCGATAATATAGGAAAGATGTCTAACTGGATTATCCAAGATAAATGCTGGCAAAGTAACAATAAGTAGGAAAAATGTAATAGTTATACTATTAGGATCCCACACCGTCCCCATTAGCGCGCCAAATACCAATACAGGAAGCTGAATCAGATAAAGGAAAAGCGTACTTCTCCTGATATGATTCTTTATAAAGTAATTTCTAATAACAAACGCCACCAGAAAATAAGCCACCAGAATGATACTCTGAAAATATCCATTTGTTTTCTTGATAAATACATTTGACAGCAGGTTAACAATTGCAACGATAGTACCAACCATAAGAAATGTCTGGCTAGCAATATCATTTCGCTTAACAACCTCGTCCTTATATTTATAGTATCTCTTGATACTTAGTCTTCTAAGAAATTTCATGCTACACCCACTTTAGGTTATTTATTCACCAAGCATATCCTTCTTAAGCTTCTCAAGCTTGGCTACTGCATCATCAGCGTCAACACCTTTAACCCCAAAGTAGAACTTGATTTTTGGCTCTGTACCAGAAGGTCTAACACAGCACCATGCATTATCTTCAAGTTCATAATAAAGAACATTTGATGAAGGAAGACCTGTAGTTGACTCTTCTCCTGTAACTAGGTCAACTCTCTTGTCAGCCTTATAATCTCTAGCAGCAAGCACCTTTAAGTCCCCCAGCTCCTTAGGTGGATTGTTGCGGAAGTTATCCATTCTCTTCTGAATCTCTGCAGCTCCATCAACACCCTTAAGCTCCAGAGTTGCAAGTCCCTCTTTGTAATAACCATACTTCTGATACAGCTCCTGCATAGCATCACAAAGTGTCTTGCCCTGCTTCTTACAGAATGCTGCAACCTCGCAAAGCATCATTACTGCAACGATAGAATCCTTATCTCTTGCATATGTTCCTGTCAGGCAACCATATGACTCCTCGAGTCCAAATACATAATTGTTGCAGCCTGTCTGCTCGAATATCTTAATCTGCTCACCGATATACTTGAAGCCTGTAAGAACCTCGATAAGTCTAGCATTATAAGCAGCAGCAATTGCCTTTGTCATATCTGTAGTAACAATAGTTGTTACAAGGGCAGGATTCTCAGGCATAGTACCTGTAGCCTGTCTCTCTCTAAAGATATATTCTGCTATGAGCATTCCTGACATATTTCCAGTAAAGCTCATATATTCTCCTGTCTTGGAATCCTTTGCATAAACACCAAGTCTATCAGCATCCGGATCAGTCGCCAGAACGATATCGGCATCAACCTCTTTTGCAAGTTTAAGAGCAAGCTCCCAAGCCTTTGGATCCTCTGGGTTAGGATAAGCTACTGTAGGGAAGGAACCATCTGGAATCTTCTGCTGTGGCTCAACATATACCTGTGTAAATCCGAGATCCTTAAGAACTCTGCGGACAGGTACATTTCCAGTACCATGAAGTGGTGTATAAACAATCTTGATATCTTTAGCCATCTCAGGAATGATTTCCGGATGAATACTCTGGGCCTTAACCTGAGCGATGTACTTGTCATCGAAGTCTGTACCAATCACATGGAACAGGCCTGCTGCTCTAGCATCGTCCTCATCCATTGTCTTAACCTGTGAGAAATCAACAACCTTTGCAACCTCAGCCATGATTCCTGTATCGTGAGGAGGTGTAACCTGTGCGCCGTCCTCCCAATAAACCTTGTAGCCATTGTATTCTCTTGGATTGTGGCTGGCTGTAACCACTATTCCTGCTATACAACCAAACTCTCTTACAGCAAAGCTGAGTTCTGGTGTAGGACGAAGTGATTCAAACAGATATGTCTTGATACCATTTGCATTCAGGCATCTAGCAGCCTCTCTTGCAAATTCAGGAGACATGATACGTGAATCATGTGCAATTGCAACTCCCTTATCCTGTCCATTATTAGCCAGAATATAGTTTGCAAGCCCCTGAGTCGCCTGACGTACTGTATAAATATTCATTCTATTTGTACCAGCACCTCTGACACCTCTCAGACCACCTGTACCAAACTCAAGACTTCTATAAAATCTATCCTCTATTTCCTTTTCATCACCCTTAATTGATTCGAGTTCTGCTTTTGTTTCATCATCAAAATATGAATCTTCTAACCATTTCAGATACTCATCCATATAACTACTCATCTAAATAAAGTCCTCCTTAATAAGTATGTAAAATATAATGTATAGTTTAATACACAATAGATAGTGTTATTATATCATTTTCGTAAATTAACTGCTACAAAAATATAGTGCCATATTCTAATTTTTTTGGTATTATAGAGGTTGTCACAAAGGGCCAGTTTTAATCTGGCACTATTTAGGAGTTATAAAATGAAAAAGATTATTCTAACCGGTGGTGGTACAGCCGGACATGTAACACCTAATATCGCCATTATCCCAAGGCTCAAAGAACTGGGATACGAGATAAGTTACATAGGAACTAAAAAAGGTATCGAAAGAAAGCTTATCGAAGAAATAGGAATACCCTACTACGGAATATCTTCTGGTAAGCTAAGACGTTATCATGATATAAAGAATTTCACTGATCCTTTCAGAATTATACGTGGTTTCGATCAGGCGAACCTTTTGATGAGAAGACTTTCTCCAGATGTTATCTTTTCAAAGGGCGGCTTTGTTACAGTACCCGTCGTACTTGCAGCTTCCATACATAAAGTACCTATAGTTATACACGAATCAGATATGACGCCAGGACTTGCTAACAAGATTGCACTTCCACATGCGACTAAGATATGTTGTAACTTTCCTGAGACAAAGGACTTGTTCTCTGATAGAGCAACTATAACAGGTACTCCTATCAGACAAGAGCTTTTTAGTGGCAACAAGGAAAAAGCAATAGAGTTCTGTGGATTCAAAAAAGATAAACCAACCGTACTTGTTATGGGAGGAAGCACTGGAAGTGTCGCAGTTAATAAAGCCGTTTGGGGATGTCTCGATGAACTAGTCAAAAAGTTCAATGTCATTCATCTTTGCGGTAAGGACAAGAAAGATTCCTCCTACGACAGAGAAGGATATGTACAATATGAATACATAAAGGATGAGCTAGCAGATCTCTTTGCTCTTGCTGATATCGTTATTTCAAGAGCTGGCGCAAATGCCATCTGTGAGCTACTCGCTCTTAGAAAGCCAAATATCCTAATTCCACTTTCAAAGAACGCAAGCCGTGGAGACCAGATACTAAATGCAGAGTCCTTCGAAAAGAGTGGTTATAGCTTCGTAATTCAAGAAGAGGATGTAACCAAGGAATCTCTACTCGGAGCTATCACCGAGGTTTTTGACAGAAGAGATAAATATATAGACACAATGAATAAGAGTGAACTGAGTGACTCTATTGAGAGTATTACAAGTATAATCGATTCACTTGTATAAAGCTTGTATAAAAAGAGATTCTTCGCTTTGCTCAGAATGACATTCGATTTAGTGTTTATAAAAGTAAAAACAGCTTCCGGTTGGAAGCTGTTTTTAAATGTTTTTGAAAGCTATTATATTTCTTTTACTTTCCGCAAAGTGCATCAAGTGACTTCTGGAAATATGTTGATGAATCCGACTTCTTGTAAGTTGATGTAGCAACCTCAATCTGTTCAGGAGCAATCTGCATATCAGGTTCTATTACCTGATCACCAATTTTAACATCGCTACCATCTTTTGTAACATGGAAAACAAGTCTAACATGAGCATTTGTATGTGTAACCATTCCATCACTATTATCTTCATTTTCAAAAGAAACTGTTGTCTTATATCCATCTGCATATACATCATATGCACCATTACCATTATCATCAACAGAAATCTCTTCCATCGTCCATGCTGGATTTGCAGTAGCAGATATCATCATATCTTCATAAGTGAATTCCTTATTCTTAAGAACAAGAGAACCTTTAACCTTTCCCACAACATCTTCGTAATTACTATTTGTCTTACTCTGAAGAGTTGCCTTAAGTGGATTCTTATACTGTCCAGGAAGAACCATATAAATCACGAAAGCCAATGCACAAACTACAACAATACCAATAATAATTCTACCAATTTTGTTAGCCATAATTTTTATATCTCCTTTAATTTAAAAACGTTTTATGACTCTAAAAGATTTCTCTTTCAAGCTGATATATATAACTCTCAATGAGTTGCATTCTCTTGTTATATTCAGTTCTTGCAGTTTCTGTCTTGCAACATCTGATAAGCGGTTTGTTCTGTCTGTAGTTCTCCTTGATACGATAATAAGCTCTCTTATAGCTAGCCTCATCATCGTCAGCAGCCACCATACAGTCACGCATGATTTCAACCGCTCCAACCTCATCTAAGAGAATCGAATCCATAACTATCTGACACTCTATGGATAGGTCCTTATCTGTATCCATTTCATCACAAGCAAGAATAATCTCTCCAACCTTAACTATGAGTTCTGGACTCACGTCAATGCTATCAAGATATTCTACTGCAACCTCGGCACTGACCTCACCTACTGGTCTATCCTTCTCCCAACCAATATCATGAAGCAAAGCCGCCAGAACAACCACATCAAGATCACCACCAAGCTTAGCTTGAAGTCTGATAGCCCATCTATAAACTCTCATAGTATGGTCGTATGCATTCCTGAATGGATACTGATCAGATCTGACATTTTCAGAAGTGGTCTTCTTTACAAACTCTATTACTTCTGAGTAATCCATACTCTTTTAACCCCTAACATTTTAGTAAAAAACTATAAATCCATATAGTCCCAAAACACTATATTATAATAACACTTTCCATAGGATAATGCTACTTTTTTTTAAAACCGTGCGACCAGCTTTGCAAAGTCTCAACGAGCGTTACCTTAGCAGTTAACTCAATCCAGGCTGCCTCACGGCGCACAGAGAGGTTCTACTTAGTGCTGCTTTGTTCCCAACCTGACACGGTTCATAGATTCCTGTCGCGTAAGACCTGGATATCAACATCACTTACTAAGGGCAGCCTCGCAAAGAACAGTTCGAGGCCAGTCATCACCCCTGCTATAGCGGATTGCAGGTACAGGGCACCGCTAACTCCCCGGCTGCACGGAAATTTTATAACTCTTAGAGTATACATAATACAAAAAAATTCGTCAAGTACTCCGAAGTTCGCGGAAAAATCTCTTCAGAAGCTCTGAGCATTCCTTCTCCATCACTCCCTTAACCACCTTTACTCTATGGTTAAAGCCTGCCATATCTAGCAGATTTATGACTGAACCAGCGCATCCCGCTTTTGGATTCATACATCCAATTACGACCTCAGGAATTCTTGCCTGAACTATAGCACCCGCACACATTTGACAGGGTTCGAGTGTGACATACATAGCGCAGTCATCAAGTCTCCAGTCTCCTACTACCTTCGAAGCCTTCTTGATTGCCATAATTTCAGCATGAGCAAGGACCTGCTTATCCTTATTACGTCGATTATACCCCTTGGCTATCACCTTTCCGTTACGCACTATAACGCAGCCAATTGGAACATCGCCCTTTGAAGCAGCCTTTTTAGCCAGTTCATAGGCCTGGCTCATATATTTCAGTTGTTCCTCAAGGATTGCATCCGTTTCCATTACATTATCTATATCCTTTTGCATAACCCCTATCCTTAATTCCAAGCTATCTCTGAGTATATTTAATTCTAGCGTCCTGTCTCCCAGTCCTAGAAAAAACTACAGATTATCACTCAATTTTGCAAACTCTTCTAGACTCAGTGCCTCACCTCTAACTCTTACATCAAGTCCAATTGAAGTAAGCGCAGCCTCAACTTCTTCTCTACTAAATGACAAACCTTCGAAATTCTTTATTGCATTTGCCAATGTCTTACGTCTCTGATTAAATGCCGCTCTAATCAGTTTAAACATCTTCTGTTCGTCCTTCACTTCTACCGAAGGTGTTTCAAGTCTTTTCAGTCTGATAACCGCAGAGCCTACATTCGGACGAGGCATGAAGCAGTTTGGCGGTACATTTGCAGCAAGATATGGATCAGCATAGTACTGAACCGCAAGTGACAGAGCACCATAATCCTTGCTGCCAGGTGTAGCCTTCATTCTATCCGCCACTTCCTTCTGAATCATAACCGTAATTGACTCTGCCGGCACGCGAGATTCAAGGAGCCCCATTATTATAGGTGTCGTAATGTAATAAGGAAGGTTTGCAACAATTTTAAATGGCCTACCCCCGAACATCGCACCTATATCCTGCTTTAGAATATCGCCGTGAATAACCTCAACGTTGTCGTATTCAGCGAGCGTTTTCTCAAGTATTGGAATCAGCTTATCATCTATCTCAACCGCCTTGACCGCTCCAGCATTTTCCGCCAAATACTGCGTCAAGGTTCCGATTCCCGGACCTATCTCCAAAACCTCAGAAGACTTGTCTATCTCGGCCGCATCTATTATCTTCTCAATTACATGGGAATCTATGAGGAAGTTCTGTCCATAATTCTTTCGAAATGTGAAATTGTTTTCCTTTATAACCCTTATAGTTTCTTGTGGGTTACTGAGCATTTTTTCTTTATCCATCTTATTACTATCCCTTAAGTCCATATAACGTCAGTGCATTTTCGTACGTTATTTCTTCTACCATTTCCGGGGTCATTTCTTTAATATGTGCAATCTCTTCAATAACCAGATTTAGATATCCAGAGTCATTTCGTTTACCTCTATTAGGTGAAGGTGCGAGGTATGGGCTATCTGTTTCTAGTACAATAGACTGAATAGGAATAGAAGCCACTGCCCTCTTTAGCTTCTTAGAATTCTTAAAGGTCACTACGCCGCCTATACCAAAGAAGAATCCCATTTTAATAAATTCTCTTGAAAGCTCTTCTGAATACGAATAGCAATGAATAACTCCGCCTATCTCCTCCGCGTGAGCTTCCTTCATCAAATTAACTGTGTCCTGAGCTGCATCTCGACTGTGAATAACTATAGGTAGCCCTAGCTCGCGAGCCAGATTCATTTGCGCCTTAAACCATTTATGCTGAAGTTCGCGAGATGGTTCATCGTAGTGATAATCCAGCCCTATCTCTCCGATTGCAACTATCTTGTCGTTAGTAGTCGCTAAACGTCTGAGTTCCTCTAGATCCGAATCTGTCATATCTCCCACGTGGTGAGGTATAACGCCAACTGCTCCATATATATAATCATATTTCTTTGTTAGTTCATCTGTCATACGGGAAGTCGGAATATCGCAACCAATGTTTGTTACCTTGGCTACCCCCTTCTCCTTTAGCCATTTATCCAGAAGATAATCTCTATCTGCATCGAACTGATCATCATCATAATGTGCATGCGTGTCAAATATCATAATTTACACCGTTTTCTATCCTATCTTTACCTTGTATTATCAAGCCAAATCAGCTATAATACTACTTTGTGTACTCGGCTGAAAATAATGCCCCATCAGGAACAAATACACTGATGTACTATACCATATTTTCTGCCACATATAAAGTATTCACTTAAGAAGGAAATGGAGGCTTTTTATGATATCAGAATTCTACAAGGAAATGACCGGAAAAGAATCCGTAATACGTCAGTTTTTCGACTTTGCAAGAGCTCGCGCTGCTGAAATGGGACCAGAAAGTGTATTCAACTTTTCTATCGGAAACCCTTCTGTTCCAACAACTCAAAGTTTCACAGATGCGATTATAGATATTACAGAAAAGGGGGATCCTGTAAAGATTCATGGATACAGTCCAACACTTGGACAGGATTCGACTAAGAAGGCTATCGCCGATTCTCTTAACAGAAGATTCGGTATGAACTACACTGCAGGACACATCTTCCCTACATCAGGTGCTGCAGGAGCACTTGCCCATGCAATCAGATGTGTTGCTGGCGAAGGGGATATTATCCTTACATTTGCTCCTTACTTTCCAGAGTACATACCTTATGTTACTGGTTCAGGTGCTGAGCTTAAGGTTGTACCTGCCGACTATGACACCTTCCAGATAAATTTCGAGAAATTCGAAGAGATGCTGGATGAAAATGTTGCTGCAGTTCTTATCAATTCACCTAACAATCCATCAGGAATCGTATATACCACTGCAACAATCAAGAAGCTTGCAGATATACTTAATGCTAAGCAAAATGAATATGGTCACGAAATCTTCCTCATCACAGATGAGCCTTATAGAGAGATAGTATTTGAAGGTGTTGATTCACCTTTCCCTTCAAAGTTCTATGATAACTCTATCTGCTGCTACTCCTTCAGTAAGTCTTTATCACTTCCAGGAGAGCGTATAGGTTACATGGCTGTTAATCCTGCAGCAAAGGATGCAGACTACATAGTTCCTATGGCAGGTCAGATATCAAGATTCACAGGTCACAACTGTCCTACTGCTCTTATGCAGCTTGCAATCGAGAGAGTAATCGACGAAACAAGTGATCTAAGTATATATGAAAAGAATGCAAACCTTCTATATAATGCACTTACAGAGATTGGTTACAAGGTAGTTAAGCCAATGGGTACATTCTATATGATGCCAAGAGTACCATCCGAAAATGGTGATGCAAATGAATGGTGCTGGAAGGCAGCTAGAGAGCTCGGACTTATAACAGTACCTGGAGACAGCTTCCAGTGTCCGGGACATTTCCGTATCTCCTACTGTGTACCTACTGAAATGATTGAGAAGGCTATCCCACTATTTGAGAAAGCATATAATTTCTAAAGCTTAACGGGTTAAAGTTTTATTGGGGGATAAAACTTATTACTGGAGGATTTTTGCTTTATGGATAACACAAGCATGACTATTGATATCACCGCTGGGGTGGATATGGGACCGGAGAGACTTGCCGGAATACTCCTTCATCCAACTTCATTTCCTGGACCATACGGAATCGGAGATCTTGGAAAAGAGGCATATCAATTTATAGACTTTATGGCACAGTCAGGAATGAAGCTATGGCAGGTGCTTCCACTGGGACACACAGGTTTCGGGGATTCACCTTATCAGCCTTTTTCTTCCTTCGCAGGCCAGCCCCTCATCATAAGCATTGATCACCTAAGAGAACTAAACCTTCTCTATGATGATGACTTTACAGAAATGCCACAATGGAATCCAGAGGACATTTGCTATGGTGATGTAATTGAATTCAAGACAGGACTTTTCAAGAAAGCTTACGAGAGATTTCTTGATGAAAATATCCATGATGGACTCTCTACAAACAGCGAACTCATGGAGCAATATAATACCTTCAAGGAAAATAGCACCTGGCTAAGAGACTACGCTCTATTCATGGCAGGAAAGGATTATCACAAGGGCGCTCCATGGTACATGTGGGAAGACGATTTAAAGAATCCTACCGCCGCTCAGAGAGCTAAATGGGAAAAGAAGCTTGAGATTGAAATTGGATACTATGAATTCCTTCAGTTCCTCTTCGATTACGAATGGATGAAGCTGAAGAAATATGCAAATGAAAAAAGTATCAAAATAGTTGGTGATATTCCAATCTTCGTTGCCTGGGACAGCGTAGATGTCTGGGTTAACAAGAAACTCTTTAATCTCGATACAAAGGGATATCCAACAGTTGTAGCTGGAGTTCCACCTGATTATTTCTCAGCCACTGGACAGTTATGGGGCAATCCACTTTATAAGTGGCCAGAGCACAAGAAGACTGGATATGAATGGTGGTTCGCTCGTATCAAGCATCAGCTTCAGCTGACAGACTATCTCAGAATAGACCACTTCAGAGGTTTTGATAAATATTGGGCTGTTCCTTATGGAGAGCCTACAGCAGTAAATGGTAAATGGATGAAGGCACCTGGAGAAAACTTCTTCACTATGCTCGAATCTACACTCGGTTATCATATGCCTATTATCGCAGAAGACCTCGGAGAGATTGACCACTCAGTAGTTGCCCTAAGAGACAAATTCGGTTTCCCTGGAATGAAGATACTTCAGTTCGCATTTGAGAATCCAAACGAGAATAACTTCCTTCCACATAACCATGTAAGAAACTGTGTATGCTACACAGGTACACATGATAACGATACTACTCTCGGCTGGTACAAGAACTGTTTCGAACAATCAAGAGATAAGCTGAGAAGATACTTCAGTACTGACGCCAGCGATATTTGCTGGGTAATGATAAGAGCCTGCTTCGGTTCTGTTGCCACTATGGCAATCGTACCTATGCAGGATATACTGGAACTTGATTCATGGGCAAGATTCAACACTCCTGGTGTAGGAGAAGGAAACTGGTCCTGGAGATATAAGCAGGAAGCACTTACCGAACACCTCTCGAGTAGACTGTATGAAACCGCAAAGATGTTCGGTCGCTAAAAGCAATCGGCACTCCTGTTCAAGTAAAATGTAGGAGAATATAATATGATCAAATTAGTAATCGCGGGCATTTACGCCGTTTTAGCCGTTATTTTATGTCTGCCAGTTCATTTAGTATTATGGCTCAGCATCAAGAAAAACCCATATAAGGGTTGGACCAAAAGTTGGAAATTCATTCGAGGATTCTTCAACGGACTGATTAAAATATCTGGTTCAGACATAGAGCTACGCGGAATCGAAAATCTAAGTGAGGTTCCTGCAGATAAGGGAATCCTATTTGTCGGAAATCACACAAGCTTCTTCGATGTCATTATTCTACAGACTATCGTTGATAGACCTATCGGCTTCATAGCCAAAAAGGAATTCAAGCGTGTCCCACTCTTCAACTGGTGGGTTGCAGATCTTGGAAGCCTCTTCTTAGATAGAAAAAATGTCAGAGCCGGCCTTGAAACTATCAAGCAGGGTACTGATTATATGAAGAATGGGCTATCCCTTGGACTCTTCCCTGAAGGAACAAGAAGCCACGATGGAAAGCTTCTGCCTTTCAAAAAGGGCGGCTACAGAATGGCCGAAGAATCAGAGAGCGCTATGGTTCTAGTAGCATTTACAGGTTGCGACGATATATTAGAGAATAATAAGCCTCTCGCACTTAGAAAAAGACATGTAATTGTCGAGTTCAGCAAGCCTTTCTATCCTCACGAGCTGGATAAGAAGGATAGGCGCGACGCATATGATGAAATCCCTACTCGTATTCAGGCTATGCTGGATACACACAAATAGATAAACCAAGGAGGAAATTATGATACTATTAAGTAAGGCCGTAATAATAAGTATAATAGTGCTAGTGGTAATGATTGCCATACTAGTTGCATTATATTTTTTCGGAAATAAGCTTCAGGAAAAGCAAATGGCCCAGAGAGAACAGATTGATGCTGCCTCTCAGCCAGCCACACTTTTCATTATCGATAAGAAGATAATGCCTATGAAGGATGCCAAGCTCCCTAAGATGGTAATGGATCAGGCTCCAAAGCGTTATCAGAGAGCTAAGATTCCTGTAGTAAAGGCTAAGGTTGGTCCACAGATCATGACACTCATCTGTGATGAGGGAATCTATGATGACGTACCACAGCACGGTGAAGTAAAGGTTATGCTCAGCGGAATCTATATTACCAGCGTTAAGACACTTCACAAGAAAACCAAGAAGATGCAGGAAGCTGAAGCAGCCAGTGGCAAGAAGCGTAAGAAGTCTCTACGTGAAAGACTTATGAGCAAGCAGGCAAGCTACCAGAAGCAGCTTGACTATGAAATAGCTACCAAGAAGTCAAAGGAAGAAGCTAAGAAACAGAAAGCCGCTGAAAAGAAGAAGAGAGAACGTGAGAAGAAAATCACTGTATAAATTATGAAACTAAAATATATTATATTTGCATTTGCATCGGTTCTGATTGCAACTATTTTAAATGTAATATCGTATTTCGCCGCCTTCGCCATAACTGTTATGACAGGCGGCGTTAATGTTCTGGAAACAGAAAGCGCTCTGGTTAATCAGGGTATTTTTAACGTTGTCCGTTATCTCTTCATAATAGTTATCTTTGGATGCATCTTCTATAGAATCATTTACTATTCAGATGGAGCATCTGATAGAAGAGAAAGTGTAAAGGACTCATTTAAGTTTGTTATTAAACCACTTAATCTCATCCTGTTCCTACTGGCAGGTCTTACTATTCAGCTCGGAACAGACGCAGTTCTATACATACTTGGAACAGCCTTCCCAACCACCTTTGCTTCCTACAAGCATATGATGGAAACTTTTTCGGGAAGCCACTCCCCACTCTTTATTATCACAACCTTTACTCTTGGACCTATCGCCGAAGAACTTATCTTCAGAGGCGTCACACTAGAGCTTCTACTTAAGGGCTTCGAGAATAGAAAAAGAGCCGCCCTTCTATCAGTTCTGATTCAGGCAGCTCTGTTTGGTCTATATCACGGAAATATCGTCCAGGCAGTTTATGCATTTATATTTGGAATCCTACTAGGAATTCTCGCTGTTAAATCAAAATCCCTAGTTCCTTCTATCCTGCTTCACGCTGCAATCAACGGAAGCCTATATCTGATTCCTGAAAATGTATTCTTCAGCATTCAAAATGCTGTACTTGTCGGAACCCTTTCAATCACTATCATGATATCAGCTATAGTTATACTCTTGCAGAAGTATAAAAACCATGTCTCTTAAAGGACATCTCTATTAACTCTTCAACGTATTCCTCCATACTATGGCCTGCATTAGCCATAAGCATTGGATACATGCTGATGGAAGTATGTCCTGGAATAGCATTTATCTCATTGAATATAACTCTATTAGTATCCTTCTCAAGGAAGAAATCAACTCTTGAAAGTCCAAAGCAGTCACACGCTCTATAGATGGCTACTGCAGTCTTTCTAATCTCCTCCACCTTATCCTGAGGTATATCTGGATCAAGGACTGTCTGGGAATCTGCATTATTATACTTTGCATCAAAATCATAAAACTCTGCCGCTGCAAGTATTTCACCAACTCCTGTCGCAAATGCCGTATCACCATAACCGAATACAGCGCACTCTATCTCTCGTCCAACTATAGTTTCCTCAACTAATATTTTGCTATCGTGCTGAGCCGCAAGCTTGAGACCTGCTACAAGCTCTTCTCTATTATGAGCCTTAGTTATACCCATAGATGAACCTGCACAGGAAGGCTTAACGAACATTGGATATTCTCTCTCAGCCTCAATTCTAGCAACTGTTGCATCTATTTTATCATCTGCTGTTTCAAAGTCTCTAACACCAACATACTTTGCCTGAACAACTCCTATGCTATCAGCTATAACCTTAGTAAAGAATTTGTCCATTGTAATAGCAGAGGACAAATGTCCGCATCCCACATATGGAATATGCGCCATCTCAAAGAGTCCCTGAATAGTTCCGTCCTCTCCAAAAAGACCATGCAGCACTGGAAATGCAACATCCAGCTCTCTAACCTCGAAGTTCTCTCCTCTTCTGATAATAAGCTTATGATCCGTGTCAGGAGATAGAATAGCTCTTGGGGTATCACTATTTATATTCTTCTCCCACTCAAGATTACTTATAGTCTCTGGATTCTCAACAAGTATCCAGTGGCCCGCCTTTGTTATACCGATATATGTTATATCGTATTTATCTCTATCCAGCGCACCCGCCACTGTTGTAGCCGACACACAGGACACATCATGCTCGCTGGACTGTCCTCCAAATAATAATGCTAGTTGAATCTTACTCATGATTTCCTCCTAATACCTCTAGCTGATTATTTAATCAGTAATATTTCTTCTTCTACCCAAGTTCTAAAACTAACTGACGCCCTTGCCGATTGCAACGGACGTATAGTAAACCCGCTCACTCCCACTCCCGAGTAGCAGTTCAGTGCAGGCCTGAATAGTCGCTCCAGTCGTATATATATCATCAATAATAAGTACCGTACGAAGCCTGCCGCCTTCGTCGACTATATCCTTTAGAACTTCTTCATTTATGCTAAAGGCGCCCTTCATGTTTTTCTCTCGTTCGCCCTTACCGAGCTCCTTCTGCGGAGGAGTATCGTAGTCTCTGGACAAAAGATTAGAAATAACCGGAACGCCAAGCCATTTGGCAACAGGGGTAGCAATAAGTTCCGCCTGATTATAGCCTCTGGTAGTATATTTCTTACTATGTATAGGAACAGGAATTACTGCATCTATAGCAAGAGTCTTAAACTCATTTCCATATCTACTAATTATTTCCTCGCTATAGAATAGAGAGTATTCCTGTCGACCATTATACTTGTATGCCATCAAAGAATCAACAATTGGCGGAATATATGAGAAAACCGGGTAACCCCTAAGGAAGCTTCTCTTTCTTGCCGCACAGTCTTTGCAATATTCCTGTTCTTCCAGTTCAACCTCCTTGCCGCACTTTAGGCAAACCGGTTGACTAATATATGGCAGTTCCTTTTTACAGTTGTCACATATAGTTTTCCCTATCTCTACCACTTCATCGCAAATAGCGCACCGCGGCGGAAAAAGGGCATCAATCATCTTCGTCGCGAAGTCCTTCAAATTCTATATCCTCATCAAAAAGACTCATGTATTCTTCCTGTTCTGATTCGCATGCAAACTCCCGAATCCTATCCTTAAAAGAAGTATATCTCTCCTGCTCGAATACATTATCTATCATCTTGTTAACTATCCTGCTGTCGCCTATTATCACAACCAGATTCTTAGCTCTAGTTACCGCTGTATATAACAGATTTCTATTCATCATTTTAGCAGGGACTCCTAGAAGCGGAATAACAACTGCAGGATATTCCGAGCCCTGTGACTTATGTATGGTGATAGCAAAAGCATGCTCCAGCTCATCCAGCTGTGAATATTCATATTCAGCAACTCTGCCGTCATCGAAGGTAACTACCACCCTCTCATCAAAATCATTTATTTGAGAAATGATACCCATATCTCCATTAAAAACTCCAACACCCTGATCAAGAATGCCACTACGGGTGCTTCCACTGAAGACCTTCCATTCCAGCTTATAGTTGTTGCGGATCTGCATGACCTTGTCACCTTCTCTGAAGATAACACTGCCCTTTTCCTTTTCTTTCTTTTTAGAGGAAGCAGGGTTTATTACCTTCTGGAGCACCTTATTTAGGCCTTCAACCCCCAGCTCATACTGTCTTGTTGGCGTGAGCACCTCTACATCGAGAGGAGATACATTTAAAAACTTAGGCAGATCATGATTAACTAGCACCGTACATTCTTTAGCTATTTCCCGACTATTCATCATCTGCATGAAGAAGAAGTCCTTCGAAGCATTGCTTATCTCAAGATGCACGCCCTTCTTGATCTTGTGTGCATTTTCGATAATGCTACTATCCCCAGACTGACGGAAATTCTGATCGAGGGTAGTAATAGGAAAACATTCACTATCTATTATGTCATGAAGTACATTTCCAGCTCCTACAGAAGGAAGCTGATCTGTATCTCCCACAAGTATTAGTCTTGTACCAGTAACGATTGCCTTCAGTAGCGAGTGGAACAAACTAGAATCCAGCATAGATGCCTCATCTATAATAATCGCATCTGCGTCCAGCGGATTATCAGCATTCTTCTGGAATCTGAGTCCCATCCTGGAGCCATCCTCTGTAGGCTCTCCCGAAAACTCAAGGAGTCTATGAATAGTCTTCGCCTTGTAGCCTGTTGATTCTGTTATTCTCTTTGCAGCCCTTCCTGTGGGTGCAGCGAGCATAACCTTGTCCGCTCTATATTCAAAATATCTGATAATAGCATTTATAATCGTGGTTTTTCCTGTTCCTGGACCACCAGTAATAATAGACACTCCTGACTTGACCGCATTATATACAGCGATTCTTTGCTCTGCCGCGAGCTTTATGCTCATTTCCTCTTCGATACTAGAGATAGCTTCATCCACTTCGTGTCCGTCTATCTCACTTTCAAACTTGAGATTCAGAAGGCGTCTTGCACTATCCAGTTCCATAAAGTAGTTCCATCTGATATAGATGATTCTACTGTCATCCTTCTCCTTGATGATAACCTTCTTATCAAGCTCCATCTTCGAAAGTATGCCACTTAGTCTTTCAGAAAAATCTTCAAAGGACATTTCTGAATCTAATAGTCCAAAAATATCCGTAGCTAGTATAGGTTCTGGAAGATAGAGATGACCTTCTAACATCGCATGATTTAGACTAAAAATAACTGCCGCTTCAACTCTATATTCAGAATCAACAGCTATACCTGTCTGCATAGCCATTCTATCAACTATTTTGAAGCCTATACCTGGAACCTTTCCCGCTATCTCATAAGGATTCTTCCTTATCGTATCGTATATTCCATCTCCAAATTCATGATATATCTTCAGCGCCTGATTAACGCTGATACCGTACTGAGAAAGGAATATGATAACATTTCTATAAGTTCTGTTATCGTTATAGCAAACCGCGATTTTCATGGCCATTCGCTCTGAGATACCATTTATCTCCGCCAGCCTCTCCGGTTCCTCTTCCATAACCCTAAGCGTATCTTCGCCAAACTTTTTAACGATTCTTTTAGCTAAAACCTCTCCTACGCCCTTAATTATCCCAGAACTTAAAAATCTCAGTATGCCTTCTGTATCACTAGGCATACTGAGCTCGCTTGATGTAATCTTAAACTGCAGATCGTACTGAGGATGATGCACATAGTCACCCTCTGCCTGAATAAACATTCCCTCTGCTATTCCTGGAACCTGGCCCACCATGACCTCGTCCCCATCTGCTGTCTCAACTACAAATACTGTATAACTATTATCTTCATTTTGATAGATTATTTTACTAACATATCCTTCAAGTATCATCTTGTACCTGTTCTTTAGCTTATTACATATCCTGTTCAGCCAGATAGTCGATATACTTACCTGTTCCTACGGCTACGACTGACATAGGATCCTCAGCAGTTACTGTAGTTATTCCTGTCTTTTCCTCAACCAACTGTTCAAGTCCGTGAAGCAGCGCTCCACCACCTGTCAGAACAATTCCTCTATCAGCAATATCTGCTGCAAGCTCAGGAGGAGTCTTCTCAAGAACAGCATGTATTGCTTCAACAATCTGTCCTGTTGGCTCTCTCAGAGCTTCCTCTGTCTCATCAGAGGTAATTGTAACAGTCTTAGGAAGACCAGTAACCAGATTACGTCCTCTTACATCCATGGAAATGTTCTCTGGTCTCTTATAGCTAGTTCCGATATTTATCTTAACCTCCTCAGCACTTCTCTCGCCTATCAGAAGGTTGTGTCTCTTTCTAATATATTTAATAATGGCATCATCGAAATCATCACCAGCAGTCTTGATAGAAGAAGTAACAACTGCACCGCCCATAGAAATAACCGCTATATCAGTAGTTCCTCCACCAATATCAACTATCATATTTCCAACAGGACGAACTATATCGATACCTGCACCTATAGCTGCTGCTATTGGTTCTTCAACGATATTAACGTATCTTGCTCCCGCATTATATGTAGCAGTCTCTACCGCTCTTTTCTCAACTTCTGTAGCTCCAGAAGGAACACAGATAGATATACGTGGTCTACGTCCAAAGAAGTTACGACCGATGGCCTTCTTGATGAAGTATTTAATCATCTCTTCAGCCTTTGTATAATCTGAGATAACGCCATGCTTCAGAGGTCTGATAGCTATAAGGTTACCAGGAGTTCTTCCCAGCATGAGTCTAGCCTCTTCACCTATCTCAACTATCTTCTCTGAATCCTTATCATAAGCGATAACTGTAGGCTCCTTAAGAACCACGCCTCTACCTCTCACATATACAAGGATATTAGATGTACCAAGATCGATACCAATATCTAGATTTGCCATTATATTACTCTCCTTAAATTACTCTTCCGGTGTCATAACAAGGACTGATACTTTACTTCCATCGTTCCATGTCATGAAATATTCTGTCACGTCATATATTCCATCGAGTTTGTCGATATATCTCTTATATTTCTCACTACCATTATAAATGGCATCATTCATCGCTTCATTCATACCTTCATATTCTTCCTGAACATTAGGTATCATGGTGAAGCTGTCCTGTCCAGTTATATCAAATCCCATCTTCTTCTTAAGCATAGGATTTGCATATATAACCTTACCTGACTCAACATTTCTAACAAATAAGTATACAGGCAATGAATCAAATATATCAAGAATCACCTTGCTACCACGACGACTCTTGTGAATCCTCTTACGAATAGCTATATCTGTAGAAATCATAGCCGCTATATCTCTAGCAAAGGAAACCTCTCGCTTGCTCCAGATACGCTCTCTTGAATTCTCTATGAAAATGAGCCTTCCAATGTAGGTACCCTCATATTTAATAGGGAATACCATAACTGCTCTAGCGTTTCCTTTGAATATCTCAACTCTCATCTGGTTGGTCATATTCTTTTTATCAATCACAAGACCTTCTGTCTTAATCTTGTTCTGAAGCTCTACATCATAGTGATCACTTTCCCAGCCGAACACCGCCTCGGCTTCTTCACCCTTACCAGTTCTTGACCAGTAATCAACGAGATTCATATGACCTACACGCTGTCTATCTACAGCATAGTAAACTATATAATCAACATCGAGAAGCTTACCAACATTTTCATAGAGCTCAAGGATATTTGTCCTATCTCCAGCCGCAACGACCTTAAGCACCTTACCCATGATTTCCTTAGCATTTCTCTCGAAATCCAGCTCGTGTTTGATAGTCTCCTCTTCTCCAGATGCTACCGAGCCAACATAGAGTCTCGTAATAGTATCAGAAAGAATCTCAGCATTTTTAGAGAAATGCTCAAATGCCTTAAACAGCTTCTGATTCTGTCCCTTTGTGTGCGCATATAGTATCCAGGTCGCAAAGAACTTGCCATCCACAAAAATTGGCGCAGCAGCAAGTCTACTATCAGGATTTCCATCATCTATTTCTGAATACATAGCCTGACCAGAATCCGCTATACAGTTAACAACATCCTCATATAACTTACGGTATTTTGGATTAAATACCATTTCATAGAACTCGCCAAGATATGTAGCAGGTCCAGTTGGTTCAACCAACTTCTTACCATTTATATCTAGAACAACACTATACAGTTCACAAACAGATGCAAAGTTGTTAACTATATCATCTATATGTTGATCTCTGAGGAATTCGGCATTTATCTTCTTCATGCCATCCATTCTTGGTTCCTGAATACTCCTTACCTCCGCTACCTGCGAAGCCTTTGGAATCTCCCTAATAATGAACTCAAGGAACTTATATCCATCTCTATCTGGAAGGTGAATGATATCAACGTTTACATTTCGAACGCATCCATCATCACCGATATTTCTAACCTCATAAGAAAAATTCTCATCCTGGGATAGAGACATAGTAACAGCTTCATTAAACTTATCTCTGTCATCAGGATGAACATAATCATCAATCAGCCTATAGCCCTGTTTAAGGGCTTCAGCATTTATTCCCAAAATCTCCGCATTAGGAGATATATACTCTAGCTTTCTACGATTCAAAGAGGCGGACTTAGAGATTGAACTAACAACAACTACTAGCCCAACGGTTTCAAGTGCAGCTTGAACATACTCGAATTCCTTCATCCAACATCTCCTCTCTAAAACGTATACATACACAATCGGGTAGCATATAAAAGCTACCCGATCATTAATTGTTTTGTTCTATAAGACACTATTATTCTGCTTTAGAATTATCCAAATCTGAAAATGCACTATCTGTAATTCTCTTTGTTTCATTAACAGCTGAGTTTACATCTGCAAGTGCAGCCTGAAGCTGTGCCATAAATCCACCAATTGAATCGAACTCTCTCTTAACAACAGTTCTATTCTGACGAATTTCCTCTCTAGCCTCAGCCTTATTCTTCTCGCATTCAGCAATAGTATCTTCCTTAAGTCTCTCACATGCTGCCTCTGTCTGAGCCTTCAGATTCTCACACTTCTGCTGTGTCTCAGCATTCATTCTGTCAGTTTCTTCCTTAGTTGTTCTCTTCAGGTTCTCGCACTCAGCATAGGTTGTTTCCTGCTTCTCCTGACAGCTACTCTGAGTCTGTGACAGAAGTCTGTCGCACTCTGACTCTGTAGCAGCCTTAAGCTGTTCACAACGTGCATTTGTTTCCTCGATCATAGCCTTACACTGTTCAGTAGTTTCAAGTGTTTTAGCCTCACATTCAGCAGTTGTCTTCTGTGTAAGAGCATCTGCTGATTCTCTAGCTGATAGGAGTGTTCTGGAAATAGACTCATATCTAGAAGCTGATTCCATCTCTCTCTTCTTGTATCCTTCAAGATCTACCTTGAGCTGTTCAACCTCTCTCTCGAGCTGCTCATTTACAGTCTTGAGATTATCTATAGTACTCTTGGACTCTGACATATTAGCTTCACGCATCTGCTGAAGTCCCTTAACGGCTTCACTAAGCTTTGTAGCATCGTCCTTGAGTTTAGATATTTCATCCTCATAATGCTTCTGCTGCTCTAATACATATGTTTCTGTAGCCCTTTTATCATATCCTCCAAAGGACACTGTCTTAATATCTAACTCCATTAATGTTCCCCTTTCACTTAAAAAAATCCTAACTGATAGTATATCACACGACGGGGTAATATGCACCTTTAATTTTTGCTAATTATTCTACTGTAACAGACTTTGCAAGGTTCCTTGGCTTGTCCACATCAAGTCCCTTTGCATCCGATGTATAGTACGCAATGAGCTGCAAAATAACCGCTGTCGCAAACACTCCAAATGTGCTATCAACCTGCGGAATAAATATCTGTTTATCGCACACTTCTTTATTCTCAACCTTGCCCTCTGGACAGATAAGAATAACGTATGCTCCACGAGACTTAACCTCTCTTACATTTGAAATAACTTTTGCATACACATGCTCCTCTGTAGCGATTGCGATAACTGGAACCTGTTCAGCTATAAGAGCGATAGTTCCATGCTTCAGCTCACCAGCAGCATATGCTTCCGAATGAATATAGGATATCTCCTTCAGCTTGAGAGAAGCCTCAAGGCTGAGTGTATAATCGATTCCTCTACCGATGTAGAATACATCAGGAGCATTTTTGATATGATTTGCAATTCTACGAATATCATCAGATGCTTCGATAGTCTTCTGCATCAGCTCCCCTACCCCAGACAGTCTAGTCATAAACTCTCTTGCTTCGTCCTCAGACATAACACCCTTCACAAGTCCAAGTCTCGCCGCGAAAATGTACATAGCAGCTATCTGAACTGTATAAGCCTTGGTACTTGCAACAGCTATCTCTGGGCCTGCATGTGTATAAAGCACATAATCACTCTCACGAGCAATTGTTGACCCCTTAACATTTACAATAGATAGAACCTTGCTCCCCTTCTGCTTAGCCAGACGAAGAGCTTCAAGTGTATCGATTGTCTCACCAGACTGTGAAACTACGATAGTAAGTGTAGAGCTATCTATGATAGGGTCCTTGTATCTAAACTCTGACGCTATTTCAACGGTCACAGGAATTCTAAGCTTTGTCTCTATAAGTGACTTACCCACCATTCCAGCATGCATAGCAGTACCGCAGGCAACTATAACTATATCCTTCAGATTCGCGAGGACTTCATCATCGATTCCGTCCTCCTCAAGATATGGGAGACCATCACTTATTCTAGGAGAAACTGTTCTCTCGATAGCCTCAGGCTGCTCGTTAATCTCCTTAAGCATATAATGTGGATATCCACCCTTCTGCGCTGATGTTATATCCCAATTAACCTCAAGTATCTCAGGCTCAACAGTTCTGCCCTTAAGGTCCTGAACCTTTATACCCTCCTGCGAGAGTTCAAGTACATGATACTCTGGAACTACGAAATATTTCTTAGAAAAATTGATAACTGCAGTAAGATCTGACGCAATAATTGAACCTCCCTCAAAGGAAGCAGCCACCATTGGACTGACATTTCTGATAGCAAATATTTTACCCGGCTGGTCATCAAAAATAATGCAGAGTGCAAATGAACCTGCCAGCAGATCTACAACCTTTTTAATTGTCTTAAAGGGATTGCCCTCATAGAACTTATCCAGAAGTGCAGCTACAACCTCTGTATCTGTTTCAGACTTAAGAGAGTTCTTCAGTCCATACTCAGTTGTAAGCTCTTTATAATTTTCTATGATTCCGTTATGACAGATGGTTACATTTCCCTGACGATGTGGATGTGCATTTGCCTCTGTAACACCACCATGAGTTGCCCATCTTGTATGACCTATACCGCATGTTGCATCGGTACTATCTTCTGAAGCAGCCTTTGCAAGCTCTTCAACCTTACCAGTTTTCTTCTTCAGAACTATTCCTGTTTTAGGATCAAGCACTGCGATACCAGCACTATCATATCCTCTATATTCAAGCTGCTTAAGTCCATTAATAAGTATGTCTTTTGCAGGCTCCTGACCTGTATATCCAATAATTCCGCACATTGTTTTTTTCTCCTTTCGTGCACGCCATAATT
The DNA here is from genome assembly GCA_017480495.1 of Eubacterium sp. Taxonomy (GTDB): domain Bacteria; phylum Bacillota; class Clostridia; order Lachnospirales; family Lachnospiraceae; genus Eubacterium_Q. Next base: position 105,196 of record JAFVAQ010000027.1, on the reverse strand, counting down.
ACTCAAGATATAGTTTGCCCTTAGTAAACCATCCCTGAGCTGTGATTAAACTACCTGCACTTCTAGCAGGCATAAAGGTATCACGCACTTTCTATATTCCTCTGTTCTGCGGTCACCCACAGTTTTTAAAAATATAGATAACGAATGTGCTTATCCGAAGGAGCATCCGCCGAATTTTTTCGAGAAGCACTGTGGCTTCACGTTTCGATAACTCCTTACCTCGTCGGCTTGATTTCAAAGAAATCGAGCGCTGTGGCGCTAAGCTTTTTAAGCTTTCCAAAGCTTTTTCCTCCAAATAAAAAAGCCGTAGATATTATAACATATCTACGGCATCAGAATCAAATCTTAGGAGCTGGTCCCTTTACTTCGTTTTTTTCCTTTACCTGCTCATTCCTCTTTGCTGCCTGTTTTGGAGCCAGCCGTTTCTGAGCTTTCTTAACGGCAAGATTCTTTAACTCTTTTATTTCTATCTCTTGTCCATTAACTTTTATCTTATTATTATAAATCTCCTGAGTTCCTACCATTTTCGACAGATTCTCAAGCTTGTTCAGATTATCCAGACTAGACTGAATCTCTTCCTTTCCTTTGTTCTCCTTCATCATTGCAGTAAGCTTGCTAAGCTCACCTACAACCGTCTCTTGGAAAGCAGCATTCTTAGCCTGTGTAATCTTCTCAGATGACATATTTATGCTTAATGGATCATCAGAAGTTTCTACCGTCTTTATATCACTGCACAAATGCTTCATGAACTTGCTGTTAAAGGTCTTGAAATTCTTCATTTCATTTACAAATCCATCGCATTTAGCATTGATTGTATTAGGATCAAATATAATATTATTCTTCTCTAGCTGATCAGCATATATACTCTTTAGCGCAAAGGTCGCAATGGATTTTTCTATATTCTTCTCTGTTTCAGTCAGACTAAACTGATAAGTTCTTTCGTTATTGAAATCATCATACAGAGCCCAATCATTTATGAAGTTCTTCTTGCCAGTCTCTTCCTTGAAGATTTTCTTGATACCATCCTGCATCTGTCTCTGATTATATGCCTTAACATCATCATAAGAATTAAAGGTTTCTGTTATAGGCTTAGGAGATGTATTAACACTCGTTCCTAGAAGTTCGTTATTTTTATTAAATGACTCCTTTATGCCCTCCAGAGCCTCAGGCTTATATTCTGCAATATTCTTCACGAAATGATCTCCGAGCTTATTAACAAGCTCTTTCATTTCCTTCTTCACGTTTTCATCCTTAGTCCTTGATATGGTTGAAATCATGTAATTCAGGCATTCCTGCGTACGTCTCAGGAGATCTTCCGCCGGAATATTCTCCGGAATATCTGATTCTATACGGTCAAATGTATTCGCAAGCGATTTGAGTCTTGGCTCCTTCTTATATTTATCCGCCAGATAACGAAGCTCATAGGACATATCCTCATAGATTTTATCTCGCTTATCAATTCCCATGGACTCCTCATCTGCCTTGATATGTTCTTCCAGAAGTCCCATTACATTCTCCATGGTTTCACGGCGAAATGCTGAATTCTGATTCTCAGCCTTACCCCTGGCCTCTGCCGCTTCCTTCTCTTCATTCTTCCGAGAGAGATAATGCTTCATCTGAACAGCAAGCTGTTTCTTGGCCGCCAGAAGAGTTGTCATCCTGGCATTTATATCACTAGGTTCAAATGTATCAGCATTCTTATCCTGATATTCTTCAAGATCCTGGATAGCCTTGAGGGAATCTGTGATATTATCAAATTCTTTACTTCCGCCCCATACACCCTTGTTGGCAGCCTTTAGGCTTGCTACACCTGCGCCGAGTCCTACCAGACTCTTATGGGTCGCACTATAGGATGGTGTTTCTGCCTCACGTGTCGGAGTCGCCTCATATTCCTGCTGGAGTGACTCTTCATCAATATCAAGAGGCTCATCATTTATCTCCTCTTCATTTTCATGTATCCCCTCGAGATTTTCCTCCTGCTCCTTATCGTCCTCGACTGGCACTTCCTCTGGTTTTTCTTCCTCAACAGGAGGCTGTGCATTCTGCTGACTAAGCTGCCGGTTTCTCTCTTCAAGAGCAAGAGCACCCGGTTCAATAACCTCTCCAAATGTATTCTTAAGAGGTATATCCTTATCGATATTCTCGAGTATCTTACTATTAGCTTCCTCAATCTTCAGTATTTCAGGCAACTCCTCCCGGGACATAACCTTGATACATCCAATTATTTGTCTTAATCTCGCCGTCTTGGCTTCAACAGGGGATACCAGTTCAACAATATCCTGCGAGCTTCCATCAGAGAGCTTCATTTCAACCGTCTTAGCCAATCCATTTTCTACGAGTTTGTTACTCTTTGGATTATAAGGATTCTCCTTAATTTTCTCCTTATAAACCTCATCTAAATGCTCCTTCATCACGCGTCTTTCTTCAGTCAGTCTATCTACCTCTAAAGCAAGACGTGATGCACGCGATGCTGCATCGCCGTATTTCTCATTAATTCCCTTTAGGATATTAAATTCACGATCATATACTCCCTCATTTACCTTACGGTCGTCGTCATCTATGAATCCGATTTTCTTCATCTTATCATAGTTGGCTTTGGCCCTTGAAAATATCTTCTCCTGTTTCTCTAATTCAGCCTTGGCAACACTAAAATCTGAATCAGCTTTGCTCTTAGCTTTTTTAACCTCTTCCAACTTCTTGTCATGATCAGCAAGCTGAGAATCCAGATTCTCCCTTATATCTGCATTATACTTATCATGCATTCTCTGTTTTATTTCGGTAAGCTTGCTATTATCAATCGTTCCAAAAAGGTTTTTTGTGGTTTTGACCATTTTAGTATCAACATTAACCTTGTTATTACTTACCGTACCTACCGTTATATTATTAATCTCTCGTATTCGTTCAGCTTCTGCCAATAGATCAAGAACTGACTGCTTGTCAGCATCATTTTTTATCTCGTATTTTCTGGCTTTATCAATCCTATCCAATGCCATCTGGGTAAACTGACTGGAGAGCATCGCATCGAAACTGCCAATCATCACATGATCTTGGCCCATCGATGCCATATCATATGTAATACGCTTATTACAGAAATTATAGACAGTTTTACCTATTTCATCCTCTTTAATAAACCTGTCCACATCTTCGTCAAATGTTCCCGAATATAGCTTCTTCAGAACATTTTCCTTCCAATTAGACGCCGCCTGTTTCTCTTCCTCTGTACCTCTCTTAGAGGCCTCATCTGCAGCATTATACTCACGCTTAAGAGAAGCAAGATAGTATCTAGTAGCTATGGTTCTAGACATCTTCTCAGCATTAATATCCGCTGGCGGGTCATTTAGCCGGCTTTTTATATCCTCGTCCAGGGCCTCAAATATTTTCTCCCCATCCAAATCCTGAAAATCTTCTTCGCATTTCTTAACTAAGCTGTCATATGATTGAACTACAGACTGATACTCTACCGATGTCATCTTAGACATGTTAGTCTCAAGATAATTATTGATATCATTTCTCAGCTGAATATTTCTTACAATATTTTTCCTGTTCTCCTGAAATGATATAACCGGCCCTCCGTCTGCAGCCTTGCCTGTTTCCATAGCATCATAATACTCTTCATTTTGGAGAAAATAATCCCTGATTTTCTGTTGAATATTTAGGAATCCCTGATCATTAGACTTGATATTATTTACTGGACTAAATACTTCATTATTATACTCACTTTTTGGCATACGTTCCTCCTCCATATTATTTAGTCTTATCATCTACATTATGATGATAGTATCCGCATTCTTATCTCGTAGTATACACCCCAGAGCGCAACAAAGGCGCAACAATCACTATAACTAATTATATCATTTAAAATATAATACAAAAAGGACCAGGTCTAATTGGACCTGATCCTAAAATACTATTTACTCTCCATCAGTTGGTGTGGCATCAAGTGGTGTCGCCGTCTCTGACGCATCCGACGCAATTATGCATCTATCTATATTTCTAAAATCTTCATTTCCAATGTAATAGGTATCATCAGCTGTGATAATTCTAACTGTTACCGTCTCTGGCTCAGCATACTGGATTTCATCTACAGCAGCGGCCAGTATTCCGATAATACCTGTAGCGAACTCATACTCGTATTCTTCCTTGGTATAGTCATTATAGTCGCCATTATCAACTGCCTGATTAAACTTTTCTACGTAAGCTGAAACTTCAGCATTTGTCTGATTTAAAATATCAATTGGATAGATAGTTACATCAACATAGTTTATATTATTATCCTTATAAGCCTTACCAACATCGAACTTGGTCTTTCCATATATCTGCTTAGAAAGATCAACCATTGCAGGCGCGAGCTTAGGATCCGCAGATATATCCAGCCCATAGTAGGAAGACAGATTATTTGCAAGTCTTGTGACGTTCTGAAGGTAGGTTGCTTCTGCATCCTCCTCATTAGCGCCAGTAAGTCTTACATAGTCTCCTGTCACACCTAGATAGTTTGATGTTATCAAGCTTTTCACATATGCCTGATAGTTTGACGCTTTGCTACCACAGGCTGTGAGGCTGAGAAGCAGAGTCAAAGCTAAGAGCAGGGATATGAATTTGTATAGGTTTTTATTTTTATTTATTATCATTGTTTCCTCTCAGAGATTCTTCGCTTCGCTCAGAATGACACATTATATTCATAATAATTTTCAAGGTTCATAATGAAAATAGTGTGTATCAACTAATCATAGAGCCGGCTGGCACGTCCTTGTCTGCGGTAAGCAGAGCGAGGTCTCCATTATCATCCTCAGCACAGAGGAGCATTCCCTCTGACAATACGCCTGCCAGCTTAGCAGGCTGAAGATTTGTAATAACAACAACCTTCTTACCAACCATATCCTCTGGGCTGTAATAATTCTTGATTCCTGACACTATCTGTAGAACCTTTCCAGCCACCTTCACCTGTGAGCAAAGAAGCTTCTTGGATTTTGGAACCTCCTCACAGGATAGAACCTCTCCTATCTGGAGCTGCATTTTATCGAAGTCATCTATAGTCAGAAGAGCCTTCTGAACAGCCTGTACTGAATCAGGCACACTCTTCTCAGCCTTAGCCTTAGCCTCAGCTTTCTTCTTCTCTTCCTCTGGATCCGGCTGTGGTTCAGGTTCCTTAGATGGGAAGCGACGCTCTATCTCGTCCAGCATAGCCTCAGTATCTATTCTGGCAAAGAGTATCTCTGGTGTATCTGTAACCTTATTGCCATTTGGATATAAACCAAACTGACCCATTTCTGTAACCGATCTCTTCTGAGTATTCAGCTGTGCCAGTATACGTGCAGATGTATCAGGCATAAATGACTCAAGCAGTGAAGCGCCGATAGTAATGCTCTCTATCAGGTTGTAAAGCACTGTGCTCAGTCTGTCCTGCTTATCCTCTTCCTTAGCCAGTACCCAAGGCATAGTCTCATCTATGTACTTATTGCATCTCTTGAAGAGATTCCATATCTCTGTTATGGCATCTGCCACGCGGAGCTTATCCATACAGATATTTACTCTGAGACGTGTATCGCCTACCACTCTCTTAAGGTCATCATCAACTTCTTCAGTTATTCCTGTATTATTTACTACTCCGTCAAAGTATTTATTTGACATAGAAATAGTTCTATTAACCAGATTACCCAGTGTATTAGCCAGGTCTGAATTAACTCTCTCGATAAGAAGCTCCCATGATACAACACCATCATTTTCAAATGGCATCTCATGAAGCAGGAAATATCTCACGGCATCAACTCCGAAGAGGTCTACCATGTCATCTGCATATAGTACATTACCACGGGATTTACTCATTTTGCCATCAGACTGCAGCAGCCATGGATGACCAAATACCTGCTTAGGAAGTGGCTCACCCAGTGCCATAAGCATGATAGGCCAGTAAATGGTATGGAATCTAAGGATATCCTTACCTATCAGATGCAGGTCTGCCGGCCAGTATTTTTTATACATTTCATCTGAATTACCATCTGCATCATAGCCAAGTCCGGTAATATAGTTTGAAAGTGCATCTATCCAAACATAAACCACGTGCTTAGGATCGAAGTCTACAGGTATGCCCCACTTAAATGAGGTTCTGGATACGCAGAGATCCTGAAGTCCTGGTTTCAGGAATGTATTAACCATTTCATTCTTACGAGCTTCCGGCTGTATGAATTCCGGATGATCCTCGATATATTTAATAAGCTTAGGAGCGTACTTACTCATCTTAAAGAAGTAAGCCTCTTCGGAAGCCTCCTTAACAGGGCGTCCGCAGTCAGGGCAGCATCCGTCTACCAGCTGTGACTTAGTCCAGAAGGACTCACAAGGTGTACAGTACAGTCCGTCGTATGAACCCTTATAAATATCTCCCTGGTCATAAAGCTTCTTGAAAATCTTCTGAACCTGCTTCTCATGATACTCGTCTGTAGTTCTGATGAACTTATCATATGAGGTATTCATCAGATCCCAGATTCTCTTGATTTCAGCAGCCTTCTCATCTACAAACTCCTTAGGAGTACTCAGCTCCTCGAAAGCCTTTGTTTCAATCTTCTGTCCATGTTCATCGGTTCCAGTCTGGAATCTAACATCATAGCCGATGAATCTCTTGTATCTTGCGATACTGTCCGCCAGTACTATTTCATAGGTATTTCCAATATGTGGTTTACCTGATGCATATGCAATAGCGGTTGTGATGTAATATGGTTTCTTTGCCATTTCGGTGTATCCCTCCGTTTATGTATTTACACTATGTTCCTTACGCGAATGAAACTTATCGTTACATGGGTTAAGTACATAAAGCGCTAAGGGTTATTTTACCACAATACCAGGAATGTGACAAGGAAACAAAAGCTAACCCCAAAGACGGTATAAAGGCGACCTCAAAGTCGGTAGCAGCTGAGAGATGATTCAAAATCCAACTCATACCAGAAATCATATTTTTCAAAAATGCCATCAAACTCTCGTTTGACTATCCATGCTACCTGATTAAAATAATCTTGAATCCCCAGGCTTCCATACCACCATCTACAGTCGTTCTTCATAAAGAACAATCTGGCTTTCATGATTTCATCTTCCCATTTTGCCTGAACGTCATCTGTATAATAATCATTGAAATAATCTACGCCATACTCTCTAGCCGATTTGTATTCATCATAAGTTTCAAACATAGATGTTGCTGTCATTTTATCCGCCTCATCATAGTCGCCATATGTTAGCTCTAAATACTCATCATATGTATCATATTCCAAAGGATCCCAGACCGATATCTCAGAGTTATCAAAAATATCTAACCACATTTTTCTTCCTAACTCCTGCACACTACTTACTTCAAGCTGGCTCGCTATATAATCCTGCAAAATGTCTGTTTCTCCAAAAATCGTCTCCCATCCTTCTTCGCTTACACCTTTAATATCCGGCTCATATAAATGATAATTAAGAAGCGTGCCCAATGGTCCTTCATATATCAAATCAAAATGATGTTCAGGATTTGCCAGACTCTCCCATTCTTTGCTTCCATCTGGTCTTTCGACTAATCCTCTTGTATATTCCACAGGATTAACATCACAGGCATAACTCACATTCTCTATTCCATCAAGAGCATCACTATCTTTTTTGCCATAACTATACATATGACCATTTGTAAGGATTGTGGCATCACGCCACAACCCCCACTTTTTTAGGAACCGTATCATCTCAAGTGCCATTTCATCCAGTCTGTCATTCCGCCCATTCTCTATAACAGATTTGCTCATACATTTACACCTACCTTTATTGTTGCATGATCCGTAAGCCTATTTGTCACAACATTTCTATCAGTCACACTTCTGATTAACTTAAATGATTCATCATCAGCAAGGTTGTTTGCCATAAGAATGTGATCTATAGACTTACTTCGATTGTTCCCCGGTCCATAATATGTTCGTTCCATTCCACCTGACACCACCGTTAAGCCTGACTTCATAAGGTCCTTTAGATCATCTGACTGTAATGACTTATTAAAATCCCCCAACACGATTACATTTTTCTTTTGTTCTACCAACTGACTCACTTCATATTTGAGAGCCCGATAGAACTCCCTTTCCAGATATTTTCTCCTTCTTACATATCCATCATTTATAGAATGTCCTGGGAAATAGTCAATTTGCGGCGCGTGTATGTGGAGTATATAGAAATCTCTATTCGGGGCTGATTTAAAATTAACCCGAATATAATTAATCCTTCTATAAAGGCTAATCTCTTTCTGAGTTTTTAGAACCTCAAATTCATTAACATCTTTTATGAGTAGCACATTTAGCAAACTCTTAGGATGTTTTTCAAAGTCTGCCTCATCTACAGTTGTTACAAGAGTAAGCCCCAGCATTTCAGCCTTAAGCTTAAGCTCATTTAATATCTGATGCTCCTTTACGCCTGGCCTTATTTCCTGCAGCCACCAAATATCTGGAATATCATCCTTGGCATCATGCAGTATTTCAAAAAGTCTGTCCTTGTAGCTTCGATAGATGTAGTGCTTTCTATCATCTTCTATCACTGTATTATTAAATCCATTTACATTGTTAATTCTTATTTCTAACTTCATAATTTTATTCCTTTCCTTCATTTACAAATCATTAGTTTCTTCGGAATTAGTTTTTCAGAATACTTCACCTTTATCCTCATCATCCATGCTGCAAAGTACTTCGTCGTACCAGAAGTCCAGCATCTCAGCCTCAGTTTCGATGTCATATTCCTCGATAATCTCATCTGGGATTCCCATGATTCTCACCTCCTCCTTTAGGGAAATTGAATTTTAACGCAATTAAAAAGAACGCTGCGAAATCGTTTCACAACGTTCTCATTATTATTATGGTTTTCTCTACTTACAAATTTTTGTAATAGGTTATTTTTCTTTAAATGAATTTGCTTCCGAATCATCAAAAATATTTGTATTCAAAAGTTTGTTAATTTTTTTTATTTTCTCGTTCGTCTCTTCAAAATCCTTCTCATACTTTTTACATACCTTCTCAAAATGTTCTTTATGCGTTTCTTTTAAATGGCTGTAAATCCCTTTTCTCCTCAGCTCCCAGAATCTAATTGCAAATTCTATATATCTACGAAAATCAGACTTACTAGCAATCGGTTTTATTCCATTGTTTATCAGGTCTTTTATAAGCTTATATTCTTTAGTTTGACTAGCGTCTTCCCCCTCTTTAGTCCTAACAAAACTATATAGATCCGAGCATAGACTAAGTAGCGAGGCCATAGCATTATCACTGTCTGAGTCTGAGCCCGTCGACTTATACTCATCCAAAAAGTCACATAGTATCTTGCGATTGACTATACTCATAGCTACCGCATACCCATTTATTATAAATGCTTTCTCACCTTTATAATATCTGTACAAAGCCCACAGGTAAGTATCAAATCTATCGTTTCCGATTCCTTTCTTGATATTATTAAGTCCACCAGGTTTCGGAAGTATGCATATGTTGTAAGGTGAGGTCTGCAGGTACCCAAGTATATTATTTAATTCCAAAAACTTTTCCTGAAAAGCCTCGCCACATTGACTGAGGCTTTTCCCATCACATAAAATACTGCCATAAAATGTGGTACTCCTACTGTCCTTAAGCCTAAGATTAAAACATATCTCTCCGGATACATCTATAGATTTCTGAGATTCAGAATCATCCACATATTTCCATTTTCCGACCTTGCACCCCCGACTAATTTTTGGAGATTTTATCTTATAACAATCCATAAAAAATTCCCAGGCTTTTTCATCACTATCACTTTTAATCATATTTTTTATCCAGTCCCCTAATTGTTTTTCTCATTTTCTCTCTTATATCCTCATTCAGAACCTCAACCTTCTCTGCATACTGAAGAGCCCAGTACACTATCATACTTGGGGACGTAACAACCTCCACAATATCATACTTACTGATATCCAGCTGGACCCCCTCCACAATGTCAGGTACTTTATCCAGTTTTTTATAATTATCCCCAAACCAATCATGGATAAATGTATAATCATTCTTTTTTATTTTAAGGAATACTCGTGCAGGAGAATCATACGCCATATTAAGATGCTCGGACATGTAGCGCTGCGGATCCCAACTGGAATTCGCTATAGGAAGTCCATCAAAATCACTGAGATTTATCGGAATAATCTCACCTTCATCATTTCGGATAATTTGTATATCAGACATTAGGTCTACCCTATAATGCCATATACGGGAATCGCCATCCTTGAGTCCTATACAATAGTAATTGTCATGATACACTACCAAATGATAAGGACTTAGACGATGAATATGATGGGATGCAGGAACCATCTCATGCTCCTCTGTATATCGATTAAACCTAAAACTAATCTTACCCAGATTATTTATGGCTTCCTGTATCAATCTTAGATTATCAGAAAGTTTACCCCTATCCCCATCGTCTCTACCACAAAATCTACCGTGTATTGACCTTGGATTAAATAGCATATGCTCACCATCACTAAATGGCGTACTATAATGAACACTGGCTGTGCCAATCACCTTATTAACCAAAGTATTCTTTTCATCTTCAGACAGAATATCTGTGAGGCAGATGATTTCTATCAGCTCATCCAGTTCCTTATTATCAAACAAATGTACATAGGACAGTCCACTTAACGTCGGAGCAGAATTTGGGTCTATTACCAGCGGATTATCTTTTCTCATCTTAAGCTTATCACTAAGATAGTTCTCCTTGTATCCATCGTATTTGATTCTATATTTCGAACTATTATCATCTGAATAAACACTTGGATTCAACTCTGAAATTATTTCCGCCAGATTCTTATTGATTGTTCTATCGCCTTTTAATTCGCCGCTATTCTTATGTCGTGCAGTGCGATATAATCTAAGTAGTCTTCTGAATTCTTCTGTGGAGACTTTGTGTTCGTCATCCGTCATTATCTTTAGAGTCTCAAGCATCTGCAATGTCACTCTCTCAGGACTGTAGTTACCTGGCTGCTCCTGAACCTCTAATGAAAAATCATCCGAGGATTCCTCATCAGCATAGTACCTCTCACAAAACTCCTTAGAAGACTTTTCATCCAGCAAAATTTCATCATCACCATCCAGATAATGTCTCTCGATATTTTTATCTGTATCTTCTTGTCTCACTTCCCGTGGGATTCCTAATGGATTAAGAACGAAATCAAGCTGTTTATTCATTCTTCCATTTATATCGTACCAGGCATACGTTTTTAAGGACGCTCCACCTGGAGTATATCTTTTTACAGCATCAGCAAACCCCATCCAGCCCACTTGAAATAAATCCTTCTCTATTTCTTTCCTGGAACTGAGATTCAGATTATCCAATTTTTTCCGTGCCAATCTTTTGATATAATCCGTATATTCTAATGTCAGGCTTTCCCAGGCTTTGTTATCACCCTTTTTAGCCAGAATAATGAGTTCATTTATTTCTTTTTCAGACATCACCTTCTCAGACATAACATCCTCCTCCAAAACGATTATGTACTAATTATAAGTGCTTTTCAAGTTTGTTTTGTGTTTTTCGGATTTGCACATAAAAAACCGGTGAGGTTCACCTCACCGGTTTCCATACTGTCTTTTATTTATATCCATATATCTATAAGTTACTAGCCATCTCAAGTTTGTTTCTTTGTACATCTTGTTCAGTTTTTGCAAGTTTCATCATTCCGCCAAGAGATGAAACCTTTTCATCGAAATCCTCGTAGCCTCTCTTGATATACTGAATATCCTGTATAGTGCTTACACCGTTTGCTGAAAGAGCCGCTATTACAAGAGCCGCCCCCGCTCTCAGGTCGGATGCCTTAAGTGTTGCACCATTATACTTCTTAATTCCTGTTATTATAGCTGAGTTACCCTCAACTCTGATCTTTGCTCCCATTCGAGCCAGTTCAGCAACATATCTGAATCTGTTCTCGAAGATGCTCTCTGTTACTATACTTGTTCCATCTGCAAGGGCAAGTATTGCTGCCATCTGAGCCTGCATATCAGTAGGAAATCCCGGATATGGAAGAGTCTTGATATGAGTTGACTTCAGTATCCCGTCAGCCATTACTCTGACAGAATCATCATACTCAATTACATGCGCTCCCATTTCCACAAGCTTTGAAGAGATAGCCTCCAAATGCTTAGGGATTACATTCTTTATAAGTACATTTCCCCTTGTAGCCACTGTCATAGCCATAAAGGTTCCTGCTTCTATCTGATCAGGTATGATTGAATATTCTGCACCATGAAGCTTATCTACACCACGAACTCTGATAACATCAGTACCAGCGCCCTTGATATTAGCGCCCATGGTATTAAGGAAGTTTGCCACATCAACTATGTGTGGTTCCTTAGCTGCATTTTCAATAGTAGTCTTGCCCGGGCTCAGCGCTGCTGCCATCATTATGTTGATAGTCGCACCAACCGATACAGTGTCGAGATATATATGAGCTCCATGAAGCTCCTCTGCCTGAGCAATGATGCTTCCGCCTGAAACTATCTCAGTCTTTGCGCCCAACTTCTCAAAGCCCTTGATATGAAGGTCGATAGGTCTGGAACCAATGTCGCATCCACCAGGTAGTGCAACATTTGCATATTTGTGCTTACCTAAGAGTGCACCTATCAGATAGTATGAAGCTCTGATCCTGCGGATGTACTCATCATCTACAGGCTGTCCCTCTCTTATTCCTTTACCACATATTTCAACTGTATGTTTGTCTAAGTATTTAACCGATGCACCGATATTCTCGATAGCCTTAAGAAGCGTTCTGGTATCGGAAACATATGGTACATTTTCAATTGTAACCTTATCATCTGTCATTACTGCCGCTGCCAGAATACCTAATGCTGCATTCTTAGCACCAGCTATAACAACTTCGCCTTCGAGGCGTTTACCACCTCGTATGACGTACTGTTCTTCATTACTTGCCATGATAGAATAGTCATCCTCGTCATTTATTTTAGTGCGTTAAAGTTCACATAACGCAATTTAACTTGTATATTATAACATAAATTTTTTATTTGTAAAGCAAAATGTTACAAAAGTGTTACAGCCCACCATCTGTTAGCCATACATTAATGCAAAAAACAAATTATCCCATCTCAGAGATATTGGCGATTATGCGTCTCTTTCCTACATAAACCAGTCTTATCATCACACCTGTAAGTATCACAAACAGGATTATATAAAACGCCAAAATAGGGAGCTTCATAAGCTCGTATATGATAACTCCTAAGAGTATAACAACCATCGATAGGACCATCATTACCGCCATATTGAAAAATGTATTCAGATTTCCTCTGAGGGCGCTATACTCATCATCCCATTCAACATAAGGTGCCGAGCTATCCATCCACATTCCGATAACAATCGAGATCACATGTGCCAATAGGCTCGTAAGTATAAAGTATATGCACATATAAACCGGCGTTCCCATATATAAACTAATGATGATATCTGTCAGCACAAGGCTTGGGAATGTAAAAATCAGACTAAGCGTTGCCTTGGCATAAACCTGTGTCTCATAAGGAACAGGTATATATTTGATCAGACTAAGATGTTGTCCTTCTCTTGTAAACGCCGTCGACGCCAGGGAGTTAAGCGCTGTTGCGATAAATGCTATCCCCAGCACTACCATGAGCAGAATCATTTCCGCTCTCTCCTTACCCTCTCCATACATCGCGATAAATTCAGATATGAAGCCCTTATTCTTATTAAAATGGAATAGCAGAAATGCTCCCACCGGCCAGAGAGCATTTATATATGCACAGTTTCCAGAGAAAGCCTTCGTTCTGAGTATTACTCTCAGTTCCTTCATAAAGCTTGCACGGAACTGTGAATCCATGCTGATGTCACGCGTCTTTATTTCTGCTTTCTTAGACGAACCAAGTGACGCTGCTGTATAGAGACCTCTCTGATACAGTGCCTTTCCTACGAAATACAGAACTGCAACCAGTACAACATTTCCAAGAAGATATAGAAGGAGCCACAGAATGCTTCCCTTGCTTATGGCATTTGACAGCCACGGAACCGGGAAGAAAATAATGTTCAGCGTCTTGAGGAAGAGGTTGCTGCCACTTCCAAGTGACTCCACATAGTTCTCCATATTTATATCGCCGATTCCTCTTAATGAAAGGAGGAATAGCAGTGCAAATAACATAAGAAATACCGTCGATATTCTGTAGAATATCTTCGTATCCTTAACTCCGCTTAGCACTGCCATCAGTATCACACTGAAAATAGCGCAGTATATCATCGGTACGAGTGGAATAAGAAGCACTCCTATTATTGAAGAAATAATTGAAATCGGATTCAACGCTTCCGACAGTCCCAGATTTCTTCCGACTGCGATGAAATATCCCACAAAAACTGCAACGAGTATCATGAATTCCATAACACTCTCTGCAAAATAAGCATAGGTGAACTTCGCCATCATGAGATGATGACTAGGAATAGGAAGAGTAACAAAATGCTCTCTATCCGATGAGAAAAAGAGAATACTGAAAATAACCAGTATTCCAAATATCATAGAAAAGGCGGACAGTATCTGCATTTCAAATAGCATACCACCGCCAGGATTTTCAACTTCGATGAGGGCCTCTGTCATAACATAGCTAATGAATCCCACAATAGCAGTACATGGGATCATGATTCCGAGCACTGCAATAAGAGCCAGCACCTTGTAGCCTGTCTTCTCCGGTAGCTGCATCTCAGAATTCTTCGACAGTATTCCGGTCAGAGTTTTAATACCACTTATATCCAATATATACCTCCAAAAAGATTCTTTGCCCAAGGCTCAGAATGGCACCACATTAACGTTACTGCTTAGCTTCTTCCACAGTTTTTCCAACCATTTCGATGAATATAGCTTCAAGGTCCATTCCAGGGTGCATTTTCTGCAGATCCTCGACAGTTCCTTGATACAGATTCTTTCCGTGATTGATGATCATGATACGGTCACAGAGTTTCTCTGCAACCTCAAGAACATGAGTAGAGAAAAGTACGGCGTTTCCCTTAGCTGCATGCTCCTTCATCATCTGCTTTAGCTCGTAAGCTGCTGTTGGATCGAGACCAGTCATTGGTTCATCCAGTATCCAGGCTGGTGGGTTATGGATGAGCGCCGCAATAACCATAGTCTTCTGGCGCATACCATGGGAATACTCTTTCATAGGTCTGCCCAAAGAATCCTTTATTCCAAATCTTTCTGCGAGATCATTTATTCTGTCCTCTCTCGCATCCAGTGGAACCTTGTATAGATTGGCAATGTAATTGATATATTCTATTCCAGTCAGCTGAAGCAGTATGTCCGGATTATCCGCAACATACGCGAAGCTTTCCTTCGCCTGAATAGGTTCCTGTACAATGTCGTGTCCATTGATCACCGCACTACCCTCGGTAGGCTTCAGTATGCCTGTAAGCATCTTGATGGCGGTGGTTTTTCCAGCACCATTTGGGCCAGCGAAACCAACTATCTCGCCTGGCTTTATCTCAAAGGACAGATTGTCTACTGCCTTAAAATCTTTGCCGTATACCATCGACAGATTATTTGCTTTAATCATGTGTAACTCCTAAATAACTAAATACCAAAGCGTCTATGAGCGAGCCCTGTCTTGTGCCATATATGCTCCGCATATATGCAAGCCTTTCTTCGAAAGTCTTGGTTCTGCTTCGCAGAACGCATCCGTCTTCGACGGAGCCTCGGTCCTTTCAGGACCGAGCCCTGTCTTCACAATATATGCATCTATAAATTCTTCTCTTCTCATCAGTTAAATTGAAGATGTGAGGAACGCCAGGTTCAATTGCTGTGATGCACCTTGGGTTCTTGCATTTCTGGATATTTACCAGTCTCTTTGGAAGAGCAACCTTCTTCTTCTCAACCGTAACTCCATCCTTGATGATACAAACTGTAACACCTGGATCAATGTATCCGATAACGTCGAGGTTGATGTCATACTCATCTTTATCAACCTTGATTATATCCTTCTTGCCCATCTTGCCAGACTTAACATTTTGCATCATTGCCACGCTGCAATCCAGCTTGTCTAGACCGAGATCGTAGTAGAGTCTCATAGCATTTCCTGCTGTTATATGATCTAGAACTATTCCATTTTGTATGCTATCTATCTTCATACTTGTACCCTTTCTATCTAAGATTCTTCGCATCAATCATGTTCTGTGCGATTACAGGACTTCTCTATCGAGAGTTCTATTACTTCAGTCCTATCAATTTACAGATAAGAGCCATTCTTACGAACTTTCCGTACTTAACCTGACGGAAGTAGCAGGCTCTTGGATCATCATCAACGGAAGGTGATATTTCATTTACCCTTGGAAGTGGATGGAGGATGATCATATCTTCCTTAGCCAGTTCCATTTTCTTTTTATCAAGTATGTATGTATCCTTCAGTCTTACATAGTCTGCCTCGTTGAAGAATCTCTCTCTCTGAACTCTTGTCATATAGAGCATGTCGAGCTTTCCAATGTTATCTTCGAGAGATATAACCTCTTCGTAGTCGAGGCCTGCAGGTTCGATTACATCTGAAATGATATAGTCAGGAACCCTCAGTTCATTTGGAGATATCAGCACAAACTTGATACCCTTATATCTAGAAAGAGCTTTGATAAGACTGTGTACTGTTCGACCAAACTTAAGGTCGCCGCACAGACCAACTGTCATGTTGTCCAGCCTGCCCTTCTCTTTTCTAATTGTAAGCAGATCTGTAAGAGTCTGCGTTGGATGATTGTGACCACCGTCTCCTGCATTTATGATAGGCACTGGTGAAACCATTGAAGCCAGCATAGGGGCACCTTCATTTGGATGTCTCATAGCTATTACATCCGCGAAGCAGCCTACAGTACGAACCGTATCCTCTACGCTCTCGCCCTTTGATACAGAGGAATCTGTAGCAGATGAGAAGCCTATTACATTTCCGCCTAGATCGAGCATTGCTGACTCGAAGCTAAGTCTCGTTCTGGTTGATGGTTCGTAGAAGAGCGTTGCTATTTTCTTGCCCTTCGCTAGTTCTGAATATGCCTCAGGATTATCATATATTTTCTCCCCAAGCTCCAGAATCTCATCCAACTCCTCAAGAGATAAATCCATTGGATCTATTAAATGTCTCATTTAGTTCTCCTTCTCTTATCAAGTTATAAGTGAGTAAATAAGAAACGTCCCCATATACTCATTTTTTATTTATAAAAATGACGTGTGGCACGAGGATGTGCTGCACGTCATTTCATTTTAACATTTTTTAAGTAGATAATACATAACCGCTTTCTCTGCGTGGCGTCTGTTTTCTGCCTCATCTAGGATTGTATCCAGATGCTTCATTTCAACGCTTTCAGATATCTCATATCCAACATGCATAGGCATATCATGGAATACAAGAGCGTCGCTGCCATCCAGGAATTCGTCATTTATCTGGTATGGCATCATCTTTGCAAGAGTTTCTTCCTTCTGCTGCTGATATGCTGGATTATTGAAGAATTCCATATCTACCCATGTATCAGTATAGATAACATTCATCTTCTTAGCATATTCATGTGCCTCTTCCATAGACATTGTTGGATCGAGTTCAACATAGTGGCCAGAAGCCTTTGCTGCTTCATAGAAATCATCGCCACATGCAGTATTGTTAACAAGTGGAGTAAGACCATACAGAGTACCCTTCTCCATCTTTGCAAAGAACTCAACAAGTGAGTTGAATAC
This sequence comes from Eubacterium sp., assembly GCA_017480495.1. Lineage (GTDB taxonomy): Bacteria > Bacillota > Clostridia > Lachnospirales > Lachnospiraceae > Eubacterium_Q. The sequence goes on along the minus strand of JAFVAQ010000027.1, from coordinate 87,489 downwards.
ATTGTTCTTAGCACCAATATACATGAAGTTGATATTCAGATCACCAAACTTCTCAATAATTGTAAGTGCATCAGCAAGTATCTGGCAAGGATGATAGGAACTGTCACAACCATTTATAAATGGAACAGTAACATTTTCACCGAATAGCTCAACTGTTTCATTCTTAACAAGTCTTGCCATGATGATATCTACATTTCTACAAACATATTTGATCTCTGATATTGGCTCACCAAGTACGAAATTGGAATCCTCCCAAAGCTGATTGAAATAGCTTCCGCCCAGCTCAGTAATTCCTGTCGCAAACGATAGGAAGGTTCTTGTTGATGTCTTCTCGAATAGAGAGTACAACTTCTTACCTTCGAGCGAATGCGCATATTTCTCAGGATTCTTCTTCATATCCTGAGCTATTTCTAATATTTCCATGAGCTCCTCAGCTGAGAAGTTCTTGAAATTTAGCATATTCTTCATTATATTTACCTCTTTTGTTAGCACTTATGTAAGTTTAAACTTTTTTGAGTATTTCTTCAATAATAATTTTCTGCTCTTAATGATATATATTGCATTTTTTTATAAGTAAGAAGCGAGCTTTTCAGCCATGTCTGTATGCTCCCAAGGTACATCTATATCTGTTCTACCGAAATGTCCGTAAGCTGCAGTCTGCTTGTAGATAGGACGTCTCAGATCGAGCATCTTGATGATACCTGCTGGTCTGAGGTCGAAGTTCTCTCTTACAATCTCAGTAATCTTCTCATCTGAAATCTTACCAGTGCCAAATGTATCTACCATTATTGAAGTAGGTCTTGCAACTCCGATAGTATAGGATAACTGAATCTCACATTTATCAGCAAGTCCTGCTGCAACAATATTCTTAGCTACGTATCTAGCTGCATAAGAGGCAGATCTATCAACCTTTGTAGGATCCTTTCCTGAAAATGCTCCGCCGCCGTGACGAGCATATCCACCGTAAGTATCTACTATAATCTTACGTCCTGTCAGACCTGAATCTCCGTGAGGTCCTCCAATAACGAAACGTCCTGTTGGGTTGATGAAGTACTTTGTATCATCATCTATCATGTCTGCTGGAAGCACTGGATCAAATACATACTTCTTTATATCCGCATGAATCTGCTCCTGTGTTACGCTGTCGCTATGCTGAGTTGAAAGAACAACCGCATCTATTCTAGCTGGCTCACCATTTTCATCATACTCAATAGTAACCTGAGTCTTACCATCAGGTCTAAGATAATCGAGTGTTCCGTTCTTTCTAACCTCTGTAAGCTTAAGAGCAAGCTTATGAGCAAGTGATATAGGATAAGGCATCAGCTCAGGGGTTTCATTTGAAGCATATCCAAACATAAGTCCCTGATCACCAGCACCTATAGCTTCTATCTCCTCATCGCTCATTATATTCTCACGAGCTTCGAGAGCCTTATCTACTCCCATAGCGATATCTGCTGACTGCTCATCAATCGCTGTGATTACTCCGCATGTATCTGCATCGAAACCATACTTTGCTCTTGTGTAACCAATCTCGCGAACAGTTTCTCTGACAATCTTCTGGATATCTACATAAGCATTTGTAGTTATCTCGCCCATTACCATTACCATACCCGTAGTACATGTTGTCTCACACGCCACTCTACTGTTTGGGTCCTGCTTAATAAGCTCATCCAGTATCGCATCTGATATCTGGTCACATATTTTGTCAGGATGCCCTTCAGTAACTGACTCTGACGTAAAAAATCTTTTCTCCATAGTTCCTCCTAAATATTTACTCCATCGGATTTAACAAATAAAAAATCCGATTGTGAGAACAATCGGATTTGACTTGCTGTTATTCAAACCCTCTTATTGCTCACAGTTATCTGTGCTCAGGCTGGCACCTTCGTGTAACTCTCGTTACTACCGGGTTGCCGTGGCTTCATCGTTCCCTGTAACTCCACCACTCTTAATAAGAGATTATTATTATTCGGAGACCTTATCTCCGACCTTCTATAAATTACATTATTAATAGGTAGATGTCAATAATAAAATTCGTCTGTTTTTTTAATTTAGATACAATTTACATTTTTGTCATTTTGTATTATTATTTGGGTGTTTAGTAACACTTTAAGGGTTTTGAAAACTAAGCCTATAATCACAATGTGAAAGGATGATAAAATGATTAACGACGATTGTATTTTTTGCAAACTTGCAAATGGAGTTTTTCCAACAAATAAATTATATGAAGATGACGACTTCACAGTAATACTTGATGCAAGTCCAGCTAACAAGGGACATGCACTTATACTTCCTAAGCAGCACTACGCTAACCTCTTCGAGATTGATGACGAAGTAAGTGCAAAGGTTCTTCCACTCGCTAAGAAAGTAGCAACCGCACTTAAGGAAGAGCTTAACTGTGACGGAATAAATGTTGTACAGAACAATGGACCAGCAGCAGGTCAGACTGTTTTCCATTTTCACGTACACGTTATACCAAGATATGATAATGATGATTTTGCAATCGGTTGGCCACAGGGCGAGCCTGATGCAGAGAGCCAAGCTGAGCTTGCCGCAAAGCTTGCTGCTAGACTATAGTCATTAGAATGTAGTTACAATAGATATCTAATATAATGAGGAGAATGAATAATGGCATATACAGCTAATATCACCGAGTATAAAGGTAAGGATGTAATCGAGCTTAAGGCTGGAAGATACACCGCCATGATAGCTCCATTTCTTGGAAGTAACATCCTATATATGAAAGACATCGAAAATGATATCAACTTCTTCAGATATGACGAAAGCCTATCTATAGAAGAACTTCAGGCAAGTCCAGAGGTTTATGGTTTTCCAACACTCCTCTATGCCAATAGACTTCGTGACGGAATCCTAAGAGCCAGCGACGCTGAATATCATTTCCCAGTTATTATCAAGGACGAGCAGACAGCTCTTCATGGTTTCCTTCATAAGAGAGAGCATGAAATCGTTGAAGCAACAGTAGATGGAAATGTAGCCATCGCAAAAACTGCTTACACATATGATGAGAAGGATCCTTTCTACTCAACATTTCCAGTAAGCTTCAAGGCTGAATATACCTTTAGACTTAGTGACGAGGGTATGCATTACGAGATGACTATCACAAACACATCTGATAGACAGCTGCCATACGGCATTTGCAACCACACAACAATGAATGGTCCTTTCACTTCTACTGGCGAACCACTTAACACAAGACTATTCGTTACTATTGGTGATAAATGGCCTCTCAACCAGAGGAACCTTCCAACCTGTGATTTCATCTCTCTGGATAATCACGACAGACAGTACCTCACAGGTTCAATGATTCCAGTTAAGCACATCATCAACAATGATGTATACAACTGTGAAACCTACGACGTGGATGGTCTTCCATTCAGAGGTGCCATCGTAACTGACGTTGAAACCGGAAATGAGATACGCTACGAAGTTGACGACAACTTCAAGTTCTGGGTTATCTGGAATGATGGTGGCGAGAAGGGTTACTTCTGTCCTGAGCCATCAACTTGGATGATTGATGCTCCAAACCTTCCACTTCCTAAGGAAGAGTCAGGATACGAGGAGCTTGCACCAGGAGAATCTAAGACGGTTAGAGAACATATATTTAGTAAAATCAAATAATCTTTCACAATGAAAATAGAAAACCGCGGCACCGATTATATGTTATATGATAACGGGATTTTCGTAAAATATAAGGAACAAGTTTCATAATATATACGCCACGAGCGATGTTGTTCGAAATAAAAAAAGCTTCACTAGCATATCTAGTAGAAGCTTTTTTTATGAGTTAAAGCGAGTGGCCGTATATACTGAAACTTGTTCCTATATATTTAGAAAATCTTAGTGTTTATAACATATAATCGGTGCCACGGCTTTCCCATTGGGAGGGTTATTTACTGTCCAATTATACGACAAGCCTTTACAGGTGTTCTATAATTGTAGCTTGATGTCTTGATTCCATCTCTTGAGTTAGAAGCGTGTACTACTGTTCCACCACCAGCGTAGATTGCTACGTGTCCGATGCTACCATCATATGAGTAGAACAGAAGGTCTCCTGGCTGAAGATCTGAGAGGCTAACCTCTACACCACATCCTGCCTGAGAAGCTGCAACTCTTGGAAGTGAATATCCATATGCAGCATATACGCTCTGTACAAATCCTGAACAGTCAGCTCCATTTGTAAGTGATGTACCACCCCATACATATGGGTTACCAACGAACTGCATTGCATAATTTACAAGGTCAACTCCTGTAGATCCTGCAGGTGCAGCTGTAGGTGTTGGTTCTGGTTCTGGAGCAGGTGCTTCTTCAACTGGTGTCTCAGCAACTGGTTCTGCTGCAGGTGTCTCTGTTACTGTTGTCTCTTCTGCTACTGGCTGAGCCTCTGTTGTCTGCTCAACTGGCTGTGTCTCTGCAACCTGTGTTTCTGTAACCGCAGGAGCTTCTGTTACTGTCTGCTCTACCTCAGCTGCCTGTGCCTGCTGAAGGGCTTCCTGCTGAGCAAGATACTCAAGCCATGCTCTATCTGCTTCTTCCTTAGCTATTCTATCTGCCTCAGCCTGTTCTTCAACAGATACTGCTCTAGGATTATCATAAGTTACATCTACATATTCGCTCTTAACAAATCCGCGAATGTCATCATCAACTGCTATCTCTGTCCAGCCATCGTTTATGTTACATACATAATAATCTTCTCCCTCAGGGATAAGTGTTAAACAATCGCTGTTCTCATCCATATCTGCACGAACCTTAAGTGTCGCTGTATTTACAGTAGCTCTACGACCGATACCATTTTCATCGCACCACTTTCCTGCTTCGTCGCCGTATACAAGGAACTCATTTGAGATATATCCCTCGCAACTACCTGACTCTATCTTAGTCCACTCATCACCGATCTCATCTACGAGACAAACACCGCCTCTTTCAATTGCACCGATAACCTCAGCCTCTGTGCTTTCCTCGGCTCTGATATTTACCTTTGTATCAGCAGTAATAACTGCTCTATCCTGAAACTGCTCATACTCAACTGCATCTGTAAGGGAAGCCTTTACATCTTCCTTTTCTTCAGCAGGTGCTGGAGCTTCTTCCTTTACTTCCTCTTCTTCAGGCTCAGCAACTTCTGTAACATCTCCTACTATAAGTTCATTTGTATCAGTAGAATTTGCTGCCATATAAGCCTCAACCTTATTTGTTATTCCTACATTAGAGTCATCATATGTCTGACCTGCTTCTGTTGATAAACCAACGCCTGATACTATCATTCCAGCTGATAGCATTGCTACTACGAATTTCTTAGCTATTCTATGCATAACTTTGCCTCCTTGTTCTTCTAACATTAACTGTTCTTATTTTATTACGTATATTTTAAATAATTTTAAAGTTCTGTTACAAATTGTTACGAAATTGTTACAATCACATAATAACATTGTAACATTTGAATGTCAACAACAAGTTTGAAATTAGTATTACATTCTATTTTTTTGATTGTGTTTTACTACTATATATAATATAATTGTTGTATCTGTGACAGTTGGACTGGAAATAAACACTATCACGCAATAACCAGCCATTTTACTGTCTAAATTAATACAAGAAAGGGAAGGTATAACTTATGAAATTCGGTTACTTCGACGATGACGCCAGAGAGTATGTCATCACATCCCCAAGAACACCTTATCCATGGATTAACTACCTTGGAACAGAAGGGTTCTTCTCACTTATCTCCAACACAGCAGGAGGATATCATTTCTATAAGGATGCTCGTCTAAGAAGAATCACACGTTATCGTTATAACAATATACCTGTAGATATGGGTGGACGTTATTTCTACATTAATGATGAGGATACTGTTTGGAATCCAGGTTGGTCTCCAGTTAAGACAGAGCTTGATTTCTATCAGTGCCGTCATGGTATGGGATACACCATCATAACTGGTAAGAAGAAAGAGCTGAAGGCTGAGGTTACATTCTTTGTACCACAGGGCCAGAATGCTGAGATTCAGAAAGTAGTTCTTAAGAACGAAGGAACTTCACCAAAGAACTTCACACTTTTCTCATTCCTTGAGTGGTGTCTATGGAATGCTGAGGATGACTCAACAAACTTCCAAAGAAACTTCAACACAGGTGAGGTTGAGGTTGAGGGATCAACACTCTTCCACAAGACAGAGTACAAAGAGCGTCGTGATCACTTCGCATTCTATACAGTAAATGCTGATATCGATGGATATGATTGCGATAAAGAAAGCTTCATGGGACTGTACAATGGATTTGACAGACCTGACGCTGTATTTGCTAACAAGTCAAACAATTCTAAGGCTGATGGATGGGGACCTATTGCTTCTCATTCACTTAAGATTTCTCTTGCACCAGGCGAAGAGAAAGTTCTCGTATTCATGCTTGGATATGTTGAGAACGGAGCTGACAAGTGGAATGCAGATGGTAGCATGAATAAGTCTAAGGCTTATGAAATGATTGCTAAGTTCGACACAGCTGAGAAGGTTGACGCAGCATTTGAAGAGAATCGTAAGATGTGGGATGACCTCCTCTCTAAATACGCAGTTAAGACTCCTGATGAGAAGGTTGACCGTATGGTTAACATTTGGAATCAGTATCAGTGTATGGTTACATTCAATATGTCAAGAAGTGCTTCATACTTCGAGTCAGGTATCGGACGTGGAATGGGATTCCGTGATTCTAACCAGGATCTTCTCGGATTCGTTCATCAGATTCCAGATAGAGCTCGTGAGAGAATCCTTGATCTGGCTGCTACACAGTTCGAAGATGGTGGATGCTTCCATCAGTATCAGCCACTTACTAAGAAGGGAAATGATACACTCGGCGGTAACTTCTCAGATGATCCAATGTGGATGATCATGTCAACAGCAGCATACATCAAGGAGACTGGTGATTACTCAATCCTTGATGAGATGGTTCCATATAGAAATGATGAGTCACTTGCACAGCCAATGATGCATCACCTGAAGCAGTCCTTCTACAAGGTCGCTAAGGAAACAGGTCCTCACGGACTTCCACTTTCAATGAGAGCTGACTGGAATGACTGTCTGAACCTTTCATGCTGGTCAGATACACCAGGAGAAAGCTTCCAGACATATACATCACCTAAGTATGGTGATAAGGGCTTCTCAGATGTTGCTGAGTCAATATTCGTAGCAACACTCTTCACTTATGCAGGTCCTGATTACGTTGCACTTTGCAAGTACAAGGGCGATGAGGCTGAGGCTGCTGCAGCTCAGGCTGAGATAGATAAGATGAAGGATATCATCAAGCAGTATGGTTGGGATGGCGACTGGTTCATCAGAGCATACGATGACCTTGGACGTAAGGTTGGTTCTAAGGAATGCGAAGAAGGACAGATCTTCATCGAGCCACAGGGCTTCGGTATCATGTCAGACATTGGTAAAGAAGACGGTTGGGCTGAGAAGGTTATCAACGCTGTTGAAGATAAGCTCGGTTGCAAGTATGGTCTTGTACTTAACAACCCAGCATTTACAAAGTATTACATTGAGTATGGTGAGATTTCAACATACCCAGCTGGTTATAAAGAGAACGCTGGTGTATTCTGCCACAACAATGCATGGATGATCTGTGCTGCCGCTTACGCAGGACAGGGCGATAAGGCATTTGACTGGTATTCACGTATAGCTCCTGCATTCCTTGAGGATATATCAGATCTTCATAGAACAGAGCCATATGTATATGCACAGATGGTTGCTGGTAAAGATGCAGGACGTCAGGGCGAAGCTAAAAACTCATGGCTTACAGGTACTGCTGCTTGGAACTTCGTAGCAATCAGCCAGTACATCCTTGGTATCACACCTGACTGGGATGGTCTGAAGGTTGATCCTTCTATTCCAGCTGCATGGGATGGCTTCACAGCTACTCGTCAGTTCCGTGGAGATACATACGAGATTGAGGTTAAGAATCCTAACCATGTATGCAAGGGTGTTGTATCACTTACAATTGACGGAAATGCCGTAGACGGAAACGTTATTCCAGTTGCTGGAGACGGTGCTTCTCATAAGGTTGTTGTAACACTCGGTTAATTATCACGTTATACAATAATAACAGAAGTCCCTTGGGAATCACTCCCAAGGGACTTTTCTTATGCAAATAGGGACGGTTCTCTTTTGCACATATGCAAATAAGAAACGTCCCTATTTGCATATTTACTCATTAGATGTGGAATTCGGCGATTAGTTTTGGGGTGCGGTTCTCGTCGTTTAGTACGACGACGAGGCGAGATTTTTCTCGGTAGAGAACGGGATAAATGACATCACCAAGGACAGACTGTTTCTTTATCTCCGCCCGGAATTGTCTTACATCAATCTCCTCTGGTATGACCGACTTGGCAAGTGCGACATACTGAGCGTTGTTGACGTGATGGTTAGTGTCGAGATTATCCGCTGTAACAAGTATAGGAGTTACTGCATTCATATCCAGAGAATCCTCAACTGTAACATCTGGATCTTTCGCATCCGGAATCTGTATCTTTCCTTTAAGTACCGTTCTATCTGAGTCAGCTTCGACAAATTCTTTTATTCCAAATTCTTCGAATCTCTCTTCAATCGGAACAGCCATTCCATAAACATCCAGCTCCTTCTGGGGTACGTTCTTCTCAGGAAGCTGTTTCTTCACATTCATATATGCCCAGTCTGACATAGCATACACAAGAACTTCTCCCTCCAGCGTAGTTATTGTGAAGCTTCTTTTACCAACAAAATACTTAAAGCCGCAAGCCCATGTAGTGACCTTAACTCTCTCACAATACCTTGGGCTTCTTATTATATGAATCTGCCAGCCCTTCAGCATCCATGCTGTGTCATGTTCCGCCAGCCAATCTAGTCCTATCTCTTCATCCTCAGATTCAAATGTACAACAGTCCTGAAAATAATTAATTATTGATACGAGGCTGGCGCTTCTATCCTCCGCAAGCTCGCTATATCTCACTCTAGTTTCAAATGAATACATATTTTCTCCACCTATATTTATCTTTTGAAAATGCTCCACATTTTTCTTTTCACATAAAAACGAGCTACCTTTCAGTAGCTCGCTCATTTATATATTACTCTTCTACTCCAAGTTCTTTAAGAACTCTTATCAGATCGTCTACCGTCACAATTTCTTCCTGTCTCTCTGCCGGCAGCTCGATGTTAAACTCATCTTCAAGTGCCATAATAAGGTCATACAGATCAAGTGAATCCAGTGCCAAATCATCCTTAAATGCTGTATCCACTGTTATATCCTGTGGCTGAATAGACAATTGGTCCATCATTATCTCTACAAGCTTATCAAATATCATAATCATGTCTCCTTTAAAATATACTCCATCTGGAAATACTGATTAGTATTATTTACAAGACATAAAATACAATACACTAATGTATATGTCAACAAGTAAATATCATCAAGTAATTATTATTCATATCTAAGTGCATCGATAGGTGATAATCTCGCTGCTCTACGAGCAGGATATAGACCAAATACAACACCTACAAGTGTAGAGAACAGGAACGAAATAACAATCATCATGATAGGTGGACTAACATTTACAGATATAAATGAAAAATCCTCAGATTGTGACACAATCACCTTAGCAACGATTGCTATTATTCCACCATTCAGAAGTCCTAAAAGTATTCCTACAACACCACCAATTGCACATATCAGAACTGATTCCACCAGGAACTGTGCTTCAATAACTTTGTTCTTAGCACCAAGAGCTTTTCTTATACCAATTTCCTTAGTACGTTCAACAACGGATACCAGCATGATATTCATAACACCGATACCACCAACGATAAGTGATATAGCAGCAATAATAGAAATAACTATAGTAATAACATCCATTACCTTACTAATAGTTTTAAGCTGTTCTTCCAAACTCTGAATATAGAGGAAATACGGACTGCCCGCTTCTTTTTTAGACTCAAAATACTTTGTAACATTCTCTTTCAGGGCAGTACCGTCTACGCCTGGAGCTCCACTTATATATAGCGGTTCAGTAAATCTCTTGTTTTCAGGAACCTCAGCGATATCCCATGAATAAGTAACTGGTATGATAACATCTGTAACTTTATCCTTTTCTGCTACTTTAGCCTGACCTGTAAGGCTAGACTGCTTGTTATCCATCTTATAAACGCCAATGATATATGCAGAAACTATAGTCCCATCAGAAGTCTCGAACTCAACCTTCTGGCCTATTGGATTAGAAATATCGTCAAGAGCGTATTTTACAAAGTTTTCAGATACAACGCACACCTTTCTCGTTTCAAAGCTATCCTGGAAATCAACATCTCTTCCCATCGTAAGCTCATACTTATTGGACTCGCAGTATCCTTCGCTATAGCCCACGATGTTTACCATCTTCTTCTCATCACCATTATAGCAGGTGCCCACACCTAAATAATGATCCAACATTACAGCTGATATCTGGCCCGTAAATGCCTCTTTGAACTCATAGCAATTCTCGAGATCAAACTTAACTGGAGCCTCCACCGAGTCATCATCACTTGTATTAACCCACATAAAGGCCAGCTGATTTGTTGTCATCATATCAGAATAAGTACCTGATATTGTCTGTCTAAGTGAGGAACCAAGAGTTGAAATCGTAATAACGGCACTGATACCGATAATGATACCCAACATAGTAAGTATCGATCTCATCTTATTAGATTTAACACATGACCACGCTAGTCGGAGGTTTTCGTAAAATGTCATTACTCAGCACCTCCTTCCTCAGGCTCACCAACTTCGTTCAGGATAACATCTGATTCATCCGAAGATGATGTTTCAAGACTCATCCTGTCAGCATTTGGATCCATCTTTCGAGCATCCCTTCTCATCTGGAATAGCTCATTTCTTTCATCCTTTATAATATAACCATCACTAATAGTAATTATTCTTTCTGTCTCCGCCGCCAGTTCCTTACTGTGTGTGATCAGAACGATTGTTTTCTTCTGTTCATCATGCAGTCTATGGAAAATATCCATAATAAGGTGTCCGGTCTTAGAATCCAGCGCACCTGTTGGCTCATCCGCCAGAATAATTGAAGGGTCACAAGCAAGGGCTCTTGCAATAGCAACTCTCTGATTCTGTCCACCTGATAGCTCATTTGCCTTGTGCTTATATCTCTCGCCCATGCCAACCATTTCCAGGAGGTACATAGCTTTATCTCGTCTCTCGCCTCTTGACATTCCAGCATACATAAGTGGCACCTCAACGTTCTCTACAGCAGATATACGAGGTATCATATATGCACTCTGGAATACGAAGCCTATTTCTTTATTTCTAATCTCACTGAGTCTGTCATCATCGAGTGTAGATATATCTTCTCCCGCCAGATAATACTGACCAGAGGTAGGTCTATCCAATGCTCCGATAATATTCATCATTGTTGATTTACCAGAACCCGACTCACCTACTAGCGCCACAAACTCGCCATCATTTACAGTAAGATCTATATCATGAAGTATATGCAGCTCATTTTCCATACCTTCATAGTATTTCTTATTGATGTGCTGCATTTCAATTACTTTATCCATTACAGTCACATCCTTTTACTTTTCGTCTTTGTCCTTGCTATCCTTTTTATCGTCCTTTTCCTTAGACTCTGAATCATCCTTCGAATCAGATTCTTCCTTCTCTTCTGAGCTTTCCTTTGACTCTGAATTCTTATCATCCTCTTTGATTGTAATTACTGTGTTCAGAGAAACTGTACTTGGGTATGCAATTACAAGGTCGCCGTCTTCTAGCTCACCGTCAGTAACCTCAGTATAGTAATCACCGCTCATACCCTTTTCGATAGACCTTCTAGAAACCATATACATTCCATTTCCAGCAGGTTCAGCTACATAAACATAGTCACCATCTACATCTGACATAATAGCTGTATATGGAACAGCCTCTGTTGTCAGTTCTTCACCTGTAGCAATACGAGCCTTCAGCTTCATGCCCAGAAGCATATCTTTATAATCATCAATTGTAAGGGTAGCTTTAAATGCATTATCGCCGGCAGAAATCTGGCCATTTTCACCTGCTGTAGGAGCACCAGTTGTTGCGAACTGAATAACCTTATCAACCTTACCTTTACCAGTTACATTTGTAAGTGAACTGTTACTGAATTCAACAGTCATGCCTTCTTTAACAGAGAAAATGTCCTTCTCCTTAATGTCAACATCCATCTTGAGCTTCTCATCATTCTCTATTGTCATGATGGAACCATTTGCAGGAAGTCCCTCTGTTGCATTTATAGAAGTAACTATACCGCTTGTCTCGGCAATTATAACTGCGTCGTTCTTATCCTTGTAGCAATTAGCAAGCTCAACCGAGATTTGTGAATAGCTCTGAGTGTTGCTAATAACTGTCAGATCACTCTGATCCTTAGCCGTCTGATAACCCTCAGCCGCAGCAGCAACTGTGTCGTTGTAGGAACCAGAAGCCTGGTTATATGCAGCCTCCGCTGCAGGTAGCTTTGCAGCAGCAGTTTGATACTCAAGCTCAAGGGCCTCAAATTCTTTATCAGTCATTGCTGGAGGTGTAGGCTCAACTGGATCTGGAGTTGGTTCAGGTGCAGGTGCCTCCGTCGTTTCCTCGCCTTCCGCTGGTGTTTCGCCCTCTGCAGGTGTTTCTTCTGAAGGAGCTTCTGTTGTTTCTTCCTTAGCTTTCATAGCATCATCGTACTCTTTTTTAGCTGCAGCATAAGCAGTTCTTTCTGCCGAAGCAGCTTCATAGGCTTCTTTCAAAGCGTTATACTCAGCAACAGCCGCATCATACTCTGCCTTACTGCCCTCAATCGCACGACCGGCTTCATTTACAGCTCTGTTCTTGCTGCCGGCAGCAGCACTTACGCTATGTGCTGCACTCTCGAGTTCTTTAGCCTTCATTCTGTCTTCATCTGAAGCCTGAGCCTCGAGTGCTTCAATCTTCTCATCTATATCGTCTGTGTTTATCTTGCACAGAACGTCACCCTTCTTAACGTGATCTCCAACCTCAACCTTTATCTCATCAACAGGATAAGCAAGAGATGTTGTTACATTTACAACCTCCTGACTCTCAACAGTTCCTGTCACATCAACGTAGGTTGACATATCCTTCTTGCCATACTCATCTACGATAGCTCCGTCACCAAGAGCATCCTTCGCAGCCTGCATCCCCTGTTTCAGCTTATTGAATATTCCAATAGCTGCTACAATGAAAACTACGGCTACAACGATTCCAATTATCAGGCCCTTCTTGCCTGCTTTCTTACCGTCCTTCTTGCCGAACTTTTCATTCCAGTCATTCTTCTTTGCTGTTTCTTTTGCGTCGCTCATCTTAGTTCTTTTTTCCTTTCACTTTTTCATTATAAAAGCTTTACAATTAGCACTTGAATAATACTATCATATACATTAAGACCATTCTATTGAATTAATATAAAAATTTCCTTAAGATTACCTTAATTCTTATTCCAATAAAAAATATATGTCGTCAAATGTCATTTAAATGTCGCGAACTGCAATTCCTACCTTATCTAAGAAAACAAGCTTCTCATATACATCCATCTTCCTTGCTTCAACTCTTATCTTAGTAGGAATCAGTGAATTATTCGTATACTCAGGTTTGCAGATGTAGTAGTCCGCCAAGCCCTCACATATTAGAGCCTCCGCCATACTCACGTAATAATCCTTTATTTTCTTTATCTCCTCAGGAATATATATCTCGCAGACCTGATAATCACTAAAGCCTCGTGTAACCAGCTGATCCTTTACAACTACCCCATCCCTTACCAGGTCATTCACTATTTCCTCATTTATTGACTGATGTCCCGAATATTTATACCTCGCAAGAGCATCAGCAAGTCTCTTCTCAGCCACTTTCTTCTTATATATAACGTCCGCCTCGAAATCCCACGGCAATATATAACCACCCAGGGCATCCACATTTAGCAGCACACCCTTTCGGACAACCCAACTCAAAATCATAGGAAAATGTTCCACAGCAGAACCCGACTCATCTCCAGAATGGTCTGCCGGTTCCTTATCCGGAAGTTGCAAACGCCCGTACACAATATATGCCTCGTCCTCCTCCATTGGAACAAAAATATCTATATTAGACGGCCTCAGATTGTCGCGAACATATTCCAGGCTTGGGACATCCTTCTTCACAAGTTTATAAACCATCTGAACCAGTTCGTCATTTATTCTAAAGGAATAATCATCAAATGTAGCCTTGCACCTCTCGATGTAATCATCCGGCACATCTCGCTTCGCAGTAACCTTAATATCCATATTGTAAACAGAAGAATATATACTTCCCTTCTCATAGCTAGGATTACTACGTCCCTCGCTTATAACAGCACAGAGATTTCTAAACCTCTCATCTATCACTCGCTCCAGTTTATTATAGATATCCCAGGAAAATGTGTGACAGTACTTGATTGGAATCCCATTCTCATTCTTACGAATAACGTTCCTATAATAATCAAATATATATCTTTCCATGAATTTACTAGAGCACATATCACGTTTAAAGTCAGGAAGCGTCAGATAAGCATCCGCAAAAAAATTAATATTATCTGATATATCTTTGAATCTCAGTTTATAATCGATAACATTTCGCATTATAATCGTCGGATTCTGGCTCTCCTCCTGAAAGCCATTTATCACTTCGCTTCCTAGCTTCCTTCGGAGCTTAGAGCTTATATAATCCTTCCGGATAAGCCACGTAAGGAAGTATGTCATTTCATTCGCCGCATAGTCGTATATACGTATCCTATCCTCTTCCTCGAGATTCTCACGATTTAGGTTATTGAGATATAAATACTCCTCTTCAGCCCTTTTATAAAGTCTATCAATATCATAGCCATCAAAATGCTTTGGCCTAGCCTTAGCAACAAGCTTTTTCTTTTTTTCATTTGAGGAATTACGAAGGACAGAAATATCACATAACAAGGCAATAAATATAGAAAATGCACCAATCACGGCAAAAGTGACAGGCACCGATCTTGCCACATCTTCAGTACTTTCTACTGCACCCATTAAAATAATGAAAAGCCCAAGCTTATAAGAGATGGAAGTAACGATAGCACCCTTAAACCTTTGCTTAGTTTTTATAAGACTTATGATTGTTACCGCTAAGAAGAAAGCAGTAATGACAGTTATCGCAACAGCAATAACATAATCAGAGTGGAGAAACTGGCCCTCATTTCCAAACAAATAGGCGTCATAACAAGAAATTGCCACCAGAATAACAAACTCGGGAATAAGACATATCCCGAAAATAATATATCTCACGATATCTAAAGTCGTGAGTTTATTCTTCTGATTGTTATTCTTGTTATTCATACTCTTCCTATTTAATAGATATTAATACTAAAGATTCATAACTATATTGCGATTAATTCTTTTATAAAAATATACAGATAGTGCAAGGGACATCAGCTCAGCAACCGGAAATGCCCACCAAACATTTTGCACCTCACCCGTCTGAGCCAGAAGCCATGCAACCGGAATCAGCACAACCAACTGTCTGCCTACAGAAACTATAAGAGAATATTTACTTTTCGAAAAGGCCTGGAACATAGAGCCCATAGCAATACAAAGAGAAGCTACTGGGAATGACAGGCTGATAATTCTGAGTGCCGGAACACCAAGCGTCAGCATATAATCTGAAGCATCAAAGAATCCAAGAAGAAACTTTGGAATGCTCCAGAAAACTATCGTACCAATTACCATTATTGAAAGTGCAAGCTTCATAGAGAACCTAACTGCCTCACGGATTCTGTCCTTGCTATGTGCGCCGTAATTATATGCCAGTACCGGAATCAGTCCATTATTAAGTCCGAAAATCGGCATAAAGATAAAGCTTTGAAGCTTGAAGTATGCACCGAAAACAGCAACTGCTGTACTCGAGAAGATACCAAGTATCTGGTTCATACAGTAAGACATAATCGAACCAATTGCCATCATAAGTATTGATGGAACACCAACAGCATATATTCTTCGGATAGTCTTCCACGAAGGTTTAAACATCTTCTTAAGAGATATCTTAATATCAGGATTGAATTTCACATTTAGAATAAGACCAACAACCGCCGCAACACACTGTCCGAGAACCGTAGCATAAGCAGCACCAACAACACCCATTCCTTCTATGCCAAAATAACCAAAGATAAATATTGGATCGAATATGATATTTATTACAGCACCTGTTATCTGAGATATCATACTGAGATGAGTTCTTCCTGTTGACTGAAGAAGTCGTTCAAATGTCATTTGAAAGAAAACACCTATGGAAAGTGTGCAGCATGTATATAGATATACTGTACCCATATCTGCGATATTAGCGCTATCAGTCTGAGACCTGATAAAAGGTTCAGCAATAAAGATACCTACAGCTACGAAGATAATGAAGCTTATGAATGTGAGAAGAAGTCCATTATTGGCTGCTTTGTTCGCCCTCTTCTGTTTCTTCTCTCCAAGAGCCTTGGACAGCAGGGCATTTATACCTACTCCTGTACCACTTCCGACTGAAATAATCATCATTTGAAGCGGGAATGCCAGAGTAACTGCTGTCAGTGCATCTTCACTCAGGTGTGATACAAAGATACTATCCACGATGTTATACATCGCCTGAACCAGCATCGATATCATCATAGGAAAAGACATAGATACTATCAGTCGCTTAACTGGTAGTGTCCCCATCTTGTTATCCTGGGCAACCTCCTCTTCTTCCTCCATCATTTCCACTTTTGTGTTTTCATCATAATTTTCCATTTATATTCGTCCTATCAATTTTTCCCCTGAGAGACTAGTATAGTACAACGGTAGATTCATATCAAGCAAAGTAAGAATAATATGCTTAGAAATATGTACTTTGATGTGGTAGAATAAGCTTCATGGTTAGGAACAAACTAATATCTTTTAAATATTAAAACATGCGAGGTTAATTATGATCACTACAATTGTCTGGGATATGGACGGAACCGTCCTAAATACACTTATAGATCTAAGAGATTCGGTTAATTATGTACTAAGAAAATACAATATGCCTGAGCACACCATTGAAGAATATAGACGTTACTTCGGAAGTGGCATCAGATACGCTCTAGAATGTGCAGTTGTAGATGGAACACCATCTGAAACAATAAATGAAATGCTTCCTATATTTAAAGAGCACTACGATATTCACTGTCTGGATAATACATGTCCATATGATGGAATACTAGATGCCATGAAGAAACTCAAGGAAAAAGGCTACAAGATGGCCATTGTCTCTAACAAGATAGACTCTGCCGTCAAAGAACTGAATGAAAAGTTCTTCAAGGAATATGTCGACGTAGCTATAGGCGAAACACCTGGAACAAAAAGAAAGCCCGCTCCCGACATGGTGGAACAGGCTCTAAAGGAACTTGGTTCTTCAAAGAAAGAATCCATCTATATCGGCGACTCTGAGGTCGACCTTCAGACAGCAAGGAACTCCAACCTTCCTTGCATCTCCGTTCTTTGGGGATTCAGAGACCGTGACTATCTCATAGAGCAAGGCGCCACAACCTTTGCTGAGACACCTGAGGAGCTCATCCAACTCCTATAGATCTTTAAAATGAAACTCACTCTTTCCGCTAGCATAGTCCCCAACTATCTGACCATGACCGACGATCTTATACTTGTATGTTACAAGTCCTTCAAGACCAACTGGACCTCTTGCGTGGATCTTGCTAGTACTAATTCCTACCTCTGCTCCGAAACCATAACGGAAACCATCCGCAAATCTAGTGGAGCAGTTCTGATATACTCCCGCAGAATCAACAAGCTGCATGAAGCGAGTGGCTGTCTCATCATTCTCTGTAATAATAGCATCTGTATGATGTGAGCCATGAAGATTAATATGTTCAATAGCTTCGTCTACATTATCTACAAACTTAGCTGAAACGATAAGCGCCAGGTACTCCTTGAATTCGTCTTCTGAGATTGACTCATACTCAAGAGTTTTGCCCTCTGTAGATTCGCCGCTGTTCTCGCCCACTACACGGTCAACTACATCTGTCACTTCCTGTGTACCTCTAAGTTTGATACCATTTTCAGCAAGTGCAGCTGTAAGTCTTGGCATTAGTCTTCCAATCAGATTTTCATCCCTCTGAATGAGAAGTGTCTCAACAGCATTACAAGCAGCTGTATACTGTGTCTTTGCGTCAATAATAATAGGAATTGCCTTCTCGATATCAGCATCCTTATCAACATATATGTGGCATACACCATCTGCATGTCCCATTACAGGAATGTGTGTATTATCCATGATATATCTGACAAATGCATTTGAGCCTCTTGGTATAAGAAGGTCAACTAGTCCGTCGCAGGTCAGTAGCTCATCTATCTCATTATGCTGTTCAACCTGCAACATGCATCCCTCTGGGAAGCCAGTCTCAAGCACTGCACCATATATTATCTCGAAGAGAATACGGTTGGTAAATGTAGTCTCTTTTCCACCCTTTAGAACTGGGCAGTTACCACTTCTAATACAAAGTGAAGATATCTGAACCAGCGCATCAGGTCTGGCCTCGAAGATAACTCCTATAACTCCAATAGGGCATGTAATACGAGTGAGTCTGAGTCCCTCGTCCATTTCTCTATCCAGAGTAACCTTTCCGATTGGATCCTCAAGAGTGATCAGCTGCTTGATACCAGCCACTACATCCTTTAGTTTTCCTTCGTTAAACTTAAGTCTCTTTACGACCGCATCCGCTACACCATTTTCAGCCGCAGCATCTAGATCCTTCTTATTTTCTGCGAATATTGCATCCTGTTTTTCTACTAGCTTTTCTGCAACCTTCTCAAGAGCCTTGCATCTAGCTTCGTTACTCATAGCTGCAACAAGTGGAGCAACTGATTTCATTTTTCTTACTTCGTCTCTAACAACCATTTGTATATCCTCTTATTTATTCTTATAGCTTTGCAATTTCTATGGTCTTCACGCCATAGTATTTCAGCACTTTTATAGTCTCTTTATTTATTACTTCACCTGCCACTATCGGAGAAACTGCTGGAGGGCAACTGATCACACTATCCGCCGCAACCTTACCTATCAGATCTTCCGAAACCGGCATCTCCTCATGAGGCACAAATTGCATCTCATAAGGCTGATAAAGAGCCACTGGTACATTATAACATATTTTCTTCAAGCCGATAGTTTGTTTTATTTTGCTATCACGTTCCTCCGACTGATTCAGCATTTCCGGAAGAACTTCAGTTATCGCTTCAAAAAACCTGTCATAGTCTGTCGGATACTCGTTAAATGGAGTCCACATAGTCACCAGAAAATCCGGATCTGAATATTCGCATTCTATACCTTGCTCACGAAGCTTATCCGCCACCACATCCGCACGCAACTTGCATACTCTCATATCTAAACATAGTTTAAGTGGCTCATCCCCATATATAACAGGCCCCTGGCTACCGCATTTCTCTTTAAATGCCTCACTCAGCTTAGACTTAAGCGCTCCGAGTCTCTTCGCTGTTTCTCTATACTTTTCAGGTGATACTCTTTCCGGCGCAGCATCCAGCGATTCCATTATCATATACGAAGGGCTGGTCGAACCGAACATTAGCAGAGCATTCTTTGCATCCGTCTCAATTCCCGAAGGAGCCTTCTTCGAAACATGCAAATACGCTCCACCCGTCAGGACAGGAAGAGTCTTATGCGCAGAGTCAGCAGCAAGATCTGCGCCAAGTGTTATCGGATGAAGGTCCGGCTCCATAAATTTAAGGTAAGCTCCATGTGCATTGTCACATAAAAGCATCAGGCCATTATAATGTGCTACATCCGCAAGCCCCTTTATATCTAGTATATTTCCCAAATAATCCGGAGATGTTATATACACTCCAGCAATATCAGCCTGCTGGCTATTCTTCTTGCACTCTGCTCTATATTCCTTTATAGCGGCGTCAAGACCCTCTGGCGAAACCATGCATTTGCATAGAGAATAATCTCCTTCCGGTTTCAGCCATTTTATCTTAAATCCGAGAAGCATCGAAGCATAGATAAAAGACTTATGAGCATTTCTTGTAGCAAGTATAGTTGGATGTGCATTAGCCTCCGCGCCGTTCTTTATTCCACCCTCAAAGTCTCGTGACTTGAAGTAGTTCTGAAGCGCCAGATAGCACATAGCCTTTATAACCTGCGACGAACCTTCTGTGCTATAAAATGTCGCACGTGCGTCAAAAAGAGTGGCAGTTTCCTGCTCACTCTCTGCTATTATTCCATCTGCCGTATATAGACTGTCCGCTCCCGAAACCTCCGTTATATCATCCTCATAACCGAACGCTCCTTTATGTCCTGGCATATGGAGACGAGTTTTTCCAGACGTCTTATACTGCTCTATAAATTTAAGAACTGGTTGCAAGATATAGTTATTACTATTATCATTTGGATCTTTTATCATTTTTATATCCTATTCTTCTCTTCGCCATTTAGATATGCTTTTACATTCTCTGCAACAACGCTGATTAGTCTCTGTCTAGCCTCAATACTCGCCCAAGCTATATGCGGTGTAAGACACATATTTGGTGCCGCCAGAAGCGGATTATCTTCTCGCATCGGTTCAACTGTTACGACATCCGCAGCCGCAGCAGCCACCTTTCCAGACCTCAAGGCTTCCGCCAGGTCATTTTCGTCTATCAATCCACCGCGAGATACATTTATTATTATCACACCATCCTTCATTCTGGAAATGTTCTCTCGACGAATCATCTTCTCAGTTTCACTCGTCATCGGACAATGCAGGCTGATAATATCAGACCTCTCCCATATCTCCTCCAGAGATACGAAGTCTGCCTCATTTCCATACTTCTCAGGATGTGCAGTATATACTTTCACATTCATTTTGAAAGCCTTTGCTATCTCAACCATTCGTCTACCTATATTTCCGTAGCCTATGATTCCAATGGTCTTCCCAGCCAGTTCCATGACAGGGCTGAGCCAGTAGCAAAAGGTCTCCGACCTCACCCAGTCGCCCTTATGAACACTTTCGTTATGTTGTCCTATACGACTGGCCGTTTCAATGATGAAGCCCCACGCCAGCTGGGCAACAGACTCTGTACTGTAGGCAGGGACATTTGTCACAACCACGTCATGACGCCTAGCTGCCTCAACATCAACTACATTGTAACCTGTGGCACAGATTCCTATATACTTAAGATTGGGAAGTCTGCTAAAGGTCTCCTCATCGAAAATTATTTTGTTGGCATATACTACTTCGGCGTCGCCTATATGGTCATACTTATTCTCTTCAGTAGTATTTCCATATATCGTTGTATTCATTATTGATGTGATTGGCTCAAGAGATATATCACCTCTATTTACCGCATCTGCCTCTAAATAAACCGCTTTCATTTTTTTCCTTTCATCAGTTTTCCCAATTGTAATACTACAGGAGTATTATAACTCAGAAAACGCAACATAAGTACAACAATTGTTTACATTTCCTTTATTATATAAAATTATCTTCAGAAAGGATATCAGGTTTTATTAGTGCAGATTTATTTTCGACTATATTAGATTCTTGTCCTTCAAATAATCCAAGAAACCCTCGCAGCCTTCAATCACATCATTGTAGGTTGCCTCAAAATTCCCCGTATACCACGGATCTGCAACACTCCGTGGATGATCAGTATAGTCCATCAGAAGTGATATCTTCTCCTCTGGATCACCGCCTAGAATCCTCGGCATCCACCTAGCATTCTCGCTATCCATACCAATTATAAAATCATAATCATCATAGTCAGACTGCGCAAGAAGTTGCGCAGTCTTTCCTTTGCAAGATATCCCAACTTCGGCCAGCTTAGCCTTGGCAGGAGGATAAACAGGACTTCCCTGCCCGTTCCATATCTCATCAGTATGGGTAGCACGGGACTCAATATGGAACTCTCGTTCTAAACCTCTCTTCTTAACCATATCTTTAAAAACAAACTCCGCCATCGGCGATCTACAGATATTGCCGTGGCAGACGAATAGTACTTTTATCATTAGCTATTTTCCTCATAATCCCTTGAATTTATTAGGTTTTACAACCCTTCCGAAAATCCGTATTTTTGCAAATATCGGCATATTTTTGCATATTTTTGTCGGCATCTGTTGTAAAATCTGTTGTAAATCGGAGGTCCGTACAACAGGCCTTTTTAACGCCTCGAAGAATACTACTATTACAGAGAACTTACCCTCTTCATCTCTTCCTTTGCATCATCCACACTTACGTGAGTGTAGACATTTAGCGTAACACTGATGTCTGAGTGTCCCATTATATACTGAAGAGTTTTAGGATTCATACCTGACTTTGCCATCTTGCTACAGAAGGTATGTCTGCAAACATGAGGGGTAACACGAGGCATTTGAATTTTGTAAATGCTGTTGTATTTTTCCCTGATGTGCTGCATATACTTTTCCCAGTGAAGTGAAACCATCGGCATATCATTCTTATCAAGACAAAGAAAACCGACAACACCATCAATCATAGGCTCAACCCTAGGCGTTTCCCTATTCTTAATGATATTCTTGAAGCAGTCTGCTACCTCAGGAGTCATGGGAACAAATCTGTTACCACATTCCGTCTTAGGTTTCTCGATAATATACTGCATATCACTGCCACGCTGAAGCTGCCTCTCCACTCGTATTGTCATATCTTTAAAATTGATATCTGACTTAGTCAAACCGCAGAATTCCGAAATACGAAGACCAGTATTTAATAAGATATAAATTGCATCATAGTATCTACAAAAATGCCTGTCTTCTTTTATGAATCTCAGAAGGTTCCTTTCCTGCTCCCTGGTAATTGCCTCTCTGGTAACACTATCATTTACAATTACAGAAGATAGTTCAAAGTCAAATGGATTCTTACGGATTAAATCATCCTCAAGAGCCATACGGAAAGCAGGCCTCAGTACACCTCTTATAGTATGGATGGAGCTATAGCTTCTACCATCCACCAGCTGAAGCTTTATCAGCCATGCTTTTGCATCTGAAAGCTTTACTGTATCAATTCTCCTACTGCCCATGCTATCCTTTTTTAGTATGTTGATTACTGTTTTATAACCTGTTCTTGTACTCTTTCTCACTCCAGTCTTAAGTGATACATACCTTTCACATAGGGATAAGACAGTATAATGACCGCCCTCAGGTATTATCTCATCAAAAAGATCCTGTTCTACCTGACGCTCTTTTTCTCTAAGAGACAAATCTCTTTTTTTACCTTTAGGTGTAGGATCATTCTTATCAAGTCTCCAGCTATAGACACATTTTCTCTCTCCTCGTAAATCTCTATAGGAAAATCTGTATCTTCCATCACTCTGCTGAAATTCTCCATCATGCAATATTCTGTTTTTGTTATCTCTCCTTTTTTCGCTCATAAATTCCTCTCTTTCTTAGAATAAGAAGAGAGTTTAAATCCATGTCCTATCTTAACACAGTTTAAACTCTCTCGTATAATTATTTTCATTTATTTTTCCTTAATATCTAAAGCCTTCTTTATATGCATGTCGCATTATCCAGGAAGGTTTCAAATTGTCTTCGCTTAAACAACACCCTATTGCCATTCATAATGATAAAGTCTGAATTCAGATTCTCATCTGCAATACTACGAAGTTTCTTCTCACCTATATGGTAGTATTCAGCTGCTTCTGTTATCGTTAAGACATATCTTTTCCATGGCGGGATTGCTTCATTCTTAGATTCTTCATAACCCATACACTCAGCCCCCTTTACAGTCTCTTCTTCTCAGCGTTATCAAGGGAAAGATAAACTTTTTAGCTTCCACTCGTAGGTTATGTCGGCAGCATTCCTACTGCATCGTGCCCATACTCAAATCAACTCCTTACCTTCGTTTTTTTAGAAGAGCATCCACGTTTCATCTGTTAGAATTGGTACTTTCTGGTACACCGGGTTGCTCCTGCTCGAGCTAGACCCGACTTTACGTGACTCCTTAAACTCCGCTCTTTCCAAAGGATTAATCATTTTTATCCTTCAGCTGTCATGGCAGAGTGGACTTCCATACCTACAGCTTATGATCCCGTTTCCGAGATATTTGTAAAATATTAAAATGTTTTCATTTTCTGTAACCTCCTTCGATGTTACGTGGTATACTTGCCTTAAATGATTTCAAAATCATTTGAGACTGTAGCCGTTTTTTTGATTCCGGCTACACTTGTTATGATCAAATGATACTAATGATTTTGGGATTAAAACATTGACGCCAAGTTGACCAAACGTTGACATCGAAAGAAAACAAATTAAAAACGGAGAACTGCGATGCGTAACAGGCTAACTTTCCCTGAAGTGATTCAGGTACTTCTTGAATATAAAAATAAAACATATACTCAGAACCAGCTGATAAGAGATCTTTTTTCATCATGCCTAAAAACATCAGCAAGTAATGCTGATGAGGCTGTCGAAGATAATATAAAATTCAGTAGATGGGTAAAGGGAGAACGTCCAATTCCACAGGATATTCTTGATAAATATCAGGAGCCAAACGGAATTAATGATATGGAATGCGATATTGAGGATCTTATAATCCCAAACCTGATAAATGTATCTGGCGCTAAAGAGAAAATAATAGGCCTGGTTACAGACAGTATTGATGTTATAGGACAAGAAAAAGCAGATGAGTTAACATCCGAATCAGATGATGCTGCATTCATTACCTCCGTTATAAGATACGCTATATATAACAGTCACGATAATGCTTCTCTTCTGTCACCAATGCTAACAGATACACTTCTTAGTAATAGACTCCCATCCGTAGCCGACGGCTTTGTCGGAAGAAAACAGGAAGAGAAAATATGCAGCAAAAAGCTTAACGATCAGGGGATACTTTTTGTAGGTGGAATTGCCGGAATAGGTAAAAGTGAATTTGCAAAATACTTTGCAGAAAAGAATAGAAAGAAATATACCAATATTATTTATATCTACTACTCAGGCGATCTGAAGCAGGATATAACCAATATGGTATTCAGTAATGATAGATCAGATATGACAAGTGAAGAGCTTTTTAATGCTCATTATAAGACGCTTCAAGAGCTATATGAGGACAGCCTAATAATACTAGATAACTTCAATGTACTTCCAAAAGAGGAACCATTTTTCAAAGAATTCAGAACTAATAGATTTCATTTACTAATAACAACAAGATGCAATCTTAAGATAACTGATGAGCGAAAAGAGGAAATACTCACTCTTGATCTTGAAAAGGAGCTTATCCCTCTCTTTATCTCAAACTGCCCTTCTGCCAAGGAAGAAAAAGAAAATGTTAAAGAGATCATAAATACTGTCCATTCGCATACTCTCACAGTAATTCTCGCTTCTCTTACACTTGCTGAAAGCGGCCTAGAGCCGGCAGACTTACTATATGAATTAAAAACAAATGGATTAGATACGCCTGATGCAGAATCCGTTGATATTTATAAGGATGGAGAATATGCAGAAGGCATAATGATAGAACACTTAAAAACTCTACTCAGCATTAATAAACTGACTGAGGAAGAAACCCTTATTATGAGATGCATGGCTCTTCTTCCTTCATCCGGAGTTCTTAAGCAGCATTTTAAAGAATGGATGAAGCTAGATAACCTTGAACCGGTTATCAGGCTTGTTAAACATGGTCTGATTCAGGACGATACAGAAAACCGTATGTTCAGTCTTCATCCACTAATTAGGGATGTTGTAATAAGCACTATGGAACCATCCATAAGTAACTGCCGTCTTATAATGGATAGTCTCCATCTCGTATCTCTAGTTCATGGCATGGAGTATTCTCGACCTATTAATGCTATTAACTGCCAGTTATCTATTATGGAAAATATAATAATAGACGATATACCTGCATATCTTATGTATTTACAGGATTTATTTCCACATCTCGAAAAATACAGGTACACTGAAGAGCTATCAAAGCTTGTAGCTAGAATAGAAAAAATAATGATGGATGGAAAGATTGATACGCCTTGTGACAGAGCACTTCTATTTGATTATAAGGCTCAACTTTTTATAGAAAAAAAGGATTATGATAACGCCATAAAGAGACAATCAAAGGCTATTAGCATTATGGAGAAGCTAAAGACTCCTGATGCAACAATGCGTGAAATGAGTCTTCTTTCAAACATTTACTGCAACATTTCTAGTACTTACCTTTATAAAAAGAAGTTGGACATTGCTACTGATTATTTAAAGAAGGCATTTGAACTTAGAAAAGAATACGAACACCTAGGACTTATGGAGTCTCACGATCTGCTTGTACAAATGATGAACCTCGTAGAATTATCTATTTACGCAAAAGACTATACCAACGCAAGAGAAATACTATGCTTCTATGAGAATATTATTACCGAATATCTCGGAAAAGAAACCTTTGATTACGCTAGATGCCAGCTGATGCATGGTGTAATTGATTTGCAAACGAGAAAATATAAAGAATCAAAAAAACATTTAGATACAGCTGAAGAAATGATTGCTCGTATTATGGGAAATGATTCAGAATATCTAAGAGACGTATATGCTATAAAGTCTACGCTACATCGTCAACTTGGACGGAAAGATTTGGCAGCTGAGTATGCCAATAAATACAGAGAAATAGCCAAAAATCACCCTTGACTATAACCCATTTTCATTGTACTATAATTGTAATATCAGCTATGCTGATAGGGGCTGACCGAAAGGTCCGGGTCCACCGACAGGCGCTGGGAACCGGCGCCATTTTTTTGTCTTAAGTAGAAGAAATATACATGCCACCAAAAACACCTAAAATACTTAGTTGTTTCATAGATGAAACTGGAGATTTCGGAGAATACGATCCTCATTGTCCTTACTACATGGTTACTGCAGTTCTTCATGATTAGGATATATCTATCGAGGATCAATTAAATGGACTAGAACGATATTTATCCGACTTAGGTTATCCCCATCATGCTATACATGCAGGTCCTCTTGTCAGGAGAGAATCAGATTATGAAGATTTGACCATGGAAGATAGAAAGAAAATGTTCAATCTTCTTTTCAACTTTACCAGAAAACTACCGATACATTTTTTCTGTGCCAAAGTCAAAAAGTCCGAATGTAAAGATGCTGATGAACTTGATGCAAAACTAACAAAGGCAATTAAAGCAGAAATATTGAAATCCGAAGAATACTGGAATTCATTTGATAAAATCATCATTTATTATGATAACGTCCAAAAAGCATTAAAGCGTGTATTAAACATAACCTTTAATAGTCTATTCTCTGATGTTGAGGTAAGAAAGGTAACACCTGCAGATTATAGACTTTTTCAAGTTGCAGATCTCATATGTACACTTGAACTGACACTCTCAAAGATTGAGCTAGGATTATTTTCAAAAACAGAAGATGCCTTTTTCCATGGAGCTCACGAGTTCAAAAAAGAATACTGGCGTAAAATCAAAGAGAAAGAAATATAAAACAATATTCTAGCTCTTATAGACGAATCGTTATGACGATGTAGCAGCCCAGATAACAATATCGAGTAATATATCCCATTTCTCTCCTGTGAATTAATACCTATATCCTGGTATAAATTCGTGAACACTCAGTTTCTAGGGACTTTATAATATTGCTATATTTTTCAATTCAAGCTAACCAGTTCATTTCAACTCTTCAATGTCTCTTTGTTCCAGATTCCCTTTGCAAAAAATGCCAATATAACATTTGCAACGACAAGTAAAAATTCGATAATAAATATATTAACATCCTTATATGACAAATAAGTTGCTGCCGCGTCAACTATCATATGTATTATAACTGCTACAGGATACAGAAAAAATCTATTTCTTTTTTTTGCAGCATACCACACTAAAACCGATAATGAAAGATGCATTGTAATGGCTGCAATTCTTTCAACCATAGACAATATAAAAACGTACCATGGTGTATTTATTAACTCCTGAAATTGAGATCTTGTTTGTTCAAGAATATCCCCAGATAATTGTCCTAAAATGACATGCTCATTTCCAGAATTAATCAATATTGCTATAACTAAATTACTAAACATCGCCATCGAAACAACTAGAATTGCTTCACATCCAGCATGTCCTGCACCATACATTAAAGCATTTACATCATTATTCTGATATTTTTTCAAAACTGTTTTAAATGCCACTAACCGCCCAGTCTCTTCAAATATACCTGCCATACCACCAACAAATAAGGAATATATAGCTATTTTATTTGATATTGCAGAACCTATGTTTGTATAAGAAAAAATTATTGAATTAATTGAGCTTTCAATCACTAATACTAATACGAAAAAAACACACACTCCCAAAATAAATGGTATGTAATGAGCTCCGCTTTTTTTATAAAACAAGAATAAAATCAAATGAATAATTGCACATACCAATCCACAAATTATTATAGATACAATTGATACACAAGAAACTGTTCCCATTTTATCCTCCTTCCAGTCAATCAATTAAGTTAATCTGTTCTAACAGCCAAGTAAATAAAGTCTTCTTTCCACTAATTATTTTCACTTCACCCAGCATACCATTTTTTAATTTCCTCTCTTCACCATACTTATTGAAACAGATTGTTTTTTCAAAATTTGCTTCAGCGACATAATACCTAATTCCACTTCGTTCATCTATCAACGTATCCGCCGATACTTTATTTATTTTACCTGAAATAATCCCATATTCTTCGATTGGCAAAGAATTAAAACTATATTCCACCGTTTGTCCAATTTCTATACCTGGTATATCTTTCTCAACAATATAGACATATGCCTTCAAGTCTTCATCCGTGGGAATTATGCTGCATAACGTTGTTCCCGTTTGAACTAAATCTCCTTCACACATTTCGGCTACCAATGTAATCATACCTGAACAAGATGCACAAATCTTCGAATCTGAAATTGTTTTTTCCACTTCAGCCAGTTGAGATTCATACGATGTTAGACTACTTTCTAATGTATTTATCTCTCCTTCAATATTAACTATGCTATCATTTTTAATTTTATCTACCGACAATTTTTGATTATCATCATAATTTTTCATTCCTGATAATTGAATATTTAAATCTTCGATATTATCATTTAATGATTTATCTTCCGATGATAAGGATTGAATTTTCAACTCTATTTCATATATTTTTGCTGACTTAATAGATTCAACATTTAGCTTGGCATCATTATATAACCCTTCATACTTTTCAACATCTTCTTTTGTTACTGTACTCTGTTTACTTTGTTTTGTATATTCATCATACAAATAACCATAAGCTTCACATTTTTAATACTTGCATCCGATGAACCCAATATTTCGCATTCGGCAATCACATCCCAAAGTGCAAGATGATTATCGAGAATCAATTTCTTCTTTTCTTCAATTGAAGTCGGATTCTCCTGATCAAAAATACTTGCAATCACCTTCCAGAATCTGTTTTGCGGATGGCCATAGAAAAACTTCATTTCTCTGGATTTAACAGATGGAAAACTCCCTAGTATCAGCACCTTGGAATCCTTATCATAAAGTGGGGGAAACGGATGTTGCTGGACACTCTGCTTATCCGTCTGTCCCATTATTTTCATTTTTGTTTGCGTGTTATATTGGTTGATATTGACTTTCTTTTTTATCTTTCTCATTCCATCAAACACCACATGTTCAACCTTTTTCTTACCCATTTTAAATCACTTCAATCTATTATAAACCAAATAACTTTTTTACTTTCTCAAACATTTCATCCTTACTTATAAGTCCGTCATTGATTATGCACGGTATATCATTTTTCTCGCACTCTGATCTTACATATTCAGCAAACAGGATATCACGCTACATCCAGTTATCAAAAGCTTTCGGCTTATCTGAACATCCTTCCAATACATACGGTACATATTCACGTTCTTTATAGTGCGTTATCTGAAATTCAGGTGTCGGTATTATCGTAATATATTCCTGTATCCCATATTTTTTAATATCTTTGGTGTGTATGCCGCACCTTCAGTATGATATATTGGCAGTAATATAACTTTACTGCCAATATATCTTTTATTCCTAATTCTTCAAATAATTTCAAACCGACATTAAACCGACATTCAAACCGACAATTATATCAATAATATACATCTTAGTTAAATATATCCGTTCCTTTACTATATGGTTAGAAAATTCATAACCAACGCAACCATTATGTCTTTTTCTTCCGGTCTTGATTCTGCAATCATTAATGTTATAGCCACTAGAGCACCATCACTGATTACTTTTTTACCATCCCTGATAAGTGCATTGTTTTTTCCAAGGAATTCAAGAAATAGAGAAGCTGCTATTCGCTTACATCCATCTGCATATGGATGATCCTTTATCATGAAATAAAGAAGATTTGCAGCTTTTTCCTCTAACGTAGGATAAGCATCCTCTCCAAATGCACTCTGATAAACTGCAGCAATGATGCCTTCAACTTTACCTTTTTCTTTCTCCAAGCCAAAAACATCAGTCTGGAAAGAATCTCTCATAGCATCAACCATCTGGCAGCACTCTTCATATGTAATTCTGTAAATTGGTTCTGAACCATCCGGTTTTGGAACTACTTGATGATCATATTGATCGAGTAATAATAATGCATCTGTATACTGATTAACAGCTTGTAAGATATCAGACTCTTCAACATCCAAAGCATCTGCAAGCATTTTAGTTTGAATATCAACTGTTCTCTCAAGAGCTTTTAAACGCTTTTCATTTATAGCATATCCTTCAATTATGTATTGCCTTAAGACCTTATTTGCCCAGCGTCTGAACTCAACCCCGCGTTGCGATTTAACACGATATCCAACAGAAATTATCATTTCTAAATTATAGTATTCAATGTTTCTTTCAATTTCTCTTCCACCTTCATTTTGAACTGTCGCAAAATTTGCGACAGTTGAATTATCCATTTCTTCCTTTAAAGCATTATTTATATGTTTGCCTATTGTTTTAACATCTCTACCGAATAAATCAGCCATTTGGTTTCTATTTAACCAAACAGTATCTTGATCCACTTTTACATTAAGTTTTATCTCTTTATCTTTCGTCTCAAATAATATAATTTCATTATTCAAATCAAGCACCTCCTTTACTAAAGCCTTGATGAATTGCGATTATTTAACGCGAATGGACCTCTCGCAAAAGGTATACGCAAGGTATAAAATACCCTGTTTTTTCTTCATTAATATACTATCTGTGCGGCTTCTAGGACTTTCGGCAAATGCTGCCCCAGCAGACGAATAGTACTTTTATCATTTTTACATTTTCCTCTTTTCATTCCGTCATTCGTAGTAAAATCGTAGTAAAAATCGGGGTGTCTTACTACTCCCCATAGGGGTTCATTTGAAACCCCCAAAACTGCTCAAGGGGGTTTCAGTTTTGATATCGTATCTGCTGTTCTTTGATCATCGGATACCGAATCAATGCTTCTCCGTCTGTTGCCTCTTTGTGCATATCTACGGCTGTAATCTGAGAATTCTCATATGTTCTGTAATAGTAAATTCCCCGATCCATGTTACAGCAGGAAGAATATACGGTTATCTCATATTTTCCTTCACCTAGACAAACACAGCCTCTTTGTTGCTCTACGGACCCCAGAATGTGGAAAAACTGGCTTACGCTTTCCTCCTCCGAATTGCCGGAAACTGAATTCATGCAGGTAAACGCCGCCTTCACAAACCTTGATGCAGAGGAAAGATCACCGGGCATTCCCATCGCGCCCATTCCACGGCTGTATTCCGTAATCTCCAGACCCTTGGCGAAAGTATTTGTCACAGGTTTATTTGACAAATGCATATAATTGCTGAGATGAAACATCTGCTGATCAAAGGTTGGATTGTTGGTCATGACCCCCACCGGATCATCGTATACCCTGATGCCATCTTTTAGAGGTTCAACTACAATCGTTCTTTTTTTATCCGCAATCATCCAATGCAAAGGCGTTAACGGAAGCTCCGGGCTAAAACTTATATTTACCAGATTCATCCGGGAAATAAGTGTCTTTGCCTCATCGACATCGGCACAGCGACTGAGAATCCACGGTATGAATTCAAATGGTGCTACATTGTCCGCATCCGGAACTTCTGCCTTATAAGCAGCGTTCCCGGGAAAATTTAATCCAGCAATTCCAAGGCCTTTCTCATTTACGGCATCATAAAAGAGCGGATACCCCTCCACAACAAACGCTGTCCCAATCATTGCATAATGATGATTGATGCCCTCGCATTTGCGAAAGATAAAGGGATAGTTTCTTGGCACAATAGTGATCTCTTCGTGATAAGAAAATTCCAGATCCAGATTGCGTCCGAAATAATGATCCTTTGCATAATAAGTTGCTGCTGTACACATCTTCATCTTCTCCTTTTTCTATAAATGCCGACACCATCTTCCAGTTCAAACACTCTTGTCGGCTTTATGTATTTTTCCTTAACATCAATACTACGCACTCCACATGCCCGGTATTAGCGAACAGAACCACATCGTAGCCTCTATCGTAGTAATGTCCAATGTGTCTGCCGTAGTATGCCGTAAATAGTCCCGTGTTTACAAAGTTTGCCTTGTGATTAGTGTGTCCTGCCGTGGCATACGAATAGTACTTTTATCATCTTTTATTACCTCTATGAGCCGTGATTATCGTATAACTCTTAGCATTTACTACTATCCGGCTTTTCAATCTCTATTTTTTCAAGCGTATCTTTAAGGATTTCCTGCCGAAGTTCCTTCAACCATTCAGAATGATCAACCACATTAAATGCATAAGTCTTATTTAATTCATATTCATTCTCAGACCAGGTGTCTATAGGTGATTCATTATGTTGAATAAGAGCCTCGAGTTTATCCAGAGCTTTATACAGCTTCGCCTCAAGAGTTTCCTGTTTCTCCATTTCATCATATAGTTCCGCCATAGACTTTGACACTTCTTCAGGAAGGCTCTTCACCCACTCGCCAAGCAGCTCATCTTCAGTTTTTCTGTCGCTATCTGTTTTAACGAATGTTGGAATATCTCCCGTAAAGCATTCTCCAAGATCATGAATCAGACACATACAAACCACTTTGTCAGTATCCACCTCTGGAAACTCATCCTTAAGAAGAAATGCCATAAGTGATAACCTCCAACTATGCTCGGCAACACTCTCTATCCTTCTTTTACTCGTAGTACAGTGTCGCGGAGTATCCTTAAGTCTCTCAGCCACATGTAATATTTCCAAAAATTCTCTTGCATTCATATTAGCTTTCCCTTTACTACAAAGTCAGAAAATTCATAACCAACGCAACCATTATATCTTTTTCTTTTTCTAAACCAAAAACATCTGTCTGAAAAGAATCTCTCATAGCATCAACCATCTTGCAACACTCTTCATATTTCTGTATCTTCCCATTCTTTTTCCTTAAAACCTGTAAGGACCTTATCCTTTGTAATGAGAAGTGGTCTCTTCACTAGCATGCCATCAGAAGCAAGTAATTTGAACTGCTCATCCTCACTCATATCTGGCAATTTCTTTGAAAGCTCCAACTCTCTATACAGCATTCCGCTAGTATTAAAAAATCTCTTTAACGGAAGTCCACTTTTCTTATGCAAAGCTCTGAGAGTCTTTTCATCAGGATGCTGCTCCTTTATATCTATAAGCTGATACTCAACTCCTCTTTCTTCCAACCATTTTAATGCTTTCTTGCATGTTGAACATTTTGAATAACAATATACTTTAATCATTCCACACCTCTCTTATTTTGTTTTCTTATTAATAATAGCATTATAATCAGAACAGTAGGGAAAACACTTGCAGATAACATACCTACCTGCAAATTATCATTTGCCGTCTGTGTAACTATACCGACTTCGGCCGGCCCTACAGAACCACCTATATCTCCTGCCATCGCCAAAAGTGCAAACATTGCTGTACCACCAACCGGCAATCTTTTGGACATTATACTGATTGTCCCAGGCCACATGATACCTACAGAAAAACCACACATAATACATCCCACCAAACTTAAAAACGGATTATGTGATAATGAAGCTAGTATATAACAGAATAGACACAACGCACCTGACCCCATCATGTATTTGTTCAGATCAATGCGGTTTCCATATTTTCCATATATCACCCTGCTGATACCTTGCATTACAGCAAACATACACGGGCCAGCCAAGTCACCCATCCTTTTTTCAATTCCAAGTGCAGATTCCGTGAATGCCGACGCCCACTGAGCCATGGATATTTCGGAAGCTCCAGCACATATCATCAATATAATCCCAGTCCAGAAAAGTGGCGATTTAAGAAGTTCACCGACAGACATCCCTTCTCCATTCTCCACAAGATATTCAATAGGGCATGTCATAAAGTTATAAATATTATAAATAGGTATAATCGCCCATATACACGCCATCCATTTCCAATTTGATATACCAAAGACACCAAAAAACAGTGTGGATAAAAGAATAACCGCAACTGTTCCCCAACAATAGAAAGAATGAAGAAGGCTCATAACCGCCTCCTTATTTTCAAAAGGGCACGCCTCAACTATAGGACTTACCAGAACTTCTATCAGGCCACTACCTATCGCATATATAATGGCGCTGACGATTATTCCAAAAAACGGACTCGGAAGCAGATCCGGCAAAAAAGCAAGTCCTACGAGTCCTACCGCCGATGCAGCTTCAGATAATACTACCGCCCTACGATAACCGATCCGTTCTACATATTTCGCACACAGAATATCTACAATCAATTGCGTGAAAAAAAATGTTGTCGATATAAGTGCTATTTGACCAAGCGGTATGCCATATTCCGTATGAAATTTTAGAAATAATAACGGAGCAAAATTGGCAACTATAGCTTGTGTTATAAAACCAAGGTAGCATGCCTTAAGCGTTTTTTTATAGTTCTTTTCCATAAATATCTATTAAACATCCTTTGTTGTTATTTAAGATTAATAACTAATTCCCAATAAATAGCACCTGTTCATAACATAAGAAATCCTGATCAAATAGATGGCATTCTCCGACGATATCAAAGCCAAACTGTGCATATGAACGAATAGCTTTCTCGTTATATTTATTCACAAGGAAATGTATACTTTTGCAGCCTCTCCTTTTAAGTTCATTCATTCCAAACTTAAGCATTTGCCTAGCTATTCCCTGCCCTTGTTTTTCTGGAAGAACCGCGAGTCTAGCAAGTTCACCTGCTGGTGCAAGGTCGGGATTCCAACACTCTAGTTTATCTACCTCTTCATCTTCCTCGATAGATACAGACGCAATTATTTTGCCATCCTCTTTCATAACGAAGAGTGCATCTCTTGATAGATCAAAATCTATCGTTTCATCGCTTGGATAATCGTCCGTCCACGGACAGAACTCTTTACCAACCTGCATTTTATATAAAGCCATGAGTTCTTCTCTATCTTCCTCTGTCGCCATAACTATTTTTCGAGGGAGGCTTTTATAAAGACTCACATGTGCCCCAAGATCACCGAAACCTATTTTATGATAGAAGCGATATGCAGGTTTATCATTATCTGTTTGAAGAATGATTCCAAATGCACCTCTGGTCTGAATATCTTTTTCTATCATTTCCATGAACCTGCTTCCCACGCCCTTACCTTGAAGTTCAGGCGATACGCATAGTTCCTCAACATTATAATTGGTGCCTTCCCACCAATGCCTAATCATTCCAAGAGACATCGCCACAAGCTTTCCATCTATCCTTAGCCCATAATTAAGGCAGTGATATGCACTGGATATCTCCTTCACATATTCATATAATTGTTTTCTGTCGCTCCAGTCATCGTTCCAAGGATTTCCGGCAAATGCAGTCTTATAAAGCTCCGCCATCTCATCCATATACGATTCATCAAGAATGATGAACTCTTCTTTTCCGTAATCTTGTGGTTCCATCCGTTTCACTCCTATAATTTGATCGTATAACGATTCATCTTCAAATAATAAAAACCACCTATCCGAATTAGATAGGTGGTTTAGAAATACATAATTATTACATTAGTTTCATAAACATCTCTCTAAATTCTTCAAGACTTGCAGGTCTAGGATTTCCAGGTGCACATGCATCTGCAGCTGCAGACTCACATAAGAAATCAAGATCTTCTTCTTTAAGCTTATCAAGCTTTGTAGGTATTCCTACATCAACTGACAACTGTCTTACAGCATCTATAGCAGCCCTGCGATATGTTGCCTGATCCATACACTGTGTATCTATACCAAATGCTTCTGCAATATATTTAAATTTCTCGCCGGTTGCTTCAGCATTGAATTCCATAACGATCGGAAGCATCATAGCACAAGCAACACCATGAGGTGTATCATAAACTGCACCAAGTGTATGTGCCATGGAATGAGCTATACCAAGTCCTACATTTGAATAAGCCATAGCTGTAACATACTGTGCAAGCGCCATTCCCTCACGACCTTCAGGATCATTTTCAACTGCCTTTCTGAGATTTGTAGCAATAAGCTTTATAGCCTCAAGATTGAGGCAGTCAGAAAGCTCCCAGGCAGCTGCTGTAGTATAACCTTCAATAGCATGTGTAAGTGCATCCATTCCTGTCGCTGCCGAAAGTCCCTTAGGCATAGTCGACATCATATCAGGGTCAACAACTGCTACATCAGGTATATCGTTAGGATCTACACATACAAACTTACGCTTCTTCTCAACATCAGTAATAACATAATTGATCGTTGACTCCGCTCCGGTTCCACCTGTTGTAGGAACAGCAATAGTGAATACAGTACGCTTCTTTGTAGGAGCAACGCCCTCGAGAGAACGAACATCTGCGTACTCAGGATTATTTACAATAATACCTATGCCTTTTCCTGTATCCATAGATGATCCGCCACCAATAGTAATCATAAAATCTGCACCAGATGCATTATATGCTTCAACACCCTTCTGCACATTTTCAATAGTTGGATTTGGCTTAATATCCGAATAAATCTCGTACTCAATTCCATTTTGCTCAAGCAGATCAGTAACCTTTGCAGTAACTCCAAACTTAATAAGATCAGGGTCAGATGCTACAAAAGCCTTCTTAAACCCCTTTGACTTAACAATACCAGGAATCTCCTTTATGGCACCATGACCATGATAAGAAACCCCATTTAAAACGAACCTATTAACACCCATTTTTTATTACCTCCTCATTAAAAAAATATAATACCTCAATACACAAATAATTATACATTACTTGGTTAATCTTAAAAAGAAAAAAATATAAATGCTATGCCTTTTTGACCGGATAATAAACCTCGGTGATGTTCTCCATTTCATTCGCAACCTGAGATGGATCTGTGACATAAACTTCAAACAAAGGTCCATTACATTTGTAACCTTCTTTTTCTGCCCACTCTGTCTGTTTCGCATAAACAGAAGTAAGGTCAGAATAAGGCCCTATCACAACCGTCTTAAGACAGAGTCCCGGAGTGAAATCCCTTGTGCCGGTCACATATTCCTTTACCGGGATTGCGAACTCAGTATCCAGACCGGCCGGTGTAAACTCAGCGCTATGGAACATAACCATAGGAGCACCACACATAGTGAGGTGTGAAGTAGCGATTGTCTTAAAAAGCTTCTCATAGCTCTTAGCATACTCCATAGGAAAGTCTTCCTGCTGAACAGATTTTCGCACATATAAAATGCACATTTCAGGAACTTCCACAAGGTGAACATCTATATCATCCATATAAGACATTATAGATTCCCCCTGTTCTATAGCAGTAAGATCAGTGTCCAGCTGATTCAGAATCTGACCGTAATCATTAATATGCCTTTCGATTTCCTGTTTCTTCTTAAGAAATGCAGTATAAAGTTTATCACTCTTCTCTGCATCATCTTTTATAATTTCCTTAATTTCATCCAGTGAAAATGAATATGACTTCAGTCTGCTGATGAACAGCATCTTTTCAAGCTGGTCTATGGAATAATAACGATATCCATTTTCCGGATTCACTTCACTGGGTTTCAGCAGACCTATTTCTGCATAATACCTGAGTGTCTTAGTTGAAACCTTGCATATATTCGAAAACTCTCCAATCGATAACATACTATCTCCTTAGTTACTATTCACATTTTCTGAATTAACCTTGAACACTATCAACACTTGTCATTACACACTTGTCAATATATACTTCTCGATAAACTCTATCCTGTCCTTTGCTCTCGGATAGAAAAGTGATGTAATTGCAACCACCAGATTCTTATCAGGATTGACATAGATAATATTACCACCATCTCCCATAGCTGCATAGCCGCCCTCTTCTCCGATCCACCACAGATATCCATATGGAAGATTCATCTTTTTCCACCTGCTATGTTCAGTAGTACTTTCTTCAACCCATTTTTCAGAAACAATCTGATTACCATTCCACTTACCCTTATTCAGGAAAAGTTGTCCTATCTTCGCCATATCAACCGGCGATATGGTAAGTCCCCAGCCTGCAGTATTCACACCCTGTGGGTCCGCAACCCAGCCGTTCATATCAGCGGACTTGTAGAACTCCATCTGTTCTTCTTTACTATGAAAAGTAATGTTCTTCTCTATATTTATATCTAAAGGTTCGAATAGATTCTCCTTTGCAAACTCCAGCACAGACTGTCCTGTTGCCTTCACAAGTATTCCAGATAGAACATCCGGACCTATGATCGGAGCATATCTGAACTCTCCTATCTTTCCTTTTCCGCCCATCTTATTAAGAGAAAACTTTACCCAGTCCATACTGGTGAAATACTTAGTATAAGGATTAAACTTATACTTGTAAGGTACAGTCATTGTGAGTATATCCCTGATTCGAATTTCAGGAAGAGTTTTCTCTCCCCTCTTAACTATATAATCAGGGTAATAATCCAGGACTTTATCATCTATACTCTTAATAAAGCCTTTATCAATGGCAATTCCAATCAGTATAGATACAATACTTTTTGTTACCGAAAAAACATGTATACGAGATTCAGCCGTGCAGCCGTTATAGTAATTATCATAAACAGTTTCTCCATCTTTAACGATCACCATTCCAACCATATTCGTGTAGTCAGCTGCAATGGCATCTTCCATTCTCTTTATCTGTTCCTGCTTCATATTGACCTCCAAAACGACTTAGTTTTGCTTAGTATAAACTTTGCCGTAAGGGAAAGGTCAAGGCAGAATATTGTTTGGAGATTATCATTTTACAGCTTATTTATAAACTGCATATCGCATCACATCATTTGTCTTAAGTTCCGGAGAGTTTTTCACTTTCTTAAGGTGTGTATCGAAGAACTCCTTGTGACACCTGCAAAGATTCTCATGCATAAGGTCCGCATCTAACTTACCTGCCACTGCTGACATAGCCTTTGGAATTGCATGCTTCATATCCGAAAAACCAACATGCTTCATATCCCTGAACACAGCTTTATATGCAGGTGCCGAGTGCATACTGCAGACTCTTGCAGTAAGTACCTCATGCTCAGTGCTGGCTATCATAAGGAACGGCTTATCCATAATCTGATCTTTATACTCGCCAAACAGCATGCCATCTATATTGACACCACACTTGAACTGTGGATCCTTCATGCAAAGATAATAAGCTATCGTCCCACCAAATGAATGACCTGTCAGGCCGATGCCCATGTCAAAATCAATCATATTACTAAAGTTCTGTTTAGCATAGTTGAGTGCTATAGAAATATCCTTTTCCCATTCAGGAAGACGCTTTATCAAAAAGGACCCAAACCTTTCCTGATACTTGTCAATCGCTTTAGTCAGCTCTTCATCCGTCCCCTTCATTTTACTAAGCTTATTAAGCGCTAGCATATTCGGGATTATCGGTTTATTTGCGAGACTAGGCAGCTTCTTATCACCAAAAGTTGGATTAGCCCCGTCATACTCAGTACAGACACCCTCCAACGGATGACCAACCGTCATAACTACATATCCTTGAGACGCAAGCTCGATACAAAGAAATGAATTACCCTCCCTGAAGGACTGATATCCATGATTGAAAATGACAAGTGGAAACTTCTCTCCGTTAATCCGTGGAGCATCCTTATAACATTCGGATACATTACGCCCCGCCGCAGTTTCCTTATCATAATTAAGCGGAAGCTTAAAAGCACCCTTCACCCCCTTAAACATATCTCGCGACATGTACATTACCTTTTCAAGTCCATTCACAGAATCCTTTGTTACAGGATAATAGATGCGTGCCGAGATTCTTCTCTTTTCACCAGGATGCAAAACCTCATCCCTCAGTTCCTTTGCCGTAAATGTTGTCGTTCCGACTGCATATTTTCCGGTTGGCTTTGGATTATTTCCCATTATTCTTCACCTCCGCATAAATAGATGATAGTTTTTGCAAGCGTATCAAAAAGTGGTCTCGGCTTACACTGCGCTCCCATTGGAGCTCTGTAGCAAGCTGATAGAATACAGTTCATTTCTATTCCCGTATAAGCAGCTGAAATAAAACTTGCTATATTCTCTGGTTTATCCCTGAGTTTATACTTTCTTTTCTTGCTTTCCTTAAAGAGGTTAGGAAGTGCCACAGTAGAAAGATAGCCTAAACTACTCTGTCCCTTAACGCCTCCAATTATCTTTTCTGCTCTTTC
Source organism: Eubacterium sp. (assembly GCA_017480495.1). Taxonomy (GTDB): domain Bacteria; phylum Bacillota; class Clostridia; order Lachnospirales; family Lachnospiraceae; genus Eubacterium_Q. Next base: position 46,872 of record JAFVAQ010000027.1, on the reverse strand, counting down.
AGGCTCATTGATTGCAAGAACAGTAAGGTCAAAATTAATCTTCTGAATATCCATCAGATGCTTCTCCATCACATCCGCCAGAATATCAAAGATCTTATGTACTCCATCTTCAAAGTCTAACTCTTCCTTTGCACTAAAGAGCTGCTCCACTTCATCAACTATGCTTACGTTTTTCCTCATTCCAGCAATAACATCACTTAGGATTTCATCCAGATCTTTATAGAACCTGTAGATTCCTCCTTGTGATAAACCCGTCTCCTCTATAACATCCATCATCGTAATCATCTCGACAGGTTTTCTAAGGCAAACTCTGTATGCGGCATCAACTATAGCCTGCTTCTTTTTTTCAAAATATTCTTCCGATACCTTTGGCATTTCCATCCTCCATATAAAAATGAAACTAGTTTCATTTTTAACATATGCAATATTCTTTGTCAATATCAAAGGTTAGAAAACCCATAAAACGAAGGCAACAAAAAAACCTGTATAGAATCCTTAGATTCCATACAGGCTGACACAATCTAATATTCTCAATAACCTCTATTTCGGTCGACAAAACTATTAAACGGCCTTTTCATTTAATTATTTTGAATATTGCATACATTTTCCCGTATTTGGTTCCAGTCTAAACACCTGATATAATTGTCATTCTTAAACTCTGTATCCCTGTTCCAGGGCCTGTCATAAACCAAAACCTTTAAATCAGGAAGATGATCAAAAAATCTAAAAGCTTTAGGTGAATCTTCAACTGCAAAATCAAACTTCATCTTGTAATAATCTTCAAGTTCAAGACTGAAAGCACTGTATATAAAACTATCTCTGCCATATTTATTTAAGCAATATAATCTGACATTTTTTAGCCCGTGATTATCCAGCCACTGTCGGGACGGTTCATATGCACTAAAAGGTCGGCCGGTTATAATAGACACTTCATGACCATATGAAATCCATTCATTTATAACATCCGTTGCTCCCGGTGTTTCATCGTACGACAGAAGGACCTCCGGCTCGTGCCCTTTGGTCATAAACTGATCATACTGCTCATTAGTCAGATTAAAGGATTTATCCAGCTCAAAATATTTAATTTTCTCATATGGCACATGGATATCAAACATTTCTACTGCAAGAGTAGAGAAATTCCTTGCCGTTTCACAGATACAATCATCAAAATCAACATAGATTTTCATAGCCATTCCTCTTTAAATTAAAGAAAAAAGTAATTGTCAGCAATAGTTATAATACTCTTATCACTCATCATAAAGCATTTTAAGTATATCAGTTAATTCCTCAAATGTGATTCCACTCATCTTTGCTTTCTGAACAGCATTCTGCAAATATTCTTCTGTCTGTCTTAAGTTTTCTTCTCTTAGAAGTTCCGCGTTCTGCGCCTTTACGAAGCTTCCCTTACCTGTGTAGGTTTCTATGAAGCCATCCCGCTCTAGTTCCTCATAGGCACGTTTAGTTGTGATTAGACTTACTCTCATCTGCATAGCCAGATTACGCATCGAAGGGAGAGCCTCCCCAGGGGAAAGCTCTCCGCTCATAATCATAGCCTTTATCTGATTAACAATCTGTAAATAGATCGGATCATTCGAAGAATTCGAAATAATTATATCCATGTTAATACCTAACCTTTACTATTATCCTTCTAAAACTATCAGTAGATTCTAAACGATCAGTTGTCATCTCTCAGCACCCCCTTCCTGAAAACCTTGCAGGATATGCGGTAAGATATATAATACGCAAGAACCATCAGATGTGCAAAAACAGCCATCTCGATATAGTTTATAAGAGTAAGTCTGTTGATAAATCGTTGTAGCTCACCAGATATAGCTCTAGAATCCATGTTATCACCGAATAATCTTATAATAGTTTTAACAAGACCATCCTCTGCCATAAGCCACTCTATATTTCCGAAGAGCAGATAAATAGAAATAATCAATACTATTACAATTGTGATGAATATTCTAATTCCCGCAGCCTTATCGGTTCCAAATCTAAATGCAAACGGCATCTCGATAGCATTAAGAAACATCTGAAACAGCATAAACATCAAAACCAGGAGAGACATATCAACCGCTTTTCCGAAGAAAAGTCCAATCAGCAGATCGTTCAGTACACATATTATGTATGATATAAGATACATGATGAATACTGTCATATACTTTGCTCCAACAATCAGCTTTGCACTGCCAGGAAGAGCCATGCCATAAAAACCCCACTGTTTTTTAGTATCTGCCTTTATTATATAACCATAGCTTAATGCGCCAATATACATAACTATCATGAGATCTGTTATTACAGCGACCATCTCTGTCGGAAAAAGAACGTTCTTTGCAACATTTGCATATATTACATACATTAATAATATAATAAACAGAATTGACAAAGAACCGGCAATGACTTTACTTTTTACAAGATATAAATCTTTATATATTAACCCCCTCATACTCGCCTCCCCTCTTTCTTAACTATTTTTACAGAAATCAGGTAGCAGATTACTGTAACCACTAATGATGTTACAATCGGTACGATATATAATACTGTCACATTCTGCAGCTTATCAAACAGCGCCAGAAGAAGTCGCTTACTCGCTTCTTCGTCCTGTTCCAGGATGAAGAAGATTATCATTATAACTATGATAGCCACCATAATTGGAAGGATTTTGATGATATCAGTCTTCTGGTTACTCTTTCCCTTATAAGCATATTCCAATGCAGAAAAATATCCTCCGGTGATAAGAAGTATAGATGTAAACCAGATAATTACAATCATTCCTTCCTGATCAGCAAATGCTCCTTTAATGAGTAATCCCTCACCCGCTCCAGATATAGCTTTCAGGAGCTGACATCCACCTATACCTGTCAGCAAGCATATAATATCTATAATAACCACCATCAGATATTTAACGCCGACTATGGTTTCAGGCTTAATTCCCGAAGATAAAAGGTACTGATGCCACCCACAGTTATAATCCTTGTTAATAAGATTATATATATGCTCCACAGAAGTTCCGAGTATCACACCTGCTACTATTCCAAAAGCAGTCGAAGTCTGAAGTACATCATTTATCACTCCACTATCAAATGCATATTTCGCTATGTTCCCATACTTAGCAGATAAAACAGCTAAAAAACCTAAAATGAATATACCCGTAAATATTCCAAAGGTAATCAGGAGATTTTTTCTTATTAAATATATATCTCTTAGGATTAATTCTTTCATATTCATATCCTTATCAATGTTTTTTCCGACCTAACTCCACTGATTCTTATCTCTGTTTACATAGAAAAGCATAATCTCTTCAAGTGTTGTCTTATCTATCACTGCACCAGAGAACTTTTTACTGGCTTTACTGCGGTCACTTACCATTACCTCAGCACCGAAGTCAGTAACTCTGGCGCTTATATAATCTTCTCTTTCAAACTCTTTAAAATCCTTCTTGGAACATTTAACAACGCCATGATTATCAAGGATTTCATCCTTTATCCCTGTAAGAAGTATCCTTCCTTTATCGATAAATGTAACCATATCTGCTATCTTCTCAAGGTCTGATGTGATATGAGATGACATGAGAATCGAGTTATTTTCATCCTGCAGATATTCAAGAAATATATCCAGGATTTCATTTCTCACAACCGGATCAAGTCCTGTTGTTGCCTCGTCCATGATGAGAAGCTTTGCATTATGAGAAAGCCCCGCAGCTATCTGAAGCTTCATCTTCATACCCTTTGAAAACTGTCCAAACTTTTTCTTAAAGGGAAGCTGAAATCTTTCCAGGTAGTTCAGAAATGTATCCTCATCCCACTCCTTCCATATGCCTCTCATAATATGAGTAAGCTGTTTTGCCGACAGATCATCATTAAATGGAAGTACATCGAAGATAGCAGAAATCTGTTCCTTTACTTCAAATTCATGTTCCGGCATCTCCTGCCCAAGAAGTTTTATCTCGCCACTATCCCAGTTAATGATATTGAGAAGCGAATTGATTGTAGTTGTTTTGCCTGCTCCATTCTGTCCAATGAATCCCATGATGCTCCCCTTAGGAACATCGAAGCTCACATTATCCAACGTGAATCCATCGTACTTCTTGGTAAGATTCTTTATTTCTATAGCATTTTCGTAAGTATTTATACTACTCATATTATACACCTCGGTTTATATATTGTATATATCTGATATACACAATATATAATGCGTATATACATTTGTCAATAAAAAAAAATCACAGAAATGATCAAAAATCAAGTGGGTAATTGGATTGCGTCTCAAGCTACATTTATTCAGGCAATGTTCGGTGATTTATGCTGGGAAAGTTGAGTTAATTATTTTCCCATACTTTTTTTCTTTATCCGCAGAATACTTTAGTAGTTTCTGAGTATATATAACAGACTTCTTTTTCATAACCACTCTATCAATTATTACAGATACGATGTACATAATTATGATTATAGCTAAAAAGATGCCCCATACTCTCGCACTGCCTGTATTCTGAAATATCCCCATAAGGTAAAACATAAGCACTTCAACAGGTATAAATAGTATATAGAACAAAGTTAATGAAAAAGTGACATACTCCCACCACTTTCGCTTCGCTAAGAAGTGGGGGCTTCTCGTTCGAGTAATCTAATGATTACAGCATACACGAGCTATCCCCGTCTGTCCGACGGTTCTATTTATACTTAGATACTTAAGTATCTCATTCCTTCATTACGTATATTTATTGCTGCATTTATGTCGCGGTCATGTTCATTATTGCACTTTGGACATATCCATTTTCTTATTGACAGATCTTTTGTTTCTTCGTTTTTATAGCCACAACAATGACATATCTGACTTGATGGATAGAATTTATCAATCTTTACAAAGTGTTTTCCTCTATCCCGAAGCTTATACTCCAGATAACTTGTAAACATTCCCCATCCATTATCAGATATTGATTTTCCGAAGTTATGTTCCTGCGACATCACTTTCATATCAAGATTTTCCATACATACTGTATCTACGCGATTGGCTATCTCGGTAGATTCCTTATGAAGAAAATCCTTTCTCTGATTAGCGATATGTTTATGAAGTCTTGCAATCTTATTTTTCTGTTTATAATAATTGTTTGAACCTCTTTTCATTTTGGACAGTTTCCTCTGCTGTCTTGCCAGTCTAGCCAGTGCCTGTTTATAGAACTTTGGATAATCACAGGAATTACCATCACTATCTACATATAGTGATGACATAGAATAATCCAGTCCTATCGTTATATCTGAAGGAACCTCTTTAATACTAATGACAAATTCAAAAAGGACTGATACATAATACTTTCCATCCGGTTCCTGAGATACCGTAACGGATTTGAGATTCCAATCATCTGGAACAGGTCTGTGATAGATCATCTTTACCTTTCCAATCTTAGGCAGCTTTATATGGTTTGATTCTATGGAAATGTTATTGTTCACGAATACTGTTGAATATGACTTATGATTATTCTTCTTAGATTTGAACTTAGGAAATCCAACTTTCTTATCCCTGAAATAGTTTTTATATGCAGTATCAAGATGTCTCAGACTCTGCTGCAGAGCAATGCTGTCTACATCTTTTAAGAATGAAAGTTCCTTCTTTAAAAGTTTCAGGTCATTTGCGTTATCATAATAATTAAGACTTGTTCCATTCTTATCATAAGAATTAATTCTCTCTGCAAGATAATGATTGTAAACAAGTCTTACACACCCAAATGTCTGCTGCAGGAGCTGTTCCTGAGCTTTGTTGGGTTTAATCCTGTATTTGATTGCTCTGTTTGTTTTTACGTCTGCCATCAGGTTTATCCTCTCCCTGGGATTTGATATATTCCTTTATGACATCTATAGTTACACCACCTGTAGTAATAAGGCAGAAGCTTTTCGACCAGAAATACTCTTTCCATAGTTTTTGTCTTATCTCAGGATACTCCTTTTTTATCAATCTGCTGCTTGCAGATTTATAAGCATTCAGAAATTTAGACAGCTCTGAATTAGGCTCCGCCTTGAAAAGTATATGGACATGATCTATATCATGATTCCATTCCTCAATGGATATGTTATAATTTAGAGCTATATACTCAAATATCTCTTTTAACCGTTTAGAGATATCATCATTTATCACTTTTCTGCGATATTTCACTACCAGAACCAAGTGATAATGCATTGAGAACACTGAATGATTATTAGATTCTAAATACACTTTATTTAAGTCCTTTTTACATATTTACTACTGAATTGATTATATCATATTTAGACATCTTTTTCAATGAAAGATAGACGATTTATTATAGATTTTTAGAGCCCATTAGTGCGATTCATCTCCGCCTTATAGAAGACGGAGTATTCTCGCTAGATATTGATAAAACCTCCTGTTTCTGTGATTTGTCCACATATTACAGGAGGTTTAATCGTATATCAATATTTGCACAACCAAGCGGTACATAGAAAGAACTAAGCGGTCATATCAGTTCGATAATTCATCATTTACTTCATTTGTAATCTTGATTCCTCCACCGCTCTGCCATTTTTTAACAAAGACATCAAAATAGCTTATATTCTTATCTCCAGTAACAATCTGGAGATATATCTCTTTTTCTGATTCACAGAGGCTCAACCACTTTGTTTTCATAGTCTCCGTCTCTCCAAAGTAAAGGGACTCAACTTCATCTAATCTTCCGGAGGCTTCAGCCTTAGAAATAAGCCCAAGAGCGGTTATCCTGGAAGTATAAGCAGCCCACTCCTCCGGTGTATGTTCAGTCTTCGATTCGTAATCCTTACATACGTTATAATAAGATGACTCCAGAATAGGAAGCTCTGATTCTTTCTTTTCCCCATTCATTGCTGCCGTAAGATCTTTATAGCATCTGTTTAGAGCATCTTTATAATCTACATTTATCGTAAGCGGATATGCAGTCGGAGCAACATTCATCTCATAGTATGCTTTTATTCCTTCAACATCATCTCCCTCATATCTGGCATAGTCAAATAGAACACTTATAATCTTCACTGCTATCTCAGGATGTTCGAATCCCTTTCTGACAACAACATATTGTCCGACACTTTTCTGAGATGCATAGGAGATTTTCCCACTCGGACTTCCATCTGTTGAAACAAGGTACGGTCTCCAATCCGCTTCTGTATCTGTCGCTATAACATCACAAAGTGGATTGTTGGGAGCCCACCAGGGACCAAAGAAAGAACCACACTGACCACCCTCAATCAACTCTACTATATTGCTTTTTGTTCTGAATAGAAAACTGTTATCTATTACCCCTTCTTCATATAGCTCATGAATTTTAATCAGCGCCTCTCGCGCTTCTGGTTGTACAGAACCATATACAGCCTCTCCATCCTTCTCTATCCATTGCTTCGGATAGGCACCAAAGCTGGTGAAGATCATATCCAGCTGGTATTCATACGCATAACCGGTATCCCCAGTTAATTCCTCGTCGCAGACAAGACCTACTGTATTTCCTGGACCATTTTCCCCTGGATCCTTTTTAATAAACTCTCTAACTATATCCAGCACATCCTCTAAGGTTTTGGGATCATCAAGTCCAAGCTTATCCATCCAGTCCTTTCTGAGCCATATAAGACTTGGTCCTGTAGCGATACTTGTCTCAGGAATAGCCATAAGCTTCCCATCAAACATGGCAGTACTCAGTACACTCTCTCCGTAACTATCATATATTTCTTTAATCCTAGGAGTTGCACATTTTTCATATACATCAGTCAGATCTTCAACAAGTCCTGCTTCTACAACCTCTTTTAAAGTATCATAATCACTGACCACCATTATATCCGGAATATTCCTGGTCTTTATGTCCATTTCAGCCTTCTCATCATAATCTTTATATTCATTAGCCTCAAAAGCATCTTTATTCTGAACATTTATCTTATCAAGAAGATATCTGGTATATTCATTATTCTCATAAGTGTCGCCCGCTGGCATATTGGAATTATTATCTCCAGTCACCTTTCCCAGAGAATAATATATTGTTTCCGGATATTTACCATAAGGTGTTGTTTCTGCTTCCAGCATCTGCTGTTCATATTCTTCTTCATTCAAGGCTTCGGTAGTTTCTTTCTCTATCGCATCACTGCCGCAGCCAACAAGAGAAAGCAGCATAACTATAACCAGAATCTGGGATATAATACTTCTTCTTTTCATTATCTCAATCCTTATATAATACTAATCATGTCATGCAATCGCTGAACAAGCTTGCTTACGCAGTCTTATCCGCATGACCCATCATACACAAAAAGGTACAACGATAATTATTATCAATTGTACCTTATTTGTATATGTTTTAAAAGATAAAAGTTCTATCCCTTTACTGCTCCTGCAGTAACTCCCTGTATAATACTCTTCTGACAGATCATATAGAATACTACTATAGGGAATATAGCTATAACAAGCGCAGCCATCATAGCACCCCAGTCAATCTGTCCGTGACTCTGCTTAAGATACTGTATTGCGATTGGGATAGTTCTATATTTATTTACATTAAGCACAAGACTTGGAAGGAGGTAATCATTCCATATCCACATAGCTTCAAGAATAGCTACTGTAATTGCCGTTGGCTTTAATATAGGTAAAACAACCAGGAAGTAAGTTTGCAACGGAGTGCATCCATCTATATATGCAGCTTCTTCTATTTCTATAGGTATGGTTTTCACAAACCCGGTAAACATGAACACCGCCAGTCCAGCTCCAAAACCAAGATATACAAATATTATACCTAAAGGGTTACCAAGATGAAGTATATTGGCAAACTTTGAAAGCGTAAACATCACCATCTGAAATGGAACTATCATAGAAAAGAGGCATAATACATAGATTCCTTTTGTTATAACATTTCTAACCCTTGTTATGTACCAGGCACACATGGAAGTACACAGAACTATAAGTACAACCGAACCTACAGTTATCATCAGGGACCAGCCAAAACTTCTAAGCATATCTGTCTTATTAAGTGCGTTCTTGTAATTGAGCAGCCCTGCAAAGCATTTTTCTATTCCGTGACTCCATTTTTCAAAACCAGAAGATAAAGGTTTCGAACTTATGCCAAAGGGATTCTTAAATATGTAAGCCTTCTTCTTAAATGAATTAAGTATAACAACTAATAGCGGTGCAACCCAGGCAAGTGATAGTATAGCAATAATGATTGAGATCAATCTGTCCGTAGTCTTTTTTTTATGTTTCATACTTTTACACAGCCTCCTTACTTGTTGTAATTCTATTCTGAATCAGTGAAATAACCGCAACAAGGATAAAGAATATAACTGCCTTTGCCTGACCAACACCCTGCCATCCAGTAGAGCCATACATTGTGTCATATATATTGAGTGCAAGAAGCTGACTTTGTTTACCTGGATTTCCACCAGTAAGGGCAAAGTTCTGATCGAACAATTTAAAACCATTTGTTAATGTGAGGAAAGTACATATCGTAATTGTTGGCATAAGCATAGGGATCTTAACTCTTGTAAGCATTTGCCAGGGACTTGCTCCGTCTATCTTTGCAGCCTCTATTACATCAGTTGAAATATTTTGGATACCTGCAATATATATAACCATCATATATCCAATCTGCTGCCAGGCAACAACTACAACCATTCCCCAAAATGCGTGCCACTGTGTACTAACAATAGTCTGAGAATAATTCTGCAGAACACTGTTAAATATCATAAGCCAGATGTAACTAAGTACGATACCGCCTATCAGATTTGGAACAAAGAATGCTGTTCTGAAAAAATTGGTTCCCCTAAGACCTCTTGTAAGCAGAAGTGCTATTGCAAATGAAATCACATTTATAACTATTACTGTAACGACAGTAAATAGAGATGTATACCAAAGTGAATGAAGGAAGTTTTTATCAAGCTTTCCATTTACAACAAATATCTTAGCGTAGTTCTTAAGCCCGACCCACTTCCAGTCCACAACTGTTGTGAACTTACAGAATGATAAGAATATTCCGTAAACAAATGGTATTATGAAACCTATTATAAATGCTGCCATTGTCGGAAAGACAAATACTGGCCAGTATTTTTTTGTGGACCTTTCCATAATATTACCTCTCTTATCTACTCTTCACGTGCCTCTTCAGCAAGCTTCCACTGATCAGCCCAGCCTGTTACAAATGCGTCTGTTACAGCATCCCAGTTACCTGATCCATCTGTATAAGCTGTAAGTGCTGATACCACATCAGATCTCCAGTCATCAACATTTGGAGTTGCATTAAATGACCAGGCTACAGATGTTTTTCCATCAGCCATATACTTATTTGCGTCCTTCTTAAATACGTTCTGTGTCTCAAAATCTCCTGTAAATGTATCAAATGGAGCTGCAAGTCCCATAGTGTTTGTGATCGCATCACGACCCTCATCAGATGTAATACACCAGTTAAGGAAATCAAGTGAAGCATCGATGTTTTCCTGTCCTGCCTTTGCATTAATTGCCCAGTAATTCTCAGTTCCTACACAGAGGCCTTCATTCTCATCATCAACACCGAAGTAGATTGGAAGCATACCGATATCATCAGCTGAAACAAGGTAACCATTTTCTTCATTTGTAAGAGGACCAAACTCCCAGTCACCGTTCTGGTAGAACACAGCTTCTTCCATACCGAACTCAGTTTCAGCATTGTATGAACCAGAATTAAGTGTCTTTGGATCTGCTGAAGAGGTACCTACATACATATCCCAAACTCTCTTGAAGTTATCAAGATAAGCTCCATCTATTTCAGCTTCACCAGCTAGAGGATCACATCCATCATCAACAAACTCATAGTAAAGAGGAAGGTTTGCAAGATGTCCAGAAAATCTCCAGGAGGAACCGTCATCAAGGCCTGCTGATGCAAAGGCTTCAGTAAGCTCATATCCGAACTCGTCATTTATCTCATCAACTCTGTCATTAATATCTGCTGCAACAGCCTCAAGCTTATCTAAGCTGTTTATATCATCTGCAGAACTAATTACCGCATTATCCAAAGTTGCATAGTCATTTATTATCTTCTTGTTATATATGATTCCATAAGCCTCATAGCAGTTAGCTACAGCTGCTGTCTTACCGTTGTAATTTACAACCAGTGATTTATCAGTAAGGTGTGAATAAAGCTCTGTACCGCTCATATCATATGTATACTCATCCCAGGTCTGAGCAGCTGATGTGTTACCAATATTGAAAATTGTTGGTGCAGATTCCTTTGCCATTTCAGACTGAAGTGTTGTGTTGTACTGACCATCAGCGGCAGTAAGAACTGTAACCTCAACACCAGTTTCATCCTCATAGTCAGAAGCAAGCTGCTGCCAAGCCTCATCTGTTTCTGGCTTGAAGTTCAGCATATATACTGATCCTTCACCGGAAGATGCTTTCTCTTCTTCTGTGTCACTTTCAGCTTCACTTGCCTGTGCAGCTTTCTCTGTTGTAGCATCTGTCTTTGCTGAATCATTTGATGAACCACAACCTGTAATACAGCTTGCTGCAAGAGCTACTGACATAGCACAGGCAATAACTTTACTCATTTTTTTCATGTCTTTTTTCTCCTATTCAATAAGATATTTTTCGAACCTTTCGATAAATCTATTATACTTTGGGACCTCTTCTACATCTATATAACCTTTTTTCGATATATATAAGATTTTTTAGAAATGTTATATATATGAAAAAACATCGGTATATTCTGCCGATGTTTTCTCAACTATACATTCATTGCCGGGATAAGAATAATTATCTCAGTACCCTCTCCCATAACACTTTTAACAGTAATTCCATACTCTTCACCGTAGAAGTGTTTTATTCGCTCATTTACATTCTTAACACCATAACCTTTTGAGCTTTCTGTCAGCATCTGCTCAGCTGTTTCTTCAGACATACCAACACCATTATCAGATACCATTATCTCAATCTGGTCTCCATCCAGGAGCTTACCTGAAACCTTTATAAGACCTCTCTTATCCGTATTCATGTCAATACCATGATCTATGGCATTCTCAACAATAGGTTGAAGTAGAAGATTCGGTATTGAGTAATTCATTATATCGTGATCAATTTCATACTCAACATCAAATCCGTTATCATGCATCATTAACTGTATATCTATATAAGACTGTATATTACTTATCTCATCTTTTATCGACGTTATATTCTTTCCTTTATTGAGTGACGTCCTATAGAACTTAGATAGAAGTAATGTAATCCTGCTTATATCCGGCTGTTTGGCTTCTATAGCCTTCCAATTAATGAGAGACAATGAATTATATAAGAAATGTGGATTTATCTGAGCCTGAAGTGCTTTCATCTCTGCTTCCTTCTGGAACAGCTTCCCCTTATACACTTCATTAATAAGAGTATTTATCCTGTTAACCATATTTCCAAAGCCACGAATCAGAGAACCAACCTCATCCTCAGAATCGCTATGAATTTTTACCTCATATTTTCCAGCCTCAACCTCTTTCATATTTTCGGTCATTTTCTCAATAGTATTTACATATCTTCCTGAAACAATCGTAGCAGTCAGCGAAGATAAGATAATACATACCAGAGCTACTCTTATAACCACGCTGATCAGTGCTCCGATTGACATATTTATAACAGAATCCGGCTTATATATTACAGCCGTCCATCCGACCTTTGTAACCTCTTTTACTACTGTGAAACGTCTATTATTATCTTTGATTTTATAACTATTCTTTAGTGAATTATCCTCTGATATAGTTTCCTCATAAAGCACCTTGGAATCAAGAATATATTTGTCTGTATCAAATGAATTAAAGGAATATATCTCTTCTCCTTCTTCATCATATATTACAACTCCATACTGCCCGCTTTCCATCTTGGAAAACATATCGAAAATCGAGTTATATTCTACTTCAATATATAGATAGCCTTCACTCTCCAGCTGGGGAAGCAGGGGCATATTTCTAACCAGATAAACCTTGGGAACATCCTGTTCAACGAACCAGTATATTTCATTATCAGGATTATCACCCAGTTTTTTCTTCCACTCTGAATCCTGAGCATCATTTAGTGTAGTTATAGTACTGTCATGCTTTACTATATCTGAATCAACATATAAAGTAAGAGACTGCATATCCTGATTAAAGTACTTAACACCGGAAACAAGCGGATCCACAAAATCTCTCAGCTGCTTATATACTTCAAAGGAACTGGAGTACTGTGGGTTGTCATACTTATAACCTATAACATTAGAAATAGTCTGATTATAGGCTATATAATCAGACAGGTTATTGTAAATATCTATCTTATTCTCCATTCCCAGGACAGCCTGAGACATATAGTCTCTCATGTTGCTTTTCTCACGTTCCACCAGGTTTCTTCTGAATACAACACATGAAAAAGCACCCAATATCAAAAGCGGAACGAAGCTTATCACAAAGATAAAAAGAAGTATCTTTCTTCTGAAAGGCATATGATTTATTTTTTTCTTAATCCAATTCATGCATTATCCCTGATCTCTGAATTTCTGTGGGCTCACGCCAAAATATTCTCTAAAACTCTGACAAAAATAGGATACATTTTCATAACCCACTTCGTTGCTGATAGATACTACCTTCTTGTGAGTATTTTCCAGCATATCCTTTGCCCTTTCCATTCTATAGGCCTTTATAAACTTGCTCAGATTCTGACCTGTTTCCTGCTTAAAGATATAGGACAAGTAACTAGGTGCCATATATACCTTCTCAGCCAGCTCATTTACACTTAAATCTTTATTATAATTATCGTAAATGTATTGTTTGATATCCTCTATCTCTCTATGAATCATCTGAGGATTCTTACCGAAAACCTGTTCCAGTTTTTCAATATTTGTCAGCATTATGCCCTTTATATCGTCAAATGTATTCGACAGATAAATCTTCTCTATCTCCCTGCTCTGCTGCAGTTCGTCTGCACCAGGCATATTATCATAAAACTCTTTCAAAAGATTGGAAAAGATAAACTTCACATAGACCTGAGAATATGGATTCTTTCCTATATACTTTTCTGACATTTCATCAAAATGCTTCCTCAGGTTCATGATATCCTTCATTTTGATATCCTGCTTCATCTGCTTCATCAAGGTATCATTTTCAATATCCTGAGTTGTCCGCTTATCATTTTCATCTATTTCCTCATATATATATCGCCCTGTAGTATAGAATTTTTCCTGTATCAGACTTTCAAGGGTTTTAAAGTGCTCCGCAACAGTGTCAGCATTTGGTTCAAATGAATCGCTAATAGCAACATAAGCTGTCTCTCCATATTCAGTTTTCAGCATATGAAGAAGACTATCAGCTATTCTGCGAAGAACAGCCCATCTCTCAATATCAGAGTCTCTATTATCTTCAAGAAATAGAACGCACTGCTGAGAATTAAGATTGAGATATCTTACCTTTTCGGCAACAGAAAGCTTTATCTCGTCTTCTATGGAAGTTCCAATTCTCCCAAAGAACTCTTTATCAGTTTCCAGAAGCATCATACGATGAAAATCAAGTATATCTTCATCAAGAAGGTCCTGAGATATCTTTATCTCTCCCTCACTTAAGTTCCCATATACCATCTGATAGAGAAAATGTTTTCCAAGATACTCCTGACTTTCCTGCTCCTGTTCAAGCTTTACACTTATCTCGTCCAGTTCTCCTATAACCTTACTAATAGTAGATGCGAACTCCTCAGGATCTACTGGCTTCAATACATAGTCTTCCACTCCCATCTTCATAGCAAACTTGGCATATTCAAACTCGCTATATCCACTGAAGATAATTATCTTCATATCTGGATAAAGAGGTGCTGCTAGACGTATTAGTTCTATACCATCGATAAATGGCATCTTAACATCTGTAAGCAGAATGTCTATATGGTTCTTCTCAAGTAACTCCAAGGCATCTCTTCCATTTACAGCCTCATATATCTCAAGCTCCTGTTTTTCTTCTTCCAGGAGATATTTGATACCATTTCTTTCTATCTTTTCATCATCTACTATTAGTAATTTATACATACTGCCTCCGTAAGAATACAAAATATACGAGAACAAGGCAAGTCCGAATACACGAACTTACCTTTTCATTATCCTCTAACACACCACACTATGTCAAAAAGAATCTTTATAATTTCCATATATCTCTGTTGTACTCATATATCGTTCTGTCTGACGAGAAGAAGCCTGCTCTGGCGATATTGTTCAGCATCTTACGTGCAAATAAATATCTGTTATCGTAATCTCTGAATGCCTTTTCTTTTATTCTGAGATAGTCTTCAAAATCTGGAAATGTCATGAACCAGTCTTTGTTCAGTAGTTCCTTATAAAGTCTCTCAAGACTGGTTATATCTCCAATCTCCTTCATTTCATCACTCACGATAAAATCCAGTGCCTCTTTAAGTGTCTCATTCTTTTCGTAATAATCTCTCGGTGAATAGTCTCCCCTCTTGTATCTGTCGATTACAGTATCGCTATCTTCACCGAAGATATAGATGTTCTCATCACCTACTAGTTCTCTGATCTCAACATTTGCGCCATCCATTGTACCAAGAGTTACTGCTCCGTTAAGCATGAGCTTCATATTTCCAGTTCCAGAGGCCTCTTTTGACGCAAGTGATATCTGCTCTGATATATCTGAAGCAGGGATTACTTTTTCAGCATAAGTAACATTATAGTTTTCAAGCATAACAATTCTGAAATACGGACTTACCTCAGGATCATTTGCTGTAATATCCTGCATACAAAGTATCAGATGAATAATATCCTTTGCTATGGTATAAGCTGGTGCAGCTTTTGCACCAAATATCATGGTAATTGGTGTGTTAGGTTTTTTCCCTCTCTTTATCTCCAGATATTTATGTATTCCGTAAAGAATATTAAGCTGCTGTCTCTTATACTCGTGAAGTCTTTTAACCTGGATATCAAATATGGAGTCAGGATCTATGCTGATACCCTCTTTATCTAATATGTATTCTGACAGTCTTTCTTTGTTATTTCTCTTGATCGTCAGAAGCTTGTCAAGAACTGTCATATCATTCTCAAATCTAAGCAGTTCCTCCAGCTTTGATGCATCACGTCTATATTCTCTTCCTATCTTCTCCTCAATGTACGCAGCCAGTTCATGGTTTGAATGAACAAGCCATCTTCTGAATGTTATACCATTTGTTTTGTTATTAAACTTTTCAGGATAGATATTATAGAAATTGTTCAGCTCGCTATTCTTTAATATCTCAGTATGAAGATAGGCCACTCCATTTACGCTGCACCCATAGTGAATATCCATATGAGCCATATGTATACGGTCCTCATCATCAATTATATAAAGAGACTCATCATCATACTTTTCTCTAATCTTTAGATCTAATAGTTTAATAATAGGAACAATCTGAGGTGCAACCTTTTCTATATATTCAACAGGCCATTTCTCAAGAGCTTCCGAAAGAATAGTATGATTCGTGTATGCACAAACTTTTGTGACTATGTCTACTGCATTATCCAGTTCTATACCCTCTTCCATAAGAAGTCTTATAAGTTCTGGAATTATCATAGAAGGATGTGTATCATTAATCTGTATAGCCACATAGTCATAGAGATCATTTAGGAGACATCCTCTTTCCTTTGCTTCATCCAGGATAAACTGCGCCGCATTACTTACTAGATAATACTGCTGATATATACGTAGCAGATTTCCTGCCTCATCACTATCATCCGGATATAAAAACAGTGTAAGATTCTTCTTAATATCTGTCTTATCAAAGCTGATTCCATCTTCTACTATGCTGTCATCTACGCTGTCTAGATCAAAAAGATGCAGTTCATTAGTCACGTTATTATATCCAGTTACGGCTATATCATAAAGTGTTGACTCCACCGCAAAATCACCAAACTCAACCTTATATCGGTTTTCTTTTTTAACCAGAAAACTCTTCTTGTCTATCCATGGATTTTCATTTTCATCCTGAAGATGATTCTTAAACTTCTGCTTAAAAAGACCAAGATGATAATTAAGTCCTATTCCGTCTCCAGGAAGGCCAAGTGTTGCAATAGAATCGAGGAAGCATGCTGCAAGACGTCCCAGTCCACCATTACCAAGAGAAGGCTCTGCCTCCAGCTCTTCTATCTCAGCAAGGCTCTTTCCAGCCGCCTCCAGTTCCAGAGATATCTCATCATACAGTCCCAGATTAATAAGATTATTTCCCATAAGTTTACCAATCAGAAATTCAGCTGAGATATAATACAGTTTTTTTCTTCCTGCTATTTTGCTGTTAATTCTTCGTTCTTCAGCCTTCTTCTGACATAGCCCCAGAATATACATATAGAGTTCTTCGTTTGTAAGCTCTGATATAGGCTTATCCTGTCCCTGATCACGAATGTACTCTTCAAGTACATTTATCTTCTTCGCTTTTCTTCCTGATGTAAATACCAGTCTCTCAAATCTGTCTATGACTTCCTGACTATACTGACCCTCAGTCATACGCCATCTCCAATTATCTCCAAGGGTTGAAGGTTTATTCATCCTTGCCTCATTACCAAGTCCCAGAAGGTCCTGCATCTGAAAAATTACAGTATCTGCCACACTATTAAAGGCCATACGATAAAGAGCATCCATAAGGCTGTCTACATCCTTTGCCCCTGTATACTCTAGTGCAAACCTATAGTCCGCATCACTCATATTCCTGCAGAAGCCAAGGAGCGTTTCATTGTCGTGAGTTCCGCCATACACTACATTATTTCTTGTAATGTTATGAGGAAGATGCTTATTATCAGGACCTGAATCAAAAGCAAACTCAACAAGTTTCATACCTGCATATCCGGATTCAAGAAGTGTATCATCAACCTCCTTGGTGGTATCTCCCAGATCCTCAGCAATAATCTTTGATTTGCCTCTGGCTTCGTCAAGAGCCTTTATCAGTTTCATTCCTGGCCCCTTCTTATAGCATCCATCCTTAGGCAGCTTATCAGCTGGAATAGTATAATATCTCACCATTCCAATAAAATGATCTATTCTTATGACATCAAACAGTCTGGCTCCAACTTCTATTCTTTTCTTCCAGAAAGCAAAGCCCGTCTCTTCCAGTTTATCCCAGTTATATAACGGATTACCCCACTTCTGTCCATCCGGTGAGAAATAATCAGGTGGACAGCCTGCAACATCTGTTGGATTACCATTTTCATCAAGCTGGAACAGTTCCCTATTAGCCCATACGTCAGAACTGTCCAGTGCGGCATATATAGGAATGTCTCCAATAATGCTTACGTGCATATGCTCTGCATAAAGCCTGAGATCTGTCCACTGCTTATAAAACTCAAACTGTAAAAAACACCAGAACTCTATATCTTCTGCAAGCAGTATCTTATACTGCTCCATAACAGCGGCGTCTCGGTGTCTGATCTTTTCATCCCACTTGAGCCACTCCACATTATTAAAATGATTCTTACAAGCCATATATAGTGAATAATCATCCAGCCAGAAGGAGTTTTCTTCTTTAAATGCTTTATACTCATCACTTGATACAATTCCGTCCTTAATTGCATTTTCATAGGCTTCTCTAAAAATCACGTATCTATGTGCCCACAGCTTCTCATAAGATACTCTATTTGGAGAATCAGACCAGGAAACATTCTGAACCTCATCTCTACTTAGCAGACCCTCAGCAATAAGAATATCCAGGTCTATAAAATATGGATTACCTGCAAAAACTGAAAAAGATTGATAAGGACTGTCCCCAAGGCTGGTAGGCCCTATTGGCAGAACCTGCCAGAAACTAAATCCAGTTTCTGCCAGCTTATCTATAAATCTATACGCAGCTTCCCCCATAGTTCCAATACCATAAGGCGAAGGAAGACTTGATATAGAAAGAAGTACTCCCGCACCTCTTTTATTATCAGTGACTAATTCATTTTTTAGTAAATCTTTGTTAGCAATATCTTTTGTCAACAATTTCATACCCTCACATTCCACTTAAGTTTTAGCACTTTTTTAAGTACAAGGATAAAATAACAATAATGTGAAAATATGAAAATATAACTTTTTTTTGATACATATCAGTTTTTTATAAACTTATTCAGATAAAAAAGCAAGATTTCTTTTCAGAATTAAATCAGATAAGAAACCTTGCCATTTATATAATTAAATATCCATATCCATTATTTCATTTTCAGCATCTGTTAAAATCTTTTCCACGTCAGCCCCGACTATATCAAGCCCTAATGCTTTTATATGCCTTACATCTTTAATGCCATAATAGCTTTCTGCCAAGGCTTTTATATATCCAAATCCATATTCTTCCGGCGCATAGAAGCCTCCAGCTGTAGAAACCACCCAAAGCCTTTTTGCCTTACATAGTCCTACGGGGACTCCTTCTTCTGTGTATTTAAATGTAACCCCAACCACATTAACCTGTTCTAAGTATTGCTTAAGCGCTGCCGGAAATGATAGATCCCAATATGGCGCTGCTATCACTATTTCTTCTGCATCAGCAAACTGATTTGCCAGTTTGAACATTGGATTATCAAACTCATTTCCATAAGCCAGCCTATCCCTCTCATGTAGAAACTCTTCATCTACTACCGGAAACTGGATATCCTTAAGGCATACCTCATCATATGTTTTATTTATCTTTTCTAACAGCTTATCTGCAAGCCTCCTGGTTCTTGATTCATCCCTTACACACGCATTTACAAATAATAACCCCATATATGTTTCCCCTTTCTTTATTTTCCATTTCCACGTGCCCTCCTTTAGGGAACATTTGTAATTAATTTCTACGCAAAAGTCCCCTAAATTTGTAAGCCATATTCATTTTATTTTTCCATATCAGCCTTGTCTGCTTTTTTGATTTCTGCAAAGCGATCTTTTTCCATAATCTCGTAGATCATTACTTCGCCATCTCCGATATCATGTTTTCTATGTTCTACAGTCCTAAAACCGCGATGCTCATAGAAAATCGTTGCCGGAAGTGAGGCATCCAGATTCGCATTTTCATATTCAGAAAAAATCTCTAACTCAAGATGATCCATAATAATTGAGCCGTAGCCTTTTCCTTCATATTCCGGAAGTACATAAACTCTGGTTATATGATTTTCATCTCTGCTGCCGGTTCCAACAATAGTTCCATCCACCTTTAGTATATCTACCTTCCCAGCCTTTATATCCCTGGTAATATTCTCCAGGCTGTGAAGTCTTCCAAAGAAGTCTACTACAGCCTGAGTATAATAATGTGGATAGATTACCGCCTTGGTTCCCCGGACAATATTACAAACAGTCTCAGCATCACTTTCTGTTGCTTTTATATATTCAATTCTACCCATTACTCTCCCTCCGATATTTATTATTCTTTCACCTTCAGATCTGCGATTGATACATAATGCTTCACCGTAAAGCTCTCCGGTGCATTTTCCATCATCATCTGCATATGCTCCTTATCCCAGGCTGCAAGTTCTACTTCTGACAGGGAAGCTCCAACACCTCTACATGCACGTATTCTTCCATGCCATGAACCTCTTGTAAATGGAACATCGACTCTGAACTCCTTCTGTGATACAAGGTCAAATGTAGTCAAATATTCATCCGGTACCCAGACAGGATGAACTGTATCTCCGCAACCATTCCAGGTTGGATTATATTTCAAAACAATCTCTTCACTCTTGCCTGCTACCTCATCTTCAAAAGGGAGCCAGCCCATATAGAGAATCAGGAAATGTCCGCTCGGTTTCAGCATCTTTGCAAACTGTGGTGCTGTCACTTCATGCTTCAGATACCATATACACTGACAGGCTGTGATAACGTCAAATGTATTATCAGGAAATGATACATCTTCTGCTTTGGATGCAAAGAACTCGATATTCATTCCTGCTTCACCAGCAAGGACTTTTGCCTGCTCGATCTGATTCTCAGCTATATCAGTTCCAACCCATGTAGCTCCGTACTTATACATATTTCTTGGAAGTACACCGGTTCCTGTTCCAATATCCAGGACCTTCTGACCATCCTTGCAATGTCCGAGTTTTAGAATATAATCGTAAAACTCCTGTGGGTATATATCTCTATACTTTGCATAATCCTTCGAGGTTTTTCCCCAGTCAAAAGCTTTTCCCTTATCTATATCTTTTATAATCATTATATTGTACCTCCAATCTTAAATATATCACTTTATTCTCCTGCCGGAATCTCATCATTTAAACTTTTGTTTCGGTAATTGAGATTAGTCCTAAGTGAATATCCCTGACTTTCCCAAAATGAATTTGCCGGATCATTATCCTTAAATACCAGTCCAAAGATTTTCTGAATCCCTTCTTTCTTCAGTGCCTCCTCTGCAGTAGAAACCAGTTTCTCAGCTATTCCCATCCTTCGAAAATCCGGATTAACACATAGGTGATGGACTATGGCACGGCGTCCGTCATGCCCTGTAAGGATTACTCCTATTATCTTTTCGTCTGACACTGCAGCGAAGCAGGTATTAGGATTACGCTTCAGGTATCTCTCAATTCCATCATAGGAATCGTCCACAGGATTTAAAGCCCTTCGACTCTGCTCTGTAGCATTCCATAATGCATATATCGCATCATAGTCCTCTATAGTTATCAGTCTTATATCAAAATCTTTACTCATTTATATACTGTTCCTTATCTATATACATCTCCATATCTATACATTTCCATTTTCCAATTGGCAGCTCGCAGTCCCTTATACTGTACTCTTTAAATCCTACTGCTTCGTAGCAGTGCTTTGCACTTTCATTATTCTCGAATACTCCAAGGTCGATCCTGTTTACACTTAAGTTGTCTTTCACATACTCTACTCCCAGAATAAGCATCTCTTTTCCATAGCCCTTTCCACGAAGCTTTGGATCAACTATAACAAATCCGAATCTAACACTGCCGTCATCATCTTCTCTTGGGTATCTTATAATAAAATGTCCTATTACATTTTCCTCTTCATCAACCGCTGTAAGTGGGAAGAATCTGCCTGTTAAAAGCTGCGGTGCATAGTTATCTTCAATATCATTTTCTTCCAGAGGAAATTTATTAAATCTATCAGCTGACCATTTATATAGCTCCTCCTCTGTTCTCAGCCATGTGGCAATTATGGGGGAATCATCTTTCTTATAATTTCGTAGTATCATATTCATTTCCTCCTTTGTAATCAAAAAACCACCTATCCGAATTAGATAGGTGGTTTGAAAATACTAATATAAAAAAATATATCGTATATTACACTTTTCTAATTCCTGAACTTTCACATATCAAATTAAGACCATTCACTAGTCTGACTAGAGATGATCTCATCCACTGATGTGAAGTTGCGGGAACAGATCTACGCATGTAATATAACTCCTTGATTTTTAAAAAGATGTTCTTAGGATACTCTCCATTTTTTTATCTGTCAACACAAACATTAATACATGAATTCAATCTGACTATAGATATAACTGAAATCTATCTTGCAGTCTCCATCCCATATAGCAACAGGTATAGTATCTTCGAAAGAATAATCCTTTGGCCCGATATCCTTTTCAAAATCAAAGACTGTAACTCTTTTTTCATCAGGATATACTATCCAGTATTCTCTGACACCGGCATTCTTATATTTAAAAAGCTTAATCATTACATCTGTGACCATATTTGTAGGCGAAACAACTTCAACAACCAGATCAGGGGCCCCCACAATTCTGGCTCTGGTAATCTTGTTTCTGTCACATACAACAAATACATCCGGCTGGACCATAGTCCTATTATCACAGTCCAACTGAACATCCGTAGGTGCTATAAAAGGAACACATTTTCCACCATTTTTAGAAACATAATTTTTGAATAAATAACATATCTCGAACCCTATACTTTGGTGTATAGTAGTTGGAGCCGCCATATCATAGAATTTGCCATCAATCAGCTCAATCCTCGTTCCCTCTGGAAGAGCCAGATAATCATCCAACGTTTTTTCCCCTTCGTATATAGAAGTTGATGCTTCGTTTTTCTGACCTTTTATATAAATTGCATTATATGCACCTGCTGATTCGTGCGCCTCATAAATGTCATCCTTATCACCCAGAACATCACTGAGCGCCATGATAGTTTTGTATCTGGGTGAAGAAGTCTCACCACTAAAAATCTTTTGAAGAGTTCCCACCGGAACGCCGGAGAGTTCTGATATTTTTTCGTATGAATAACCTAATTCTTTTTTTCTTCGCTTCATTTCCTCGATAGTCATAGCAGCCACTCCTTTCTATTTATATTTTAACGTTATCTATGTATCCATTATAATATATAAAACGGATTATCGCAAGAGAAAATATCCGTTTACGGTGTATTTACGGCGTTTTTATGAAAACAGTGTAAACAAAACTTTATCTAATCTGGAACAAGTATCAAACATTTACACCTATTGCTGAAAAATTCCTTAATCAAATCAAAGAATCATTCATATAGGCAATTATCCGGCATTACCGTCTATTCCCCCTTTATATCTACCAACGGATCATTTCCTTCAGCTGCTTCCTTCACTAGCCTGCATAATTCATTTTCAGATAGTATCCCCTTATTAATAAGTGCGTCAGTCATTCCATTTTCGATCATATAATCCACACCTACCATCTGCATGATATCTATGGCCTCAATCATCTTTCGTCCACGCCTCTCGGTTATTGAATACTCGACGCGAAGGGGATATCCATCGAAGGACTTCTTCTCCACAAGACCGAATTCAATAAGTTCCTTCAGCTGTTCGAGAAGCATCTTCTGCGTAATACCTTCTATCTCTCGCTCCAGTTCAGCAAGTCCCTTTGGACCATCCTTCATCTGATATAAGATTATTGTTTTCCATTTACCTTTTATAATGTCATGAACTATTTCAAGTGGGCAAGTGTAGTCATCCCTTATTTTCATAGTTTTCCATCCTATTTTTTCCTAATATTCGATAAGTATTTCTCTGTTTTAATTACATTTGCGAAGCCCTCAGCAAGCGATGCCATATATACAGCATGTACCGTCTCAGCATCTATCTTTTTCCCATCATGTTTAAGTGACATAGTGGTACAGGCATCATCTATTAAAGTAACATTATATCCATAGTCCTGACAAGCTCTTACTGTCGTATCTACACACATGTGGGACATCATCCCAGCAACTACTATGTCTGTTATCTCATTCTCCTGCAAATACTCATGAAGCTCAGTTCCTAGAAATGAACTCGGGTATTCCTTATGAATTATCTTCTCGCTTTCTAGCGGTTTCACAAGACTGTTAATTCCTGCCAGAACCTTAAAGTTATGCTGGACATGGATTACAGTTTTATCCTCTGTTCTGAACTTCTCTAAAACCCGTGCCGCATTCTTGGCTGCACACCTTGGTTTATGTAGAAGCATAGGACCTGGTGTGAAATAAATATCCTGGATATCAATCAGTAGTAATGCTTCTTTTTTCATCTTAGTTCTCCTCCTGTAAATGACTTACAAATTCTTCTTCTGTTTTTATACCGAAAGAATATCGCAGTTTCCAGGAATTGAACATTACCCACTTTTTTGTGGGTATTAATCAGTTAATGTTACACATGAATAGTAGCAATTAAGAATCTATTTAGGTATACCTATATAACGTAATATAGATCAACCGACATATCTTTATTATATACTTCGTATACTCGGTCCGAAAGTTCTATTAAATGTTCTTCCGCATACTGGCGCATTATCTTATGTGCCTCAGACACTTTCGAGAACCCACCTTGAAAGTTTATATGAAGACAGCTTTCTTCAAATAATTCTATAGTATCCTCATCACTATAATCTTTAACCGGAAGACAGGTTTTCATAGCAAACCTTGCATCATCCTTTAATCCATCATATCTTACAAAATGGCTTCCTGCCGCTTCGACGCCTTTACGAGCCGCCGCTTCGTATAGCTTCCCAACAGATATTCCAAGTTTCTCAAGTTCAACATTTTCATCAAAATATAAACAGACACATCTTTCAAAAGGTCTGATATCTGGTTCTATCGGAAGGTTATCCGCTTCCTCTTTTACTTCATCTATTTTCTTATCTGAGACCATTTTCTTCATATCTCTTAGCAGGTCATCAGTTTCTTTAATCTTGCTCGAAAGAATCTCTTTCTCAGACACTTCTCCATTTAGAATCTGTTTTATCTCAAATAAAGAAATCCCTATACTCCTTAGGCGTTTTATTGTCGCAAGTTTCGAAAGCTGTGATTCATCATAATAGTAATATCCATTTTCTTCACATTGCATAGCAGGAACCAGCAGCCCCTCCTCACGATATAAGCGAAGAGCTTTTCTCCCTATATTTCCAATCATTGCAAATTGTCCACTGGTATACATTATCCTGTCACCTTCCTTCTTTTAACCATTCCAAAAAATCCCAAATGCAGCGGAAGTATCTTATATAGAAAATAATCTGAATACTTCTGATATCCATTTCTTTTATAAAACCTAGTTACCGCATCTACAATCGAATCAATACAGTTATCATTTAACTCTTTTCCCAGCTCTTTCGATGAAACTCTCGGACATCCAAGATATCCATACTTTCCCATAGCCTTCAGCTGCTTTTTCTTTGAAATCATATCCTTATCTGATATTTTCGAATCTGGTAAATCTTGATACCCCTCTCTGACATAGCCTTCATCCATCGCAAGCAGACTCGATGTCTCTATCCATCCGGCGTGGAAATCATTCGGATATTCTTTCTCAAAGGTTTCAAGTTTCTCAGAAGGCTTAGTTCCGACTCCCATAAATATCTGCCCCATTGGAGCAAGGGCTGATATACCGTACTTTCTATTTATTCTTCTTACAGCCTTCTCAACTGCAATCTGATGCTGTGGATCTGCATGAGATGCAATCATTATAACATGCTTAAATCCCATACAGCATAGACTATCTATTATTCCATAAGCCACTTCATATGTTGTCCGCATACTGAAGTGAAATGAACCATAGAATTCATTTACTGAAGCAGCCGCTATCGGAAATGTGGGTAGATAATAACAATCCACATCAATTGCTCTCTCAAGCGTTTCAGTTGCATTTCTGCTCCAGAACTCTCCTTCAACCATGTCAGTAGCTAAAGGCAGATGCCAGCCATGCTCTTCAATAGGTGCCATAACAGCAAAAACTATGCTCCTGTCTTTATCAACTTCCTTGATTTCCTTCCAGGTCATAAGACTTAAATCCTTCATTTTTATTCCTCCTAAAGTTTTATCGGAGAAATAATAAACCCGGCCCAAACGGCCGGGTCAAGCATATTTAATCAAAGAAGGAAAATATGTTTCAACTCTTCTTAATCTCGATTTTTTTGTCACTTTAAGAAGAGTTGAAGTCTATTACTATCCCCTTCTCCTCTCTCTACCTCGTCACATTTCAATTAGTACATGTTTTTTTCTATAACATTTTCATATCTCTATTCTTCAAAACTTTATCCAACATTTTCTTCAACATACATCCTGCCATTCACAAAATGAGACAGCATATGAGCCATTTTCAGATTAAGCATCATAAGAAGAATACTCACAATTATGATAAGAATTGTTACCGTATCAAAAGTCATTGTCCTCGTACATCTGAGAAGAATATTCACGCAGGCCGGTAAACATATAAGACTAGTAACAAAACTTGGGATATATTTCTTTAGATAAATAGTTTGTCCAATATGAATTATGAAATGTCCCGAAAGTGCAAGGAACAGTCCGTACCACATAGAAATGAACACCTTATTTGGAAAATAATATGCCAGTAGGCTCACCCCAAAAAATGGAATAAACTCTTCATAAACAGCCGCTGCAAAGCCTTCCGTCTTAAAGTTCCGATAGGCCTTCATAACTCTCGGAAATCTATCATATAGATCCGGATTTCTCCTGAAGAACCATTCAAGCCCAACAATTTCCTCCATATCATGAAATATAAATATAATAGGTAAAAGTAAAATGAATTCTTTCATAAAGCCCTCCAATTACACACTTGTGTAACTTGCATCTTTATGATACTCTTGATTGGTATTTCCGTAAACGCTTCCAGAGAAAGTTACTCAATCTTGCGAATCTGTGTAAGTTCAGATCATGCACAAATGTTTACTGTAATCTACTAATAACTAAATCAAATTGGAGTATGTTATGAATAAGTCTTCAAATCCCTCTTCCATACGATCAAAAAAAGAGATCACCGATGCATTACTTAAGCTAATGCAGGATCACCCTTATTCTGAGATATCTGTAAAGCAGATAGTTTTGGAAACACCTCTGGAAAGAAAAACATTTTATAATAACTTTTCTTCAAAAGATGATGTTCTGGATTCAATTATAACTAACGCGATACATGAATATGTAGTTGCACTGACTTCATCCCCGGATGGACCTCTTTCAGTAATCTTTAAATTCTGTGATAAGAACAGAGAACTGCTTGAACTGCTTCATAAGAATAATCTTCTTTACCTGCTATTATTAAAACTAAATGTTGTAATTCCGGAGTTAAACTGTTCCCTTGATTTGAGTGGAAATCCATTTGCCCAAATGATTGGAGATCTTGATCCCGACTACCTGATAGCATTTAATATTGGAGCCATATGGAATATCATTTTCAAATGGGTTGACCGCGGAATGACTGATTCTCCCGATGAAATCAAGGCCACACTTGAAGAGTATCTGAAGAGAATAAATTAATAATTACTCTGTCGATAACTTATTTCTGAATATGATATCCACCATCTGCAAGTACACAAGTTCCATTAATGTAGTCAGCCATATCGGATAGCAGGAACATTACAACCTTTGAAATATCCTCCGGCATTCCAAGTCTTCCTTCAGGAATGAGCGCTTCAGACTGTATTCTCACTTCTTCATTATCAAAGGATGCCTTTGTCATCCCGGTATATGTAAATCCGGGAGCCACTGAATTTACCTGTATATTATAAGGAGCCAGATCCAGTGCCATAGCTGAAGTAAGCGACGTAACACCACCCTTTGATGCTGCATAGTCAGTCATATTGTTTCTGAATATCGAAGATCTGATACAGCTTATATTAACGATTCTTCCTTGTTTCTGCGGAATCATAACACGGGATACATACTTTGACAAAATATACATTCCAGTAAGATTGACTGAAAGAACATTCTCCCAATCAGCAGTTTCTATTTCATAAAAAGGCTTACTATTTCCCCATCTTCCTGCAGCATTAACAAGTCCATCTATTCTTCCAAACTTTTCTACAACTTCATTTAAAACATTTTCAATATCATTTTCATTAGTTATGTCAACCTGATAATGGGTATATAACGGACTTACTTCACTACTCTCTTGTTTATCAATCCCTATTACAATGGCTTCAGATTGGATAAGCATTTCAGAACAGCTTTTTCCAATACCTGATGCAGAGCCAGAGATTATGTAAACCTTATCCTTAAAACTCATCATATCATCCATTTTCATTAACTCCTGTTCATTATACCTATTTAGCAGCATTTTTTTGTAGATTCATTCTCCGTTGCACCCTTGCAAAGACCGTGAATGAATACACAGAATTCAGTCATAACCTCTTTATTAACTGAATAATAATGCCACTTGCCTTCCTTTCTGTCATTCACAAGACCTGACTCCACAAGAATCTTCATGTGATGAGAAAGTGTTGGCTGAGTGATACTGAACTTCTCCAGAATCTTACATCCACATTTTTCTCCATCTGAGATCATCTTTACTATCTCGAGCCTATTAGAATCTCCAAGTGCCTTACAAACTAAAGCTACATCCATTTCTATCATATCGTTCACCTCACATTGATATTTATCTATGTGTTGTAATATATATCATACATAGATATTTGTCAATGTGTTTTTGCTTATAATATTGAAAATGTTGACTTAATTACTCTGCTCTGATAGTATTATCAAAGTTAAAAAAATATGTAGATGTTGCCACCGGGTAACAGAATGCTTTTGCATTCGCACAACTGTAAGCGTTAGGTCTTAGAAGCTGCAGTTATGCGGATGTTTTTTACTTTTATGAACATTTTACGGAGAACACGGTGATGAATATACTAGACTCTATCAAACGATTAAAATGGTATGAAATACTCCTGTGGGGAGTATGTGTCATAGCAATTCTAATCTCATATTTTATTTTTACTGAGCGAAATACATACACTCTCGTAGCTTCATTAATCGGCGTCACTGCATTAATCTTTGTGGCAAAAGGAGATGTACTCGGTCAGGTACTAACCGTTGTTTTTTCACTCTTCTACGGTATTGTCTCATTTAAATTCAGATACTACGGCGAGATGATAACCTATCTTGGAATGACCGCTCCTATAGCTGCAGGTGCGGTAGTCACATGGATACGAAATCCATATAAAAATGGAGAAGTACGCGTTAGACATACCTCTCCAAAACTATGGACTATTCTTTCTTCCCTTGCCTTTATTGTTACAGCTATATTTTATTTCATATTGAAGAGACTTAATACTCCAAATATGATTCCTTCAACAGTATCAATCACAACAAGCTTCATGGCCTCAGCACTCACCTTGATGAGAAGTCCTTACTATGCTCTTTTTTACGCTGCCAACGATATAATACTAATCATCCTGTGGTCACTTGCTTCTATGGAACATATATTCTACCTTCCAATGGTCATATGCTTTATATGCTTCCTGATAAATGATCTATATGGATATATAAACTGGCAGAAAATGAAGCATAACCAAAAATAAAAACTAAGTCTCATGCCGTGTCAAAATTCCACTATAAGACCAACATGAAGCTGTTGGAGTCTGTCACCTAATATCTCTTTCATTATTCCATAGGCTCTGTCCTTAGTACAGTGGCCAGTACATACATAATCGATTCCTGTATCCAGGATATTTCGAGCTACATTTCTTACTTCTTCTTCGGACTTATTAAAAAGATGGAAACCGCCGATCAAGCCATAGATATGTTTATCCGGAAATGTCCGCTTCACCTCATTTATTATATTGACAGCTCCTCCGTGAGAGCAGCTATTAATAATTACAAGTCCCTTGTCAGTTTCAAATACCAAGCTCTGTTCATGTGAGAAGTTATCCGGTTTCCAGCCTTCACTCGTTTTAAGATACATCATCTCACGTTTTCCTATTTTCTCAAGGCCTTTAGTTTTATGAGGTATAAGATATGCACCTTCACAGAGCTTATAGTCTCCGGATACAAACTTGAGCCTATTCGCATAATTCTTTGTCATCTTCTTCGGAATTCCAATATATTTCCTAAAAATGAATTTCTTCGCATAGCAGTTCTCGGCTGTAGTTTCTCTCAGATAGAACATTGCCTTTTTATTCTCTTCTAAAAATCTCGGGATTCCATTAGCGTGATCATAATGCGCATGACTCAGAACACCAAAATCTATATCCTGAATATTCTTCCCAAGTTTTTTCATATTTTTAACAAAGAGATCTGACGCACCAGCATCTACCAGAATATTCTTTCCATCATGTTCCACCAGAATAGATAGTCCCCACTCACCACTTAATCCGTTATAAGGAGTATTATCTACTATTACCGTCATCTTGTTATTCAATATCATCTCCACCTTCTATCATATTAATCTTGTCATATTAATTTTGTCGTATACGTTTATCACGTTGATGTCCCTCAGATAACTTTATGCTCTGCCTCTGATTCTTCTCACGTTTCTGTTCATCATATGACGTCCATAGTATCTAAAAGCAAGCTTTTTTATAAATCCCATTTCCTGATGATGTTCTTTTAAAAGAGCATCTGGGGAATCATAGATGCCAAAGTCCTGATTTATTCCTGTGCTCTGAATGTATGTATTATTCCTGTTAAAATCAATAACCGGATTCCTGAAATCTTCAACTCCAACACCGTATTTGCAAAATGCACCAGTGCAATTACTATTCTTCTGCTGCAGCTTTCCGAGATAATCCTTATCTATAATAAATGCCTCAAGCTCGTACCATTTGCCCTCTAAATAAACCTCTACCCAGCTATGGAATATATTCTTTGGAGCCTGCTTATAGACAAAGCCTGTCATAGCACCTTCTTGCAATTCTTTTCTTATGGTAAATCCATGAACTCTGCAAGGAATACCAACTGCTCTTAGAAGCGCCATGAAGAGCGTCCCCTTAGTATTGCATTGTCCATATCCATCCTTCAGAACCTTTGAGGCAGGAATACTGTCATCCACATTGTATCCAAATCGAATCTCATCTCTGATAAAATTATAAATCGAACGTATTCTTTCGAACTCCGGAAGCTCTCTCCATCCACGCTTCCTTATAAGCTCCTGAATCTTGTAATTATCATAATCTAGCATATGAGTTTGGGACAAATATGACGCACTAAGATTTTTCTCTATATCATTTTCAGCATCAAAAGCTTCATCACTTTCAATAGCTTTATCTGCTTCATTTATTTTTCTTTTAGCATTATATGATTCGTCTTTCTTCAAACTCATCACAAATGTATATTTACATCTGATATTCTTCTCAGCCTTAAACCCGAACCTAGAGAAAAACACCTCCTTATCGCTATTAAAATACTCCAGAAAATACTTTGGCGTCATTATTGATTCCGTGATATACATAGGAGCGAATTTTATCTTGTTAGATATACCTTTTTGTCTTTCCCAATCAAGAATTATAAGATGGCCATCCTTCTTAAGAATCCTGTGGGCTTCTGACAGAATCCCATTCCAGAGATCGGGATTGCATTCATGAAGAGCCAGACCTATGATAATGTAATCAAATATCTCACTCTTAAGTCCTGTATCTGTAGCATCTCTACAAATAAGCTTCACATTATTAAGTCCAAGACTATTCACCTTCTGTCTCGCCTTAAGCAGCATAGATTTTGATCTGTCCAGTCCCACAACCGTCACATGCGGATTCTTGATTGCAACATTAATCCCGTTCGATCCGGTTCCACAACACATATCAAGTACCATACTCTTTTCATTTGGAATAAGTTCAGCCAAAACCTCTCTTGGATTCCTGCCATCCTTCCTATCATTATCTCTGAAAAATGTCCTATCTAAAATGTCATAACCTGGTGACATTATCTTATACATATATTTACTTGCCATCTTAGTCTCCTTCTCGATGTTTTATTATATGTTCATCTGTTCATATGTTAATACAAATAATATCATTTGTCAATAAAAAAGGAATGTCTTTTGACACCCCTTTAAATCATGGTTATTTCAGAAACCATTTTTGTCCATTTATTCTTTATGGATTATCTGTTCTTTTGATACTCCTCCAGATAAGTATTCATTTCCTTTGCCTGGATAAGCTCAAAGATATATTCAACAACCAGCGATAATATATATACAATCAGTATTCCTACTGCAATACTTATTACAACTTCTATTCTGTCCGATGGAATATTCGGTGCATTAAAAACTATCAATAGTATCGCCGCTTCAATTATGAGTATTTGAATAACACCTCGTATTATGAGCTGTTTCATACCAAGCTCTTTATCAAATTGAAAAAAGAATACTGGAATCACACCGATAAAAGCATAAAAAAGTGGCGAAAAGAAAGCCTCGTAACTGAAGGTTCTGCCGCTATCAAATATAAGTCCTACGACCATTAAAAGTATGGTGATCAGAGTTACAAGAATAAAATAGAGTCGAAATGCCTCACCAAGTTTTTGTTTCATTTTGGTCCTTATCCTCATTTATCACCACCACCCTTCAGCGCCTTCTTCAGGTCAGCAACATACTTTCTGGAAATCACTACCTCTTCATTATTCTTAAGGAGCGCCGTATATCTTCCACTAAGCGCAGGCTTTATAGACTTTACCTTCATCAGATTAAGAAGCATTCCCTTCTGAATCCTTATAAATGTTTTACCCTGCAGCATATCTTCTAACTCATATAGTTTCAACTTTATCTCATAGCTTTCTTTAGCAGTATAGATAAAAAGTCTGTTATCCACCGATTCAGCATAGAATACATCTACTATTGGAATCTCAATCTTCTGACCATCATGTTCTGTACTTAGCTGTCCTTGTCTGGACTTCACAAAGGAAATGATTTCCTGCACATCCTCCGTAATCTTATGACATCGAATCTCCAAGACTTCTGATTCATCTATAGGGATTTTTCTAACCCTTAATTCCACTTCTAGTCACGCTCCTGCTATACATTTTATAATAGCAAAATTATAGCAAGCAGACTGGTTATTATCAAACCTCTATTTCACATCCTCAATGGCACTTGTTCTGAAAGTCTTCCATATCGCTATGCAGTAGATAGTAAGAAGCACAACTGCAATAGTCACCGAAATGTAAAGCTCTCTCTCCACGCTGCCGAAAACCTTGAGAGATGCCTCTTCATTGCTGATTGCTGAACAGGCGTTATTTATTCCATGGAAGATTATGCAAGGTAACAGACTCTTACCTTTATAGAATAGTGTAACAAGTGTAAATCCAACCACTATAGCAAACACTATCTGAAGCAACGTTTCAAGCAGATCCTGACCATTCAGAAGATTAACTATATGGCCTATTCCGAAGGTAATTGAAGAAACTATTATCGCGCTCTTTACATTTTTCTTTGCCATACCTACAAAGAGAAAACCTCTGAATATAATTTCTTCAAGAAATCCTACACATATCATACTAATGATATAAAATGCTGTTTCAGGTATACTGTAATTCAGCTTCACTCCAAAGAAAATGCTTGATAAACCTACAATCATTAGTGGTATAAAGAACCATGCTTTTGATAAATTATATTCCGGCTTTAAAAGACCATACTTTTCAAACAGGTCATTCTTCCTGAGCCATGCCAGTAGTATTACAGAAAAACCTATGTGGAAGATCATCGATGGAAGCTTAACTATTTCAACCGTCTCAGCTATCGACTCAGCTATACTCGTTCCCACAACATAGATAACTATACATATGATTGCAAAAGTAACTTCGTTTTTCTTATAGATCTTATTCATCTTGTCATTCCTTTCTTTATACAAAAAAGGCTTGGAAACAGCCGTTTTCTTTTTGTTAAAACGACTATAACCAAGTCTTGAAATTCATTCAATATTTTGGAATGTAAGATGCATTTTTTCACTGTAAGATGCAAAATTCTTTGATTATATTTGTAACTCCACCTGCATTACGAAGCAGCTCTCCCAGTTTCCTGGAACTATCGGACATAGTATCAGAACTTGTAATCTTTTCAAACGCCTCCTTTATATGAGGAGCATCAAAATCTTTGAAGTCTATTATGATTCCTGCATTTTTATCTTCGACACTTTTGGCATTATACTTTCGTTCAAATACTTTACCCGGAACCATTATCTGTGGAACTCCATGAAGCAATCCATCCACAATACTATTCTGTCCACCATGATTGATATATATAGCCGCATCATCCAGTAGTTCTGAAAAATCCCATCTTGGAGCGATATGTATATTACCTATGGTTTCTTCTGGAAGATACGAAGTAGCGAGGTACACTTCATATTTACTTCCCTCAAATGCATCCTTCATCACACTTAAAGTCTTCTTTGCAGAAACAGTTCCATTCCCCAAATAAACAAGTATCTTATCTCGCTTCTTATCGCTTATATGTGAATCTGCCACAATACCATCAGAAGCTTCAAATTTCATATCTGAACTAGAACTTTTAATAGCTTTAAATGTACCACAGTAGCATATGCTATCTTCTTCACCCTTCAGTTCTTCAATCGGTTCCAGTTCTCGAATGCTTGGGCAAAACCTCTTATCAGCCCAGTCAAAAAGCTGAAGTGCAGAATCTACTGCCGGAAGACCGAGTTCATATAATATTCTGTTTAAACCTTTTGATAGCTTCGAATCATGTGCATACTCATGCTGGGTAGGATAGCTGACAGTTGTATATAATATGATTCCCTCTTTTTTTGCTGCAATAATTGCCGATATATTAAACTCTGAATAAACTATATCCGGCTTATATTCATGAATTGCCCACCTGATCGACTCCACACTTTTCTTCAGATATTTATAGTCCAGATTACCTGTGAACCGAAGCACCTGATCAAAAGAATTAACAGTCTTTTTTGATGTGATACCAAGTTTCTGTGCTATAGGAAAAGTCCTGGTGGCTATAGGCTTCGGAAGCCCCATAGGCATCGGTATATCCAGAAAGTAATTCTGAATGCCATCTATTCTCTTGTAATTAACATCCTCTGCTCTGCAGGTAGCTACATCCATTCCAGCAGACATTAGTCCTTCTACAAGCTGCTTACACCTTGAAGATGGGCCTGCCGTTTCAGCCATCGCTGCCATAGGTACTATTAAGATTTTGCCTTCTATACTCAAGTGGTGTCACTCCATACATTTTCTTAAAAACTGTTCCAAATTTCCCCTGATTCTCATATCCGGATGCAGCTGCAATCTCTGCAATACTTTGCTTGGTTGTTCGAAGAGACTTTGCAGCAATATCCATTCGATATTTCTGAATATATTTATGTATAGTATCTCCGTACACTATACTAAAATATTTATTAAGTGACACGACACTGATACCATATTTTTCAGAAAAGCTTTCTGCCGTTATCATTTTATCTGGATGTTCCACGATCTCATTTCTAATCTCATTCACTATCTCCCTCTGACCCTTAGTGAGATAAAACTTCTTCTCATCAAAAGACACATGTCCGGTTCTGATAAGATTATTAATTCTTAGGATCATCAGAAGAAGAGAGGTATTATCAACTGTATCAGATCTCATCAATCCGGCAAGTTCCTCTTCAGCAATCTTTAGAGTGTCGGATACATTTCCTATGGAAAAGTCCGCATCATCCTCGTATCTTTTCTGCATGGAATCAATATCAAGCCCCAGACTTATCAGATACTTCTTCTCTTCGTCTCCGATCTCGTCGAGGCGAAATGCTATCTCTACGCATTCATACTCTTCGCCATGAAAATCAAAATTCTTTTTCTTATATTTTCTGCTTTCCTGACAGAGTACTCCAGGACGGGAAAATGCGTATCTACCATCATTAGTGTACAGTTCGCACCTACCTTTTCTGCAATAATGAAAAACTGAGACCTTCAAATCCTCTTCTCTTCCATTCATATCATCCAGCTTCTCAAGTCCCTTGATATTTCCACACATTACACTGATTCCAGGATATGGTTCTGCAAACGAATATACCCACTCCTCATCTTCCGACCGACCAGTTTTCTTAAGCCTTATTTCAACAACAGTATCAGCTCTGCTCACAATGTCGAAGTTCGATTCAAAGTAGCCGAGAAAAGATTCCAAAAAGTCAGGTGACAGATTAGTTACGTAGTTATATAGTCTGGGAATGCCCTTTATCTTATCAAGTATTTTTAAAATATCATTTTCCTTTTCAAATATGTCCATATATAAACACTTTCTTTACGATTTGCAACACTTCGTATAAATCTGCATAGTCAGTATAACATATACATTTATCGAATGTACTCTATCCACTCATAAAATTATCATTGAATATATCCAGGATAATAATGCTGCAAAGATTGGATATCCTATAATCGTACTAACCCATTTTTTTATCAATGCTGATTTTGGAATATACGGCATCAGATCTTCTGTCCCCGGAATAAGCCAGGCTTTAGTATGTCCAACCCAATACCAGTCAATAAATATTCGGTCAAAAGCACCACCTATCCAAAAAATAATAGTCAGCTGAATAAATCCTTTCATAAAAGAATCCGCACCATTTATTAGATACACTGCCATAGGCATTAAAAAGATCATATAAATCCATAGTGGAGCTCCCGATAACATAAGGTTTTTCTTAATTTCTTTTTTTGTTATTAGTCCTAATTCTACAACTCGATCCTTTACATCCTGCTCATAAAAATGGACTCCTCCCACCGGACCATTCTGAATATCAATAACACATATCATCAGTAACACAAACGAAAAAATAATCCCTTCAAAAATAGTTAATATCATAAACGAACTCCTTTTTTTATAATTTGTTTTGTTATATAACACTTACAATATGACATAGCCATTTTTATATTTCTTCTCCGTTTTCATATTTTTGCTCCATTTTTAAAATGCTTTTCTCTATTGATACGAAATGAAAAAGCACCTCTTTCGAGATGCTTTTAATAACGAGTAAAAAAATATTTAATTTAAAAACTCACTACTAGTTATGGTTGCAAGTAATTCAAGAATCCATAATCATGGAGCATCTTAATATATTCAGTCAGTCTCGGATAAAGGGGCTCGGCCTCATCCCCAAAATGCGCCTTTACCTTTTGACCAATTTCATATATTGATGCTTTCCCATCAATAAGGGGAAATATATAACTTCCAAACTTCTCTAGATGTAGCTGAGATACTTTGGGTTTCTTCAAAAGCTTCTGTGCCAGCCAATTGAAAATCCCTTTATTTTCAACAAAGATAGTTACATTACCTTCCTCGTCAGCTTCCCACTTATGTTTGTCTGAAATGACTGGTACAAAATCCAGATAATTATCTTTACTCTTCTTCATTTTTCTCTTCAGTGGCTTTGTCAGCCTCTGCCTTATTCTTCATGGCATATATAGCTACACAGGCAATCATGACAACAAGCAGGATAATTCCTCCGATGGTTCCAAGATTGATATAGCCCGACAGATTTATCTTCTCTTCAACGCCAACTACTGCAAGGATTGCCAGGATAATACCAACAAGTCCTTCGCCCGCAATCATACCTGAACAGAAAAGCACACCTGAACCAGCTTCATCATTCTTAGCTTTGGATTTCTTATCAACCACCCATCTAATAGCGCCACCAATCATGATAGTTGTACTAAGTTCCAGTGGAAGGTAAAGACCTATAGCAACCGGAAGCACTGGCACACCAAGTATCTCCACAACAATAGCTGTAAATACGCCAATAAATACAAGAGCCCAAGGAAGATTTCCGTTCATAACTCCTTCAACAATCATCTTCATAAGTGAAGCCTGAGGAGCAGCGAGCTCTGTCGTTCCAAAGCCCCATGCCTTATCAAGAAGTATAAGAACTCCACCTATAGCAAATGCCGAAACCACAGCTCCAATGATTTCACCGATCTGCTGTTTCTTAGGAGTCGCCCCTAATAGAAATCCAGTCTTAAGATCCTGTGATGTATCACCTGCCATCGCTGTTACTATACAAATAATAGAACCTATGGCTATAGCACCTACCATACCAGAAGCTCCTGTCTCTCCAGTAATCTTAAGTATAAATGTAGAGAATAGAAGTGTAGCAATCGCCATTCCTGAAACAGGGTTATTACTACTTCCTACAAGACCTACCATTCTTGACGAAACTGCACCAAAGAAGAAACCAAATAGTGCTATAAGGATAGCTCCGATAAGGGAAACAGGAATCTGAGGGAGAAGCCATATAAGAAGAATAATAGCTAGTACTCCAAAGAGTACAACCTTCATATTTAAATCCTTTTCAGTACGAAGTGTACTTGCCCCGCCAGAATCCTTCATTCCTTTAATTGAACTCTTAAAGGTTGAAACTATAAGAGGCATAGATTTAACAAGACTAATAATACCTCCAGCAGCCACCATACCTGCACCTATGTATCTTATATAATAACTCCAAAGCTGTCCCGCTCCATTTTCGGCATATAGATTACCAATTGTATCTGTTCCAGGATAAAGAACAGTGTCTGCTCCAAATGTAGCAATTGCAGGAATAAATACAAACCATCCAAGAAGGCCACCTGCGAGCATATATGAAGCAATCTTTGGACCACATATATATCCTACGCCTATAAGTGCAGGATACACTTCTGCAGAAAGCTCTGTCTTAAGAGACTTAATATTTGCTGTTATAACTCCCGGTATAACCTTTATTCCATCAACAAGAAATTTAAAAAGCCCTGCAAGACCCATACCAATAAATACAGATTTTGCACTTGTGCCTCCCTCTTCACCTGCAAGAAGCACCTCAGCACATGCAGTTCCTTCTGGATAAGGAATCACTCCATGCTCTTTTACAATTAATGCATTTCTGAGGGGAATCATAAATAGAATACCAAGTATGCCACCCACTAAAGCAATTAGTGTAATAGAAAGCAAACTAGGTCTTTCAGCAGTCCCCTCCTTCGCCCAAAGGAAAAGAACTGGCATAGTAAAGATTGCTCCTGCCGCGAGCGACTCTCCTGCCGAACCAATAGTCTGGACCATATTACTTTCAAGAATTGAGTTCTTCCTCATCAGGACGCGAATCACACCCATAGAAATAACAGCTGCCGGAATTGACGCTGAAACAGTCATTCCAACTCTGAGTCCAAGATACGCATTTGCCGCTCCAAAAACTACAGCAAGAATAATACCCAT
Organism: Eubacterium sp.; assembly: GCA_017480495.1. Classification (GTDB taxonomy): domain Bacteria; phylum Bacillota; class Clostridia; order Lachnospirales; family Lachnospiraceae; genus Eubacterium_Q. The sequence continues at coordinate 7,582 of JAFVAQ010000027.1, read as the reverse complement.
GATGATAGATGTCACCGTAAACTCAGGAGTAATTTTCTCGGCCGGAATGTAAGGTTTGAAGTCCTTATTTTTTTCATCCATAATTACTTTCTCCTTTTGTCTTTATCCAGTATCAAAAGACACTTTTGACACCTCCCCCCTATTATAACCTAATACACTCCGTAACACTATAGCCCAAATCATTAATTGCTTTCTTTATTTCACTATCCTCGATCTCTCTTCCTAGCTTTACCACAGCCTCAGCCTTATCTCCATTCACCTTTGCGCTGACTCCTTCTATAGAATTGAGCGCATTCTGGACTCTTCGATGACAGTTTTCACACCTCATCCCCTCTATCTTTACAACCTTTGTGGCAATTACATTTTCCAGCTTTGCAGGCTTAATCAGTTTCTCTTTTCCAGAGCCACCGCAACATCCACCCTCTCCTCTAAAATGAGGAATTGAATTTTTTATAGCAAAGAAAAGAATTACTACTAGAATTACAACTATAATGATTGTTGATACTGTTCCACTCATCTTGTCACCTCTTTAAAATATATTCTACAGTTTCAATTACATTTTCTCTACTTGTCTATAAGGTTTGTCATTGATTTCATGCTAATTAGTATAGTAGAACCATTGTGAAGGAGTGCAGTCATCGTAGGCTGAAGAATGCCAATAGCCCCGAGCAATATAAGTCCAGCATTGAAGCTAACTATCTTGTGATAATTACCCTTCATTCTTTTCTGAAGTTCTACTCCAAGTTGTCTCAGCACCACTAAACTACTGAGGTCATCCTCTGATATCATAATATCGGCAACCTCTCTTGCTATAGCCGCTCCACTATTTATTGCAATACCTGCATCCGCCGCAGAAAGGGCCGGTGAATCATTTACTCCATCACCTATCATTATGCAAGAACGACCCGCCTTATGTTCTTCCTCGACGAACGCCGCCTTATCTTCTGGAAGCACCTGAGCTCTCACTTCGTCTACTCCCAGCTCTCTAGCAACACGTTTCGCTACTCTGCTACTATCACCTGTCAGCATAACAACCCTAAGCCCGAGCGATCTAAGGCTTTGAATAACTTCCTTCGCTTCCGTCTTAACTGGATCATCTATCATAATGGCTGCTTTAACCTTACCACCTATTGCCATATAAAGATGGGAATATTCATCGGAGAGATTCTCAAACTTCTCCCTCTCACTGTCCGCTATAACGCAGCCCTCATCCTCAAATACAAAATGATAGCTTCCGATAATAACCTTATTGCCATCAATAGAACTTGCAATTCCATGTGCAACAACATACTCAACCTTAGAATGCTTTTCTTCGTGGACAAGGCCTTTTTCCTCCGCCGCCTTAACGACTGCATTTGCCATACTATGTGGATAATGCTCTTCGAGACAAGCGGCAAGACGAAGCATTTCATCCTTATCCGCTCCGTCAAATGTAACTATATCCTTCACAGATGGACAAGCATAGGTTAATGTTCCCGTCTTATCAAATACTATAGTGTCTGCCTCGGCAACCTTCTCGAGGAACTTTCCTCCCTTTACAGATATATGATGCTGACCTGCTTCACGCATAGCAGACAGAACTGCTATCGGTATAGAAAGCTTGAGGGCACAGCAGAAATCAACCATAAGTATAGATGTCGCCCTTGTTACATTTCTAGTCAGTAGATATGTAAGTGCAGTAGCACCTAAGGTATATGGAACGAGTCTATCCGCCATCTTAAATGCATTTTCCTCTGCAGTTGACTTAAGCTTCTCAGACTCTTCTATCATCTGAGTTATACGGTCATACTTTCCGGAACCCTGAGTCTTCTTGACTGAGACTATTATCTCACCTTCTTCAAGAACTGTACCAGCGTAAACATATCCGCCTACTTCCTTATGCACAGGTAGACTCTCTCCAGTAATCGAGGCCTGATTAATCTCTGCCACACCGTCTATTATCACCCCATCAAGAGGTACCATATTTCCAGTTCTTACAACAATGGTATCATCCTTATTTATATGATTAATATTTACAAGAATTTCCTCGCCGTCCTCATTTAGCTGCCATACCTTATCTACATTTAAAGCCATGGCACTTGCAAGATCTGCAACTGACTTCTTCCTGGTCCATTCATCCATCAGGTCTCCTACACTTAGAAGGAATATAACGCTGCCTGCTGTATCAAAATCTCGTCTAAGCATAGATACCAAAATACTTGTGGCATCAAGAACTGATACCTTCAGCTTTCCCTTAGCGAGACTCTTTAATCCTTCCCAGATATACGGAACCGATTTAACTGCAGTGATAACATTTCTAATGGATATTGGTAAGAATAGTCTAGATATCGCACGTCTAGCTATCAGATAAAACATTCTATCCTGATAACTATGAGTAAGCTCTCTTCCGGTATGTTCAGGAACCGCTACCTCTGTACTTGTCAGACTAAACTCAGATAGACTCTTTATCAACTCTTCCCGATATTTTCCCTGATACTGAATAGTTGCATCAGAAGTTCTTTCACTTACCTTAACCTCTCTAACATAAGGCAGACCAAGTAGAAAATATTCCACCTTATCCGCTTCAGCACAGGTCATATATTTTTGGAAGAGATGAACTCTCATTCTGTTTTTTGATTCATGTAATATCTTACATCTCATATATATAACCTTTTTTCTTAATGTCCTATTATGCACCAGCTACAGCAACATCTTCATCTGTCACTTCAGCTCCGTCAGACTCCAGTTCTGCAAGTCTTTCCTCAGCTTCAGCGATAACTGCCTTTGCATCCTCTATTTCCTTCTGTCTCTCTTCCTCACGGCGCTTTTCATTTATCTCCTGAGCATCTGCCTTGATGTCTCCACAGTTTTCTTTGAGAGTAGTTGCTGTCTCCATAACTGTATCTGCACATCTCATAACAGCAGCTGTTACGTGAGTATATGCCTTCTTTGCATCCTTACTACTGAGTAGTTTTACCCCTGCTGATCCAAGAAGAGCTCCACCTACAACCATACATAAATGTTTAACTTCGAACATAATTCGTACCTCCTTATTCATTCTATTTATAATGAATTTTTATACTACATTAATCCTACTATCATGAGGCTCATTGTCGCAATTTAATGTTTGTTCACAAAGTCACATGTTTTTTAACCAGAGTTAAAAGAAAATGGTTCATATAAACTATCTGAATACTATTCAAATAATCATTTCATATTTTTTACAAAGTTTTCTATAATATAACTGTAATAAAAGATTATCCAACAATGATTAGCCACATAACTTAACTATTAAGTGTATTAAACATGTGTTTATTCCATGCCCTTCAGACTGCCAACCATATCCAGCGTCTTTATCTTCTTGGAGAACATCAGACTCACTATGATAGCGACTACCAGAACAAAGACTGCCGACAGTGCATAAAGATAAACCGGCACATGTATATAATAGTCAAAATTATCTCCGTTACTGTTCATCATTGCTGTAAGCGTTGGTCTTCCCAGTGGAGTTCCGGCTATTATTCCGATAACAGCAAACCATATATTTTCCTGATTCAGAGTTTTCCTAATCTTCTTAGAAGAAAGCCCCATAACCTTAAGCGTTGCAAATTCCTTAAGTCTCTCATGGAAGGAAAGATTTCCTGCATTATAGAGAACAACTACAACTGTGATAACCGAGAATATCATCATCATATAAAAGAGGTATTTTATAACATCATATCCCTTAATAAACACCTCTTTCATTTTTTCCATATCATATATACCAGCTATTCCGTCTTTACCGTCGTAATCATTCAAGTTTTTTCTCGAAATAATCGCAGTAGGTACATATTCACAACCTGTTTTTTCAAAATCATCTCTAAGGATAGTTATTCCTGCAGTTTCAGGTGTTCTATTTATAAGTCCTATCTCTGATTCATACCATTCATTCTTTGAATAAATGTGCCAATACACCTTATCGCCAACAGTGACTCCCATCTGCTTCGCAAGTCTGCTTGTAATCGCAACCTTTCCCGGAACCATAGAAGTGATGACTGCTTTTTCATCTGTAATATTCTGCAGACCCTTTCCTTCTATAACCGTTATAGTCTGCTTAAATCTATCCAAAGACTCCGCATGAGGTTCTTTTGCCAGCTCTATCTGATCTGTCATTATCATTTCTCCATCTACGGCGTCACATATTTCATCAAAATACTTTACGTCTTTATCCTCAGACAGAGCCATCTGATAACTATAATTCTGAAGCTTATTAAAGTTCCAGTCTACGATATCATCCACCAGGAAGTAGCATCCAAATGCATATAATACAAGAACCATTCCTACAGCTGTTCCAACTATTCCCATTATTGCTCTTAGCGGAGATCTGGAAACATCTCTCAGATTATACTGTGTACTGAAACTGAGCTTCTCCCAAATCGGCAATTTTTCAGCAAGTATTCTTTTCGCTTTCTTAGGTGCCGCAGGTCTAAGTGCTGCTGCCGGAGGAACTCTTAGTAGCTTTTTACAACTAATGTATGATGCAAGAACACAGGTAAGCACTGTAACAGCAGTCACAAAATAGAAGAGTGCATTAGATCCAACCTTTACATCCGGGATCATATACCATTCAAAAAGCATATTTACAAGAAGCTTACCGACCACACGCGGTCCTGCTATAAGACCTGTTACCGCTCCGATAAGTGATACAAAAAAGCTGTAGCTCATATAGTGAATTGCTATCTTATATCTCTTCATTCCTATGGCATTCATTGTACCAATCTGTGTACGTTGCCTCTCCACAAGTCGGCTCATGGTGGTAGATATTACAAGAATCGCAACCACAAGAAAGATAAATGCAAATGCATAAGAAAAGGTATCATGCTGTTTTAGTTCATCAGCTATTCTTTGTATTCCAACTATCGACTCTTTATCCACCATAACAGCGTAGTTCTTATCGATTGCATCTGATATCTGCTTTTCATAAAAAAGAACTTCACTGATATTACTTTTTTCTTCTTTTATGGTCTCTCTCGCATCGCTTTTTGCCTCGTCTGTTAGAGTTACAAGCATTGTAGAATATGGAATCAGCCTAAGAAGTTCTTCGTCACTCATTTTATCAAGGCTCTCAAGAAGCATATCCTGATCTATATCATCTATTGTCATTCCATACTCAGCCAGTTTCTTCTCGATATCTTCAATCTTATCTTTAAATGTCTCAGAACTTTTAAGCTCCTCGGCATTAATCTTTCCACTCTTAACCTGGCTTTCTGCATATTCTCTAATAGGAAATGCCTTATAACTCATATATACATAAGCCAGAGTCTTAAAGTTTATATCACTATCCTTTTCAGCCTTTGTATATTCATACTCTGGCTCCATGATAAGTCCACGAACTGTTCTCTCAAACTTAACTCCATTATATTCAAGCTTAATCTTGTCTCCTACTGCAATATCCCATTCTCTGGCAAATGAACCATTAAGCCATACGCCATCCTTATCATCACCATCAAATTCTACGCTGTCTGATACCTTAAGCTTTTCATTCTCCTCATCTGTTCCTTTAAATACATAAGGCTTCAAGATGGTGCTTTCATCCATCAGATATATATCCAGCTGCGCGCCTTCATAATCTACGGTTGTTCCTCTAATCTCAGTCCTGAACTGGGCATCCTCTACAAAAGAAAGCTCCTTAACATGATCCAGATTTTCTTCTTTGAAGCCCTCACTATATATCCATGCATCCGCTATATTGGTCTTCTCATGAAATTCATTAACGGCCTTACCACTTCCAACTACATTCGATTCAAAACCTGCATAGATAAATGTCGCAAGAAATGAAAGTATAAGCACTGATATAAATTGTCCCAGATTTCCTCTCATTTCTCTAAGCATTTTTCGAAATAACATTACCACTCCACCTCCTCAACAGGAACCGGTGACTCATTTATCTTAATTTCCCTGATTTTTCCGTTCTTCATACGAATAACCTTATCAGCGCATTTAGCTATATCAGCATTGTGTGTTACAAGAATAACTGTATTTCCATAATCGTGAGACATTGCTACCAATAGTTTAAGTACGCTAACTCCTGTCTCAGAATCAAGGGCGCCCGTTGGTTCGTCTCCAAGTATTATCTTCGGATTCTTTGCAAGCGCCCTTGCTATTGATACTCTCTGTTGTTCACCACCCGACATCTGTGACGGGAATTTCTTTGCATGACTTTCAAGTCCAACTCGTTTCAGCATTTCCATAGGATCAAGTGCGTTCTTCACTATACTCTTTGTAAGTGCCACATTTTCATATGCCGTAAGACTCGGGATTAGATTGTAAAATTGAAATATGAATCCTATCTTTTCAGCTCTGTAATCCGAAAGCTTCGCATCATTCATGGATGAAACCACAGCTCCGTCCACCGTAACCGCGCCTGATGTAGGTTTATCCATACCTCCCAGCATATTCAGCACAGTGGACTTACCTGCTCCCGACTGCCCCAGTATAACTACAAACTCGCCTTCATCTATGGTAAAGTCTATGTGATTCACAGCAATCTGTTTTCCATCACCCTCACCATATTCTTTTAGTACATCTTTAAATTCTACAACTGTCTTTCCTTTATTCATATTTTCCTCCATATTTTACACTAACGTGTTTTTATCTTTCCTATTCTCACTTTCTTTTATTTGACTCCGCAGCCTTAAGCATCTCAATCAGTTCTGCCTTCGCATCCTCTTCAAATATCAGATCGATTAGTCTGATCTTTAATTCATCCTGCATTCTCTCCATTGCTGAATCATGAAACATATAACTATTCTCATATGCCAGAACTATAAGCTTTATATAATTGGCCAGAAGTGCGACATCGAGATCCGCCCTGACACCCTCCATATGAACCATAAGCCTCTCCGCGACATATGTTTCTCTGGCAAGACTTACCTCTTTACCTCTTGCTTTATCAGCCTCATACAGAGCTCTCTCATCCTCTGCAGAAAACTTCTTATAGATGGAATTGCTGGAAAGAAATGTTGTAAACCACATTTGAAAAACCTCTGCAGGTTTCATCTTCTTTCCTGGTGGAAATTTCTTATCAAGTTCATCTAAAATTTTCTTACGATTATATTCAAGCGCATAGCTTACATATTCCTCTTTGGAGCTGAAAAAATTGTAAAATGTACTCTTTCCGATTCCCACCTTCTTAGTTATCTTATCAACAGACATATGAACAAGTCCGTATTCTTCCAGAAGTGGTATAGCCTGTTCTAACATCGATATACGAAGCTTTTCTCTCTCTTCCTCTGTAAATACTCTTGGCGGCATAATACTTAACCTCCTTTTTACCTGACGTCCGGCAAGTCTCGCGACCATTATTAGTTTTTGGTCGCATCAAATTCAAAAATCATGCGACCACTTCTTATCTTTGGTCGCATGATTAATATAATATAAATCTAGTTATATGTCAATAACTATATCTTACCAGGTTACCATACTATAAGTCATTTTTGATAATGTCCTATTAAACCACAAATGAAAATGTCCCAATGTGGTATACTATCCTCTCACTTGAGAGGAGGATATGATGAGGAGAATTGACTTAAATATGGATGAACAAAAGAAGTATGAAGTAGTA
>JAFVAQ010000026.1 GCA_017480495.1 Eubacterium sp. | reverse complement strand
TTCCCTTGCTCACGAAACTTATTTAATTATATTTTTCTTGAGAAGGAGGAATGACTTATGTTACTACCTAGTATTTTTGGAGAAAATTTGTTGGATGATTGGATGGATTTTCCAAGGTTTGATTTCGGAGATGTTGACCGCAAGCTTTATGGAAAACGAGCTGCACAGGTTATGAAGACTGATGTGCATGAGCATGATGACAAGTATGAGCTTGATATTGATCTGCCAGGCTTTAAGAAAGATGAGATAAAGCTCACACTTGAAAATGGTTACTTGTCAGTAAGTGCTGCTAAGGGACTTGATAAAGAAGAGAAGGATAAGAAGGGCAAACTTATTCGCCAGGAACGTTATTCAGGTGCTATGCAGAGAAGCTTTTACGTAGGAGATGCAGTAACGCAGGAAGATGTTAAGGCTAAGTTCGAGGATGGCGTTTTAAGACTGTCGATTCCAAAGAATGAAGAGAAGAAAGTTCCAGAAAAAACAGTATATATCTATTGAAGGATAATAGTAAATTAAATGGATACCGTAGTTGTGCCAAAGTGGTCGGCTGCGGTATCCATTTTTTTGTATTCAAAATAGATATATCTTTATAGTTGAAAGCTCTACTGATATAATGTACATAGACTGCGTTTGGAGGCACTAAAAAATGAACTTTATCTTTGATTTAGATCAGACATTACTAGACTTTCATGCAACAGAATATAAAGCGCTGGGTATAGTGCTGGATTCAAATGGCCTATCGTTTTCAGATGAGATATATCAGGCTTTTAAAAAATATAATAAATCTCTATGGTTGGAATTAGAAAAAGGAACTATCTCACGTACAGAGCTTTTTTCCAAAAGGTTTCAGTATGTATTAGATCTATGTGACGGAGATACTTCTTTTCTGGATCCGCTTACAATCAATGATAACTTTATCAAAACAATGTCTGTGAATGGAATCCTAATGGAGGGGGCAGGGGACTTCATCAAGAAGCTAAAAGAAAATATCCCAGATGCCCGAATCTACATCGCCTCCAATGGCGCGACCGTTAATGCAATGGGTAGAATAGCTTCGACGGGATTAGATCAGTATATAGATGATGTATTCATTAGCGAAGATCTCGGAGTAGCAAAACCAGATCCTGTTTTTTTTGATATATGTTTGGAACGTATTGGAGAACCTAAGAAATACTGTATCATGATTGGGAATTCGCTTACATCGGATATGCTTGGGGCACAAAATGCTTCCATGGATTCGGTGTGGTTTATGCCATCTGGAAATGTAGAAGAAACCATGACTAGATATGATATCAACTACTGCGCAGCCTCATTTGATGAATTGTATGATGTCCTAGAAAACTGGGCCAATGAAAAGCGTACGTGAAATAATTAACGTATTTCTTTTGATTTATGGTATTATGGAACAGTAGTTCTGAAGGTTAATGATTTATATGGTAAAGGAAGGAAAAATGAAACTAGAAAAATGTATTAAAACACCAATGATTGCAGCACTAATATTGCAAGCAATATGTGTAGTCAGTTTTCTGATACTCGTGCTTGCTCAGAAGTCTTTTTATCCGGAGCATATAACAATAACTGAAACAACAATTCCGCCAAGCTTTTTTATTCAATGCGTCATCATGTTACTCTATATAGTATATTATCTCGTGATGGTTACTACGGAGTCTGACTCAAGAAGAGTGGTGGGGATAATTATGATTGTGGTATATATTGTAATACATATACTCATTCCTATAGTGACAGCATTAGTAACGGTTGCTGTTTCGAGAAAAGGCGCAGAATATTTAGCCGCAATGAATTCTATAATGCCAATGGTAAACTTTGTTGTCTCTCCATTTTCAATGATCGCATCTGTTATGGTAATGGTTGCAATTAGTAGATATGGTATAATAGGCACTAGCGTAAAAGGAGTGAATCAATATGAAAGTACTTATAATTAATGGAAGTCCAAGAGTGGGCGGAAATACATCCGTAGCCGTTGATGAAATGGTTAAAACATTTAGTGAAGAAGGCGTTACAGCAGAGGTTGTTCAGATTGGCAATCAGGCTATTCGTGGATGTATAGCTTGTGGCAATTGTGCACAGAATGGAAAATGTGTCTTCGACGATGCAGTAAATAAGATAGCTGCGAAGTTTGAAGAAGCAGACGGTCTGGTAGTGGCATCTCCAGTTTATTATGCATCAGCAAATGCAACACTCATCGCATGTCTGGATAGACTATTCTATAGCTCTCATTTTGATAAGAGCATGAAGGTTGGTGCTAGTGTTGTTTGCTGTAGACGAGGTGGTGCTTCAGCTACCTTTGATGAGCTAAATAAGTACTTCACTATTAGCAACATGCCAGTGGTTTCAAGTCAGTATTGGAATAGTGTTCATGGTAGAGAAAAGGGACAGGCTGCAAAGGATCTAGAAGGTCTTCAGACAGTTAGAGTCCTGGCTAGAAATATGACATTTCTTATGAAGAGTATAGCACTTGGAAAAGAGAAGTATGGAATGCCTAAGACAGAAGAACATGCCTGGACACATTTTATAAATGACTAAAGAGTTGTAAAGAGAAGATATAATGCAAGAGATATCATTTGAAGATTTTAATAAGCTGAAAAAGAATTCGTATGTCCTGATAGATATAAGAGATGAAGGTCTTAGGAACTATGGCATGATTCCTGGTGCTGTAGCTATTGATTTTGATAGAGACTCAGAGGAAATAAGAGCTGATATAGAGAAGCTGCCTGAGGGTAAGACTTGCATACTTTATTGTGAGATAGGTAGAAGAACTAAGGAGTTTAATGAGGAACAATTTCCTGAGGGACGGGAATATTATAGTCTCGAAGGAGGATATATAGGATACGTCCGAGCATTACTCGCAAATGAAGGTGATGCGGAAGAGAAACAGAAGAAGGCAGAGAAGAGCATTCAAAAGAAGTTCCATAAACAGCTATTTACTCCTTTTGCAAAAGCTTGCAAAAACTACAAGCTGATAGAGGAAGGAGACCGTATAGCAGTTTGTATATCTGGCGGAAAAGATTCGATGCTTATGGCGAAGCTCTTCCAAGAGATTCAGAGACATAGACAGTGTAACTTTGAACTGACCTTCCTAGTTATGGATCCGGGATATAACAAGGATAATAGGGCGCTTATAGAGAGTAATGCAAAGGCTCTAGGAATACCTATTACAATCTTCGAAAGTGATATCTTTGATACAGTGGATACTATCGAGAAGAGTCCATGCTACCTCTGTGCAAGAATGCGTAGAGGCTATCTATATAGTAAGGCTAAAGAACTAGGATGCAACAAGATAGCTTTGGGACATCACTATGATGATGTAATAGAAACTATCCTTATGGGAATGCTCTACGGCGCGCAGGTACAGACCATGATGCCTAAGCTTCATAGTACGAACTTCGAAGGAATGGAACTTATCAGACCACTCTATCTAGTTAGAGAAAGTGATATATGTGCATGGCGCGATTATAATGATCTACATTTCCTGCAATGTGCATGTCATTTTACAGAAACCTGTACGACCTGTCACGAGGATGGGACTACATCCTCAAAACGCTTGGAAACTAAGAAACTGATTGCTGAGCTTAAGAAGGAGAATCCTTTTGTTGAATCCAACATCTTTAAGAGCGTTGAAAATGTAAACCTTAGCACAGTTATTGCATATAAGAAGGATGGCGTTCGCCACCACTTCTTAGATGAATATTAATACTTAGAAAAATATTAACTCGCAGATTTCTTGTTTTGGCTTAGCTTGAATAGATAAAAACAAAATAGAACAGTGGCAAAGATTATTCCGGCTGGATAAGCGATAGAAGAGCTTAGCTTAAAGCCTTCCTTTGCCATAAGAATATATGTCAGACTCACGGCTGACATAAAGGAACCAGGGATGGCTGTCATTAAACTGAACAGGCTGTGCCTGGTATTTTTTATTAGATAAGCAGTTGCTACCCAGAGACTGATCATCGCGAGAGTCTGGTTACTCCAGGAGAAATATCTCCACAGAACATTGAAGTCGAGCTTTGTAAGAACCGCACCAATCGTAAGTAGTGGAAGGGTTATGATGAGACGATTTCTTATAGACTTCTGATTCAGCTTGGTTACTTCACTAAGAATGAGACGAGCGCTTCTAAAGGCTGTATCGCCAGAAGTGATTGGACAAGCAACAACTCCAACGATGGCAAGTACTCCGCCGATAGGACCAAGCATACCGGTTGAAATATCATATACAACACCTGACTGTCCAAGCTCTGAGAGATTGCTGTTCAGAAGCTGTGTTGTTCCATAGAAAGCAACTCCTCCAGCCGCCCAAACAAGTGCAATAACAGATTCTGATATCATTGCACCGTAGAATATTTTTCTACCTTCCTTTTCGGAGATTATACATTTTGAAATCATAGGAGATTGTGTGGCGTGGAATCCGGAAATCGCGCCACAGGCTACAGTTACAAACATATATGGCCAAACTGGCAAACCTTCTGGATGAAGGTTTGCCATACTAATTTCAGGGACTTTGTATCCACCTATAATGATACCTCCCATTATACATACTGCCATAGTAATAAGGATGACTCCGAAGATGGGATAGAGCTTTCCTATTATCTTGTCGATAGGGAGCAGAGTTGCAAGTACATAATATAACAGGATAACGATTATCCAGAAGTTTTCATTTAATGATTTTGGAGTTAGTTTAGAAATCAGTGCTGCGGGGCTGTTTACGAATACTGTTCCCGTCAGAATAAGGAGGAGAACGGAAAAGAGTCGCATAATCCACTTGGCTACATTTCCAAGATATATACCTGATAGTTCGGCAATGGATTTGCCTTCGTTTCTCTCAGATATCATACCCACCATGTAATCGTGAACGGCGCCGGCAAAAACTGCTCCGAGGATGATCCATAGAAAAACAATTGGACCGAAGCAAGCACCCATAAGTGCGCCGAAGATAGGACCGGTTCCGGCAATGTTAAGCAGCTGAACCAGATAGGCTTTCCAGGTCTTCATAGGAACGTAGTCGACACCGTCCTCCATGCTAGTCGCAGGCGTTACACGGTCGTCTGGACTAAAGATCTTTTCAGTAAGTTTTCCATATAACAAATAACCGATAATAAGCACGACAAAAGATAGTAATAATGATATCATACCCTTCTCCTAAGCATTTAAAATTATATTTCTAAAAACCTTACACCCTACAATGAAGTATAATGTTGCCACAAGTTAAAGTCAAAGGAATAATGCCCCTAATTTTCGCCTTGCTATCATAGTGAAATTAAAATAGAATTACTTTATTAGAGATACAGTTATCCTGAGTAAGGATCAAAATGATATGAGTGCTGGAAGCAAGTATGGATAAACAAATGAGAATACTATTAATACTAACTGGCGGAACTATTTTGTCAGAAAAAAATGAAAATGGATTAAATGATCTGAATACAGATACTGCGGTAGCAAAGCTTATCTCAAAGCACGAAGGGATAGACGTTATAGCTCCAATCAATACGCTTAGCGAAAATATGACTATTGATAAATGGAATAAGCTGATTAAGGTGCTGAGGGATACGAACCTAGAAAGCTACGATGGTTTAATGTTCCTTCACGGAACGGATACGCTCCATCTTACGTCGGCACTTATGGGAGTTTTACTAAAGGACATTGGTCGCCCAGTGATGATGGTATCGGCGCACCGAATTCTTTCAGACCCTGAGAGTAATGGCGTAGATAACTTCGATAAATCAGTTGCTCTTATAGAGTGGCTTAGTGCAAGAAAAATGAGCGGAGTATATGTCATATATAGAAATATGGATGGCGTATCTTATGTGCATCATGCAACTCATCTCGAAGAGTGTGGGGACTATTCAGAGGACTTCTTCAGCAAGGATATGATAGAATACAGTAAGCTGATAGAGGATGAGTCTCTTAAATGGTTTAAAGAAGAAACTCAATCAGGCGGCGGAATAGTTCGACCAGATAAAGCCGTAGCTTTAGGAGATATTGGTAAACTAAGCGACAACGTTCTCTTCATCAAACCATACGTTGGAATAAACTACGATAGATATAGCTTAGACGGTGTGAAGGCAGTGCTTCACGGTATGTATCATTCAAGTACAGTAAACACAGAAGGGGACGGCGCGACATCAGCCCTTTCACTACTTAGAAAATGCAATGCTCTTGGAATAGACTTCTATATCTTCCCTTGCAAGGAGGGTGAATTCAGATATAGTTCAACGAAACCGCTTCTGGAGGAAGGGGCGAAATGCTTATACGGCGGCACATGGGAGGAGGCATATGTAAGGCTGCTGATAAAATATGGGGAACAAATGTAAGATTCCGAAGAGAGAATCCATAGCAAAAATCACGGAGGTTACAATGGATATACAGAAAATAATTAGTGAGATGACACTGGAGGAGAAGGCGCTTCTTGTGTCAGGACATGATATGTGGACTACTGACGCAATAGATAGAGTTGGTATCCCTTCCATATTCATGAGTGATGGTCCTCACGGACTGAGAAAACAAGAAAATAATCAGAATAATGAAACAGCCATTAATGATTCTATAGATGCTGTGTGTTTTCCAACGGCTTGTGCAACCGCAGCTTCCTTTGATAGGGACCTGATGTTTCAAATGGGAGTTGATCTTGGAAAGGAATGTCAGGCGGTAGATGTCTCGACCATTCTTGGTCCTGCTATTAATATCAAGCGTTCACCACTATGTGGTAGAAATTTTGAATATGTATCAGAGGATCCATATGTTGCAGGTGAGCTTTCGGCGGCGTATATAAATGGCGTTCAGTCACAGAATGTAGGTACGTCTCTGAAACATTTCGCAGCAAATTCTCAGGAAACTGAAAGAATGTACGCGGACAGTATAGTGGATGAGAGAACACTTCGCGAGATATATCTTTCGGCTTTTGAGACGGCGGTTAAGAAGGCGAAGCCTTGGACCATAATGGCGTCCTACAACCGTATAAATGGTGAATATTCCTCAGAGAATAAATGGCTCCTAAAGGATGTCCTCCGTGATGAGTGGGGCTTTGATGGAGTAGTAATGTCAGACTGGGGTGCTGTATCAAATAGAGTTAAGGGAATAGCCGCTGGTATGGATCTGGAAATGCCAGGAAGCCGTGGAGTAAATGATAAGCAGATAATCGATGCTGTAAATAGCGGCGAACTAAGTCAGGAGGATCTCGACGAGGCAGTTAAGAATATCCTTAATTGGATAGAGAAATTCGTAGAGAATAGACAGGAAGAAATATTCGATAGAGATGTAGATCATGAAAAGGCAGTTAGAGCAGAAGAAGAATGTATAGTTCTTCTTAAGAATGAGAAGGCTCTCCCTCTAAGTGCTGATGAAAAAGTAGCACTAATAGGAGGCTTTGCAGAGACTCCTCGTTTCCAGGGTGGAGGAAGTAGTCATATCAATGCTCATAACGTAGTATCAGCTGTTTCTATAAAGGAAAAGTATTCTGACAAGATTACTTACGCCATGGGCTTTCCATATGATAAAGATGAGTCAGACGAGAAAGCCTTTGCAGAGGCTGTAGCTGTAGCGAAGGATGCGGACAAGATAGTAGTTTTCGCAGGTCTTCCAGATGTATTCGAGTCAGAGGCATATGACAGAACACATATGAGGCTCCCTAAAGCTCAGAATATTCTTATAGACAGACTGCTTGAACTAGGTAAGCCAGTAATCGTTGTTCTTCATAATGGATCTCCAGTAGAAATGCCATGGATTGAAAGAGTGTCCTCGGTGGTTGAAGCATACCTCGGCGGTGAGGGTGTAGGAGAAGCTGTTATGAATATTCTCTACGGAAAGGTTAATCCATCAGGAAAGCTGGCAGAGACATTTCCTATTAAGCTCGAGGATAATCCGAGCTTCCTCAACTTCCCTGTTGCTCGTCATAAGGTTAGCTATGCTGAGGGAGTCTTCGTAGGCTATAGATACTATGACACTAAGAAGATGGACGTGCTCTTCCCGTTTGGTCATGGACTTTCCTATACGGAGTTCGAATATAGTAATCTCGTAATTAAACCTTACGAGGGCGTGGATGCCAGTGACTGGGATATAATAGGAATAAATAGTGGAGCAACGGTTTCCGTTGATGTAAAAAATGTTGGCGACAGAGCGGGTAAGGAAATAGTTCAGCTGTACATCTCAGATAAAACCGGAGTTACCAATAGACCTATACATGAGCTGAAGGGCTTTGAAAAGGTTGAACTTGCTCCAGGGGAAACAAAGACGGTGACATTTGAACTAGATAAGAGAAGCTTTGCGTGGTATAGCGTAGAGCTGTCTGACTGGTATGCAGCGGATGGTAAATACGTAGTTGAGATAGGTAAGTCTTCAAGGGATATTCAGCTGACTGAGGAAATAGAGATATCTGGTAGTTTCCAGCTTCCACCTGTTATAGATCAAGATGTTCAGCTCGGAGAACTTCTAGCTTACAAGAAGACAAGAGCATTTACTAAGGAAATGTTTGCGCATTCAGCGACTCAGTTCTCCTCAAAGGAAGATGAGCTGGATGAAATGACAAAGGCTATGCTGGAATATATGCCGCTTAGAACTTTCAGATCCTTCGGTGAGCTGGATAATGAGAAGATAGCAGAAATACTGGCAGAATATAGAAGAATAATGGACGAAGACTAAAACTAGAGAGGCAAAATCTGTGGCAGAAGAAAAATCAAGAATTGAATATCTGGATATAGCGAAGGCTTTTGCCATTATCCTAATAGTTATGGGGCATGCTCTGGGATACTCAGAGCATACCTCTATATTATACAAATTCATCTTCAGTTTTCATGTAGTCTTATTCTTTATTTTGTCAGGCTACACATTTAATGCAAAAGATGACTTTCTGACATTTCTGAAGAAGAGACTGCTCAGAATTGTATTTCCGTATTTTCTGTGGGGAGCGGTTTTCCTGATACCCCTTCTAATATTTGGTGATAGCATGAGTTCGGCGACAGGGGATGGAAAGCATTTTGATCTTAGGCTTCAACTACTGCGTCTTCTTATGGGAAATGGAATAGGGGATGGACTGAGACAGAATAGTCCGCTTTGGTTCCTCCCGGCGCTCTTTAGTACGCAACTCTTGTATTACTTCGTGATTAAGTTATCCAGTAAAGAAAAATTGATTCCTGTTCTAGGAGTGATAATACTGGCAGTATCCTTTGTATGTACTTATCTTATGCCTGTGATCCTGCCTTTTGGACTAAACTCAGCGCTTACGATAGGAATCTTCTTCTATGCAGGGTGGTTGTTCAAGAAGTTTGAATTATTTGATAAAGAGAAGCTCTTTAAAATACCAGTAGTATTCGTTCTCCTCTTTTTCGGAGTTTTGAGCGCATATAGAAATTACCTCATCTCGAGCGTTGAATATAAGTATGGTAGACTTTATCTATATATTCTTTCGGGAGTGGGTATCTCGGTATTTGTGATATATGTATCATACCTTATAGGAAAGAGTAAGTTCCTAGAATTTATCGGAGTTAACACAATGGGAATACTTGTGTTCCACAAGATAATCCTTCTGATATTCCAGGTTAAGATGGGACCAGTTTCACTCCTTATGAAGAGTAGTAATGCTGCTGTCGAAACACTTATATGCCTTCTGGCGAGCGCCGTCAGCATAGCATTTTCACTTCTATGCACAGTAGTGATAAGGAAGATTTTTCCGCCAGCACTTGGCGAACCGTTTAAATCTAAAAAGGATTAGGCTACTGATAAGCCTAATCCTTTTTTACTTTCTCTGCCACCTTCTTGATAGGTGTCATCATTATTTTTTTCATTGAGAAATTCTCTCTATATCGGTCGAATACTTCTCTAGGAGATATCGAGCTAAGTCTTGAGGAGAAGAAGAAATAGCTTCGCTCCTTTGCCTCCTCTCTGATATCTATTAGCTTACTCTTATAAGCATTGTACTTTACGACTACATCATATTCATCCGCTAGCTTCTTTATCTTAACCATGAGCTGGAAGGAGTAAACTATATCCAGTAGGAAGATTCCATAGAAGAAACCGATAAAGAATGAAAAGACAAGGTTTCTTGATAACCAGTCCAACGCGTTCTCAACTATTGGATGAAGTACAAGGTAGTAAAATGCTGCCAGTGCATACCAGAATAGTGAGAAGAGCGGACATATAACGCCTTTGATATTTCCCCAATAACTCGAATAATCCCATAACTGCAGATGCAGATGATTTATGAATATTATTCCTGTGATGAACTCCAGAAGAGTCATACAAGCTGCCATTATGATAAATATAATGAGCTTCTCTAGTACAGGATGAGTAACACCAAGGGATGGGAGTTTGATATGACCGAGTCCGTAAAGGACAATCAGCCCCGAACCATATATAGGTAGATATGGTCCTACGAAGAAACCGGGATTAACCCATTTCTTCTTCTTTCTCTCAACTGGGTCAAGGTATCTTCTGAAGAAGAGCTCGATAATCCATCCGGTCACACTTCCTGTAGAGAAAAGGAATAATAGTATTAATAATTTATTCATTTAGTAACCCTAACCTTTTCTAAAACTTGAAGGTCTTAGATCAAGCTGATGATCAGCTCGGATATATAGACTGCAATACATGAAACAAGAGCAACCGTTGTGAGGCTCTTACCCTTCAGCGCGAGTAATACTGCAGTAACAAAACCTATTATAGCAGAGATTATGCTGGCTGTCGCCGTAAAGATTGCTGGTATGGTCATAGCTGTAAGTACTGCATAAGGTATGTAATGCAGGAAGGAACGAATGAACCTATTCTCTATCTGATGCTTTATCAAAACAAATGGGACAACACGGATCAGATAGGTTGATATGACCATAATAGCTAGATATATAAAGTAAGTCTTATGCATCAGGATACACCTCCTTCTGGAAGTGATTCCTCATCTCCGGTTTTTTCGTCAGATATAGGATATATAATCGCTATAATACAAGCGCTAACTACTGCGCAAATGCTGATAGCTATACCTACGGATACATTTTTTAGTCCAGGTAGATATGTAAATGCAGTTGATAGTATAGCGGCAAGTATAACTGTAAGCAGAGTTGATCTTTCCTTGCGAGCAACCGGTACAACAATAGCTACAAACATTCCATAGAGGGCGAGCCCCAGTGCACTCAGGATGCTCTTTGGTAGGACATTTCCCATGATAGAACCGAGAAGGGTTCCGATAGTCCATCCGAACCAAGGGAGTGTAGAAAGTCCGAACCAGTAGGATCTAGTTATAGTTTCCTCTGTGATAGCTACACCGAAGATTTCATCTGTGATAGAAAAGCCTAAGATATAGCGCCATATACCGCTGAACTTCTTGTCTAGCTTCTGCGAAAGCGCTATAGACATGAAGGAGTATCTGACATTTATAGTTAATTGAGATATAAGCATATCCAGCCACAATCCGGGCATCATCATAGTTTGTATTCCGGCAAACTGTCCGGCGGATGTGAGGGTAGTGGCGGAGATAAGAGTAGCTTCCCAAACGGTGAGTCCATATTTAATTGCGAGTATTCCGAAAGTGAAGGAGACTGACAGATATCCAAGTGCTATAGGAATTCCGGCCAGAAGTCCTCTTTTATAATTAAGTAGTGTATTATTCATAACGTTCTCGATTTTAACACTTTTTCGTGGGTAAAACAATTGATTTTACTACTATTTTGACTTTGCGAGTGGTATAATAACTCCTAGAGAAAATGTCATAAATGTGGGGTTCGTATGGATAGAAAAATCGTGGCAGCTTTTATTGCGGATATTTACCGCGATATGGTAAGGGAAACGGAATATGGAACTATCCAGGAAGCTATGCGTAATAACGTGAAGCTTCTGTTTTTTGCGAGCTTCAGTGACAATTTCAGTACTGTGGAATATACACATCTAACTAATTATGACGTGGGCGACTCTGCTATCTACAGAGTGCCGGATCTGAATAATTTCGATGGCCTTATAACTTATGACAGTTATTTGCCGGAGACATTTCTGGAAATCATTAATGATATCAAAAAGGAGGCTCCTTGTCCGGTAGTGACACTTGGAGTTGTTAGTGATCATTCCTATAGCGTTATTAATGATCTGCAACCTTCTCTCAAAGAATTAATTGAACACTTGATAAAAGACCATGGTTGTAAGGAACTGGTTCATGTAAGTGGACCAACAGACCTATCGTTCTGTAGAGACAGAATAAAGGGTTTCAAAGAAACACTTGAGGCTAATGGTCTTCCTTGCTCGGATGAACAGATATTCCCTGGAAATCTTTGGTATTCCTGTGCGGAAGAAGTTGTAACCAGCATAATGAAGCGTTACGAGAATAACCAGGAAAGACTATTCCCAGACGCCATAGTTTGTGCAAATGATTATACTGCTATCGGTGTTGTTGATGAACTTAATAAAAGAGGATATATAGTTCCAGATGATGTTATTGTTGTAGGCTATGACGATGTTATTCAGTCGAGATTTCATGATCCGTCTATCACAACTTCGTGTCAACCATTTGGACAGGTTGGAAAGGATGGAATCAAGATTCTTAAGAAGCTATGGGAAGGCGAAAAGGTTCCTGCCGTGACAGCGGAACCTGGAATAATCAAGCGCCGTCAATCCTGTGGTTGTACTCCAAAACATATATACCAGCAGGATGACCTACGTGAGTCCTATGCAACAGTTATAGATAGACTCGGTATGCTTTCTAGATCGAGTGCGGATCTGATTCTCAGTATATCAAATGCATCAGATAACAGTGATGTCTTCAATGAGATAGAAGCAAACTGCTGTAACAATACAGGCTTCAAGGACGCGGTTCTGTGTCTGATAAATGATTGGGATAAGCAGAAGGTTTATTCTACACAGGAAGATTTCGAGGATGCTACCTTTGAAGTGGTATGTGGTGTATATAATGGCAGACCTATCAGAAGAGGGGTTCTCCCTAAAGGACAGTTACTTCCTCAGGCTATGTTAGATGATCCATATGCTTACTACCTTGTTCCAGTACATCATCTTCAGTACTTCTTAGGATACTTTATTGTGTCGCCAGATCTAGAGAATCTATCTCAGTTTAATATTAAGTCCTGGTTTATCTATATAAGTACTATGCTTGAAAACTGGAGAATCAGAAAAGAGCTTAACTATACGGTTGAACGTTTGCGGAACCTCTATGTTACGGATATGCTAACAGGACTTTACAATAGGCGAGGCTATGGGCTTCATTTTGAGAACTATTATAAGGAGTGCAGGGAGTCAGGTACGAAACTTGCAGTATTCCTTATAGATATGGACAACATGAAACAGATCAATGATACCTATGGTCATGATGAGGGGGACTATTGCTTATGTACGATTGGTAAAGCTCTCAAGGCGGCAAAGAAAGCCGATGAGATATGTGTACGTTCCGGTGGAGATGAGTTTGTGGTTCTGGCAAAGAATTATACGGAAGAAGATAGAGATACTTATATCGGTAAGGTTAGAGAATTTCTAGAAGAATCCTGTAGGGAGGATCAGAAGGCCTTTGATATACCTGTAAGTATTGGCTGTTATTTGGCTAAACCAGATGAATCGGAGGCTGCTATCAGTGAAATATCCGAAAGGTATCTACGTGAGGCAGACAGACTCATGTATAACGAGAAGAAGGAACATAAGAAGCAAAAACTGAATAATGATTAGTGTAGACTAAGCCGTTGGGTTTGGGCTATACTACGAATATCATTTAAATTAATGAAATATGAAATGGAGGTTACTTTAATGGCTAAATACAAGTGTAATATTTGTGGTGAAATCTTTGAGGTGGCAGATGGCGAAACTCCTATATGCCCAGTTTGTGGAGTAGGAGAGGAACATCTTGAGCTTATCGAGGATGCACCTGCAGTTGGTGGAAGCAAGTATGCAGGAACTCAGACAGAGAAGAATCTGCAGACTGCATTTGCTGGTGAGTCACAGGCTAGAAATAAGTATACTTACTTTGCATCAGTTGCAAAGAAGGAAGGATATGAGCAGATTGCAGCTCTCTTCCTCAAGACCGCTGATAATGAGAAAGAGCATGCTAAGATGTGGTTCAAGGAGTTAGGAGAGCTTGGAGATACTATAGCAAACCTAAATGCTGCTGCTGATGGTGAGAACTATGAGTGGACAGATATGTATGATGGATTTGCTAAGACAGCTGAGGAGGAAGGATTCCCTGAGCTGGCTGAGAAGTTCCGCCTAGTAGCTGCTATTGAGAAACATCATGAGGAGAGATATAGAGCTCTTCTTAATAATGTTGAGACAAAGCAGGTATTCGAGAAGAGTGAAGTAAAGGTTTGGGAGTGCCGCAACTGTGGTCATATCGTAGTTGGTACAAAGGCTCCTGAGGTTTGCCCAGCTTGTGCACATCCACAGAGCTTCTTCGAAGTAAATGCTGAGAATTACTAAACTATCCGAGGATAATTAGTATATTATAGACTTCTAACTTATGCCCTCCTTATCAGAAGGTTCTGATAGGGAGGGGTTTTTATGTGTAGGGATAAAGTATATATACAGTTTTTAAATGATTTGTGTTATTATATATCTGTTGGTTAGAGTACTTTAATCTAACGGCTATTTAATATATAACTTAGGAGAATCTTATGATTTATATAAAAAATGCACGTATTGTAGACCCTGTCACAGGCATGGATGAAATAGGCGACGTTGCCTTAGTCGATAATTTTGTCGCTGGTGCAGGGAAGGACCTAGATATAGAAGATATCAAGGCTAGATATGATGTTGATGGAAATGATATACAGACCATAGATGCAACAGGACTTGTAGTTGCTCCAGGACTTGTGGATACACATGTTCATTTCAGAGATCCAGGCTTTACCTATAAGGAGGATATTGATACTGGAGCTGCTGCGGCAGCAAGAGGCGGTTTTACGACGGTTGTATGTATGGCAAATACAAAGCCTGTAGTAGATAACGTGGAAACCCTTAAATATATTCAGGAAAAGGGCGAGAAGACACCTATTCATGTTCTTCAGACGGCTACTGTAACAAAGGGGATGGCTGGAAAAGAACTGGTGGATATGGAAGCTCTGGAGGAAGCAGGAGCGGCAGGCTTTACAGACGATGGACTTCCTATAATGGACGAAGAAGTGCTTGTTGAAGCGCTGAATAAAGCTAGTGAACTGGATCTTCCTGTAAGTCTTCACGAAGAAGATCCGCTCTTTGTAAAACAGCCAGGTGTAAATATGGGAGCGGTATCAGAGAAGCTTGGATACGGAGGAGCTTCCCGTACAGCAGAGGATGTAATGGTTGCAAGAGATGTGGCGCTGGCGCTTGGTACTGGTGCGACACTATGCATACAGCATATAAGTTCAAAGAATAGTGTGGAGTTTGTTAGAGCTGCAAAGAAACTAGGCGGGGATATTCATGCTGAGGCAACACCTCATCATTTTACTCTGACAGAGGATGCGGTTCTGGAATATGGTACATATGCTCGTATGAATCCTCCGCTAAGAGAAGAATCAGATAGACAGGCAATCATTGAAGGAATAAAAGATGGAACTATCGACATGATCGTTACTGATCATGCACCTCATTCTAAAGAGGAAAAGGATAGAGATATGGCTGCGGCGCCTAGTGGAATCACAGGGCTCGAGACCTCTCTTGGACTTGGAATCAAATCTCTTGTTCAGCCAGGACATATTTCGCTTCTTAAGCTGATGGAACTGATGAGCAAGAATCCTGCAGAACTTTACAGACTCATACCTGGAAGTATGAAGGTGGGGGCTCCTGCAGATATAGTTATCTTCGGAGAAAATGAAGAGTGGAAGGTGGAAAGCTTTGCCTCCAAAGCGGAGAATAGTCCATTTAAGGGATGGACCCTTCCAGGCAAGGTACACTATACCATTTGCAATGGCAAGGTAGTATATGAGGGATAGAAGCGTATAATCAAGATAGTGATTATGGGGGTTATATATGGACAATAATCAGAATAATAACCAATTAGTTAATCAGCCGGTGCCTAGTAATCAGCCTGTTCAGCAGTCTCCTAACGGACAAGTCTATACTGGCGTTGTGGAGAAGCCGAATGTAGTGGTTATTGGTAATTCGGGAGTTGGTAAGTCTACTCTGATCAATTCTTTGTTCCAGTCCTACGTGGCTGAGACGAGCATAGGAGAGGCTACCACCAAACAGCTTCGTGTATATGAAAGTGAAGGACTTGGTTTCAGAATTATAGATACCATTGGATTTGAACCTGGAATTCTTAATCAGAGCAAGGCTATATCTGCTATAAGAAAATGGTCCCGTGATAGTATCAAAAATGATGATGCGACTCATCAGATTAACATGATCTGGTACTGCATAGATGGTACATCACGAAAGATGTTTAAGAAAAATATAGATATGCTGGCGCATGCAACTTCTGTGTGGAAGAGCGTTCCGATAATCGTTGTTATCACGAAGTCTTATTCAAAGCCTGAGAGGGCAGAGAATGTAAGGATGGTATATAACGCCTTCAAGAATCACAAGAAGCTCAGCGAGAATCTGAAGGCTATAGTGCCTGTTGTTGCGACAACCTACAAGATAGATACAGATCTCAATATAAATGTAACTCCGGATGGTCTGGGTGAGCTGCTCACAGAGACGGTTAAGTTCTTGCCAGAAGGAATAAATGCATCGATAGTTGATAAGAACTATTTCTATCTGAACCAGAAGAGAGCTATGGCGCATTCAGTAGTTGGTGCATCGGCTCTAGCAGGACTGACAGTGGGACTCGTGCCTATACCATTTCCGGATGGAACAATTCTGACTCCGCTTGAGGTGGGAGAAATAAAGAGCCTTTCAAAGATATATGGAGTTGAGTTTGATAAGAATACAGAGCTTATACAAACCATTATCAATGCTGGAACTGCTGGAATCATAGCGAAGACAGCGCTAAATGCTATCAAAGCGATACCGGGACTAAATATAGCAGGTGACGTGCTAAATGGAATAGTTGCAGGTGTTATAGTAGCCGCTCTAGGAGAAGGAAACGTCTACATCTTCGAACAGATTTATACGGGGCAAAAGTCTGTTACTGATACCGAATGGGTAAAGAAATTCCTGGATTCCAAGGTTGCGAGCGGCCTGGCGGGTAATATCAATAACATCGTGAAGGAGTATACGGATCTTCTGGCTACTGGTAAAAAGGTAACCGCCAAGGATGTAATGGTTATTATCCTTAAGAATATCAAGATAAAAAACTAGAGCAAAAAACATTGAAAATAAAGGGGTGATCGGGGTAGTCTGATTATCCCTTTTTGGTTGCAATATTTGCTTCTTGCCTGTATAATTATGTAGTTAATGTGGCGAAGTATGTTTTGCTACAGAAAAATAAGAATAAAGGGTAGATAATAATGAAATTTATTCATATTGCAGATGTCCATCTGTTTGCTACTCCAGATGCAGAATTCGACTGGGGAGAGCATAGACCAAAGGAGATAGAAGAAACCTTTGAGAAGGTTATAGATGCCTGTAATGAGAAGGATATAGATCTTCTTCTTATAGCGGGTAACCTGTTTGATAGATCTCCATCGGTGGAGGACCTTATATTTGTAGATGATAAGCTGATGAGACTGGAGAAGACAAGAACAGTTATTCTTTCAGGTACGGATGATTATATTGTTCCAGGAAGTGATTCCAGTGCTTATAAGTTTAGATCTAAAACAGTTCTTCTTCCTTCAGATAAAACTACTAATGCTTATCTAAGAGGAATCAATACTTGCGTAACAGGATTTAGTTATGCGAAGCCTGAATATAGAGAACACATTTTAGAGGATATCGATCCAGGTCGTGAGGGTGCAATCAACATCCTTCTGGGACATGGTGGTGATAGAAATCATATGCCATTCAAGAAGGAGAAACTTGCAGCAAAAGGCTTCGACTATGTTGCAATGGGATATATTCGTAGACCGGTTCACATTCTGAAGAATAGAATGGCTTATGCAGGTTCACCGGAGCCACTAGGTCCAAAGGAAACTGGTAGACATGGATATGTACTTGGTGAGATCACAGATGAAGGAACCAAGATAACCTGGTGTCCGATAGCTTATAGAAATTATATGGATATCAGTATTACTATGAATCCTAATCTAAGCGCTGAGGAGATAACAAAGAATTTGGAAGAGAAGCTCCTCAAGCTGGGTAATAATAATATCTATAGAATCGTTCTTAGAGGATTCTCGAAGAACAATGTGGACTTTGATCTGAGTCGTATCAAGAACAGATATAACATTTACGAAGTTCTGAATATGACCATTTCGGATGATGATGAGAAGATGCTCAGAATAGAAAATGAAACAAATATGATGGGCAGCTTCATTCGTGAAATAGATGGCAGCTATACTATAGACGAAAGAATAAGGAGCAAGGCGCTCAGATATGGTATGGAAGCATTAATCATGGCAGGAGAAGAAAGATAAATGTATTTGACAAAGCTACTGATCAGAGACTTTGGAAAATTTCATAATAAAAGCATGGATTTACAGAAGGGCGTCAACATAGTTTATGGTGAGGCGGATGCTGGTAAATCTACAGTCAGAGACTTTCTGATAGGTTTAATGTATGGAATACCTCGTAGAGAGGGAATAACCAGAGTCAGATCTAATTATGAACTTCGTAAGCCAAAGACAGGAAATGGATATTCTGGAACAGCTTATATAAATGATGATGAGAATTCATATCTGGTAGATAGAACATTTCTAGCTGGAGCTAAGAAGGCATCTGTTCTCGATGTTAGTTCTGGTAGAGAGGTTCGACTGAACAACACAGATACTATAAGTGGAACTCTTTGTGAGACTGATAAGAATACTTACCTGGACACCAAGTGTATAGTAGGTGATTCAAGTGGTAAGAAGGATCTGCAGAAGTATCTCACTAATATCACTCTTACAGGTACTTCAAATATTGATAAGGTTAAAGCTATCAAGTACCTCGAGGATGAGAAGAAGAATCATATACCTAAGCCCCTTATCCGTAGACTAGATGAGCTGGATGAGAGACTATCAGAGTACGATACAGTTGATGATGATATCGCAGCTGTTGAAAATGAGATAAAGACTCTGAACGAAGAGTTCGTTATGGAGGCGGAGAGACGTAAGAGAATCGCCCGTCGTATGGTGGAAAATGAGGATGGAACTGTCACATACGAAAGTGACGCTACCATCGAAGAAAAGATAGATAGAATAACTGAGCGCGAGAAGAACTATGTCGATAGTGACAAGATGATCGAGAAGGCTGAAGAGAAGCTCGCCGAAGAGAGAAAAGCAGCCAAGCTAGAAGCTCGTAAGAACATCAAGTTCACAGATAGAATCCCAGTTATTTTCGCCAGTGGTATTGCAGTTATACTTATAATTGCTGCAATTGTTTATATACTTCCATTTGAGGATTTGATCAGAAAGCTGTTCATTATCTTCACAGCACTCTTTGTAATCATTACTATCATTGATGGCTTCAGAGCTAAGGGCTACTTCGATGCGAAGGAAGAAGAAGATACGCCGGATGAAGAAGAGTTCAAGAAGGTTCTTGAAGAACTTAAGGAAGAGGCTGAAGAACAGGAAGAGATGGAATTCGATATGACTTTCGCTAAGGAATTCCAGGAGAAGAAGGCTGTTCTTAAAGAGAAGGAAAATGCTCTCATTAACAGACGTAATGAGAGAAATAAGCTTCGCCATGAATTCGATACAGTATTTAAGAAGAAGAGCGAGCTTGAAGATGAGATTAAAGCGATTGACCTCGCTATTAATAAAATAAATACACTGTCTGAAAAGTTCAGAGAAGATGCATTTAAGCATTTGCTGGGAAATGTATCTAGATATATAAGACGTATAACTCAGGATGAGTTCAGTGAGTTAACCTTTGATGATAAGGGTGGAATTATTCTGAAGGCAGATTATGGATATGTTCCAATCAACAATCTGACTGAGGTTGATGCAGGTAAGGTTTACCTGGCTGTCAGACTTAGCATAGCTAAGTATCTCACTAAGGAGAAGCTTCCACTTATCATAGATGGTACAAGCATGCTTGAGAGCGCATCTGAGATTAAGGCGTTTGCTGACTGTTTAATGGACATGAAAGAGGAGCAGATAATTATCCTTACAGATGACTGGGGTATGGATTCAGTTCTGAAGGGTAAGGGAATCGAGACCAATCTGATCCGCTTGTAGTGTATTTTGGTTTACTAGATCGGACTAAGGAGGAAAAATATGTCTGAGTTACTAAATATCAAGGATTTACACGTAAGTGTTGCAGAAAATGAGATACTTCACGGAGTTAATCTTGTAGTAAATCCTGGTGAAACACACGTTATTATGGGACCTAATGGTGCAGGTAAATCTACACTTGGATATTCCATTATGGGTAACCCTAATTATGAGATAGGCAAAGGATCTATCTTTTTCAAGGGAGAGGATATAACAGAAGAGGAGACAGCAGATAGAGCAAAGGCTGGTATTTTCCTTTCATTCCAGAATCCTATAGAGGTTCCTGGTATATCACTCTCTAATTTTATTAGAAATGCTGTTGATACCAAAACAGGTACAAGAGCAAGACTTTGGGATTTCCGTAAGTCACTAGAGAAACAGATGGCGCTTCTCAATATGGATAAGTCCTACGCGGACAGAGATCTTAATGTAGGATTCTCTGGTGGTGAGAAGAAGAAGGCTGAGATACTTCAGATGCTCATGATGAAGCCGGACCTTGCTATTCTTGATGAGACAGATTCAGGACTTGATGTAGATGCAGTAAGAACTGTTTCAGATGGTGTTAAGGCCTTTCATGAGAATGGTGATGGAGCACTTATCATCATCACACACAGTACTCGTATTCTTGAGGCCCTGAAGGTTGACTATACTCACATCCTTGTAGATGGAAAGATAGTTGAGACAGGTGACTCTTCACTTGTTGATGAGATAAACGCAAACGGATTTGAAAAGTATACCAATTAAGGAAGATAATATGGCAGATAAGGAAAAGACATACGTAGAAGACGTGGACAGAAGCCTATATGATTTTCGTAATGTAGATGAAGATGTATATAAGGTTGCCGAGGGTCTGACTCCTGAAATAGTTAAGCAGATTTCAAAAGAGAAAAATGATCCTGAGTGGATGACAGAGCTGCGTCTTAAAGCGTTGGAAATATATAATAATATGGAAATGAAGCCATGGGGACCACCGATTGATGGCCTACACATGGATAATATAGTAACTTACATCAAGCCTAAGGATAACAAGATGAGTGCTGACTGGGACGAGGTTCCTGAGGAGATAAAGGATACCTTCGAGAGACTCGGTATTCCACAGGCAGAGAGAGAATCTCTAGCTGGAGTTGGTGCTCAGTATGATTCAGAGCTTGTATACCATAATGTTCGTGAAGAAGTAGCTGCACAGGGAGTTATCTACACAGACCTTGAGTCAGCAATGCACGGCGAGTATGGAGATATGATTAAAGAGCATTTCATGAAGCTCATTACTCCAAAGGATCATAAGTTTGCGGCACTTCATGGTGCAGTTTGGTCAGGAGGAAGCTTCGTATATGTTCCACCAGGAGTTAAGGTTGAGATTCCACTTCAGTCTTACTTCAGATTAAATGCTCCAGGAGCTGGTCAGTTCGAGCATACACTTATCATTGTAGATGAGGGAGCTGATCTACATTTCATCGAGGGATGTTCAGCACCTAAGTATAATGTTGCAAACCTGCATGCAGGAGCGGTTGAGCTCTTTGTAGGAAAGAATGCAAGACTTAGATATTCTACAATTGAGAACTGGTCCAAGAATATGTATAACCTGAATACCAAGAGAGCTACCGTTGAAGAAGGCGGTAAGATGGAATGGGTATCAGGATCCTTTGGCTCGCATACATCATATCTGTATCCTATGACTATTCTTAAGGGCGATGATTCAAAGGTCGAATTCACAGGTATTACATTTGCAGGTGAAGGACAGAACCTTGATACAGGTGTGAAGGTTGTTCACACAGGAAAGCGAACACTTTCGACTGTTAATACTAAGTCCATTTCAAAGAGTGGTGGTATCAGCACCTTTAGAAGTGCTGTTGTAATAGGACCTGAAGCTAAGGGGGCTAAGTCATCGGTTGACTGCGCATCTCTTATGCTCGATGACATTTCCAGGTCAGATACAGTTCCTGCAATGGATGTTAGATGTGATGATGTAGATATCGGACACGAGGCTAAGATTGGACGTATCTCCGACGAGGCTATATTCTACCTGATGAGCCGAGGTATTTCTGAAGAGGATGCTCGTGCCATGATAGTAAGCGGTTTCGCGGACAACGTATCCAAAGAGCTTCCACTTGAATATGCAGTTGAGATGAACAATCTGATTCGACTGGAAATGAAAGGTTCAATCGGATAATAAAGGTGAGAAGATAAATGAAACGATTTATTGGTGAATTGTTTATTTTCATTGTTGGTTTCATCTTGGGATTTGGAGAAATACTTTATCTTTATTTTATTGAAAAAGAAGATATGCTTGATAAGAATATAATCTTTTTCATTGATAATATGGTTGCAAAAACTAATAACGATTTTCTCCAATTGTTACCTTGGTGGTCTTACGCATTAGTAATCATTATTATTCTTTTGATTATAGGTGTTATAGTAGCAGAGTTTTTGAGAACATTTGCTAATTCAAAAAGTATCAGTTTTCTAACTGCTATTTTATATCTGATCGTTACAATAATTGTGGCTATACCATTTGCAAGGTTTTTAATGGTCTTTATAGATGGAATACTAAGCAATTATGTAATAGTTATAACACCAGACCAGGTAAGGAATCATTTTTCTTCAGAAGGAACTGATTATGATTTTGCACTTTTCTCTGTTGTAAGAGGAATACTATTCTCTATACTACTTAGATTACAGATATACGCCTTTAGTTTTACTTATGGTGCAATGCTCAAAAAGCCTGTAAGAAATTGTAGAGTACATGATTGTGTAACTACAGGAAAAGAATATGAGGTAGTAAGAACTCTGGCAAAGAGACTCACATTTGATCAAAGCTTTTCATTTATAAAGAACTATACTGAAGAATTAGAACAGAGACATTTCTTCCAGATACAAGAAAAAGGTTTGTTTGGAATAGGTACGATTAATAAATGGAATTATTACCGTGATGGACAGATAATGGATTGTTCTGAAGAAGAGTTTTTAGATAAATTATATAATTTGACTATTCATAAAACTTTGAGTTTAAAGACAGAAGAGGAAAAAAATGAGTAATATTAATATTAACAAATTACCGGTTCCAACTTGGACGTGGTTAAAGGTAAATGAGTGTACAGTTGCGGTTCCTGAAAAATTTGAGAAACCTGAATGCATCATTGATAATATGCCAGAGGATGTTAAGGTTGGATCTGTCGACTTTACATCGGTATGTTTAGGAGATGTAGAACTGGGCGCAGGTGAGGAATTCAAGAAAATATCCCACGGCGCAAAGACAGGTGGTACATCATATACAGTATCTGCTGGAGTAAAAGTTACAGAACCGATTAGAATTACTTATGACTTTGGAAATGATAAAAATCAAACTACAGATGAAGTAGTTGGAAAGCTTATTCGTACATCAGTTATTCTTGGAGAAGAATCTGAATTAACTTTGATAGTTACTTTCAAGGGTTGCCCAACTTTCGGTGCAAATGATATACGAATCAAAGCTGCGAAAACTGCTAAGTTAAATCTAGTTGAAATATTCCAACTTGAAGATGGTTCAAACTTTGTCGACAGCATTGGTGGAAGATACCTTGACTATGGCGGACTTAAATTGATTCAGATTAAGTCAGGCGACGGAAATGTAGCCCTCAGCTGCTGTGCAGATCTTGATGGTTACAAGAGTACCCTCGATATAGATACAGGATATCTAGTTCGTGGAGTTGACAAGCTTGATATCAACTACGTAGCAAGACATCGTGGAGCTAAGACGGATACTAAGATCAATGTCAGCGGAGTTCTCCGTGACAAAGCAGATAAGACCTTCCGCGGTACTATAGATTTCATCAAGGGCTGCAAGACTGCAACAGGTGATGAGAGAGAAGATGTTCTTCTGATGGATGAAGGTGTGCATAATAATACTGTACCACTTATCCTATGTGCAGAAGAGGATGTAGAAGGTGCGCACGGTGCATCTATCGGAAAGATATCAGAGGATATAGTAAATTACTTCGAGAGCCGTGGTATTCCTGAAACAGAAGTTACTGAGCTTATGGCGAAGTCAAGAATAGATGCAGTAGCAGGAAGAATACCTGATGAGAAGACAAGAGAGCTTCTCCTTGCTGAATAAAATTTGTGGAGTTATCCCATAAATAAAAAACAATTAGAAAGAAATAGTTATGAGTTTAAATGTACAGGAAATAAGAAAAGACTTTCCTTTTTTCGACAATACAGATCTAGCTTATCTAGATAATTCTGCAACAAGTCAGCGGCCACGTCAGGTCGTTGAAGCGGTTATGGACTATGAGTATTATCACAACTCTAATCCATTTCGTGGTCTATACGAATTATCAATAGATGCTACAGAGCGTTACGAGGCAGCTAGAACTAAGGTGGCAAAGTTTATAAATGCGAAGACGGATGAAGAAATAATCTTTACTAGAAATGCATCTGAGAGCCTTAATCTCGTTGCTGCATCACTATGTGAAATGCTTCATTCTGAAGGAAAGCTTTCAGAAGGCGATGAGATCATAACAACTGTTGTTGAACATCACAGCAATATGCTCCCATGGAGACTTGCTGCTAAGAAATATGGTGCAACTGTAAAGTACCTCGAGTGTGAAGAGGATGGAAGCTTTTCGCTAGAGAAATTTAAGAATCTTCTTACTGATAAAACTAGAGTGGTGGCTATGACGGCCACATCGAATATATTCGGATGTAGTGTTGATGTTAAGAGCTTCGCTGCTGAGGCTCATAAGGTGGGGGCCTACTTCGTAGCTGATGGTGCTCAGAGTGTACCTCATAGCAAGACAGATGTTCAGGATACAGATGTAGACTTCCTGGCTTTTTCGGGACACAAAATGCTTGCTCCTATGGGAATAGGTGTTTTGTATGGTAAACTCGACCTACTTAAGAAAATGCCACCATTTCTATCTGGTGGTGAAATGATAGAATATGTAACCTTCGAGGATATTACCTATGCCGAGCCACCTCACAAGTTTGAGGCAGGAACAGTTAATGCAAGTGGTGCAGTTGGACTAGCAGCTGCGATTGACTATATAGAATCAATTGGTATGGATGAGATACAGGCCAGAGAGCTAGAGCTTACTAGAATAGCGCTTGAGGGTATGAAGAAGATACCTAATATCAAGGTCCTTGGTTCAGATAAAGCAGAGGATCATCACGGAATACTGACCTTCAAAATTGAAGGAGTTCATCCGCATGATATAGCTGCAATAATAGCAGATGCAAATGTAGCAGTTAGAGCAGGACATCACTGTGCGGAACCTTTACATCATTTTATAGGTATCCCATCAACTACAAGAGCGAGCCTTATGTTCTATAATACAGAGGAAGAAGTTGAGAGACTTCTTGATGTTATGAGACAGATAAGAGGCTACATGGGATATAAAGACTGAAAAAAAGATTTATAGATAGGATAAATAAATGGAGAACAGAACTTTCTACAACGAAATACTTACAGAGCACAACATACGTCCAATGCATAAGACTAAGATGATTGAACCACAGAAGAGTCATCGTGGTGTTAATCCATCCTGCGGAGATGATATAACACTTGAACTGAATGTGTCTGATGATGGTATAATCACAGATGGAGCATTTCATGGAGATGGATGTGCTATCTCTCAGGCTAGTGCAGATATGATGCTGGATCTGGTTATAGGAAGAAGTGTAGAAGAGGCACTGTCTCTAAAAGAAATCTTCCTTAAGATGATTAAGGATAAAGTTACAGAAGAGGAGCTGGAAATGCTTGAAGAGGCGGGTGCTCTTCAGGATATATCACATATGCCTTCTCGTGTTAAGTGCGCTGTACTTGGATGGCGTACTCTTGAGGAAATGCTTCAGAAATAGTTTAAGTACAATAATAAAAATAAAAAACAGACCATCAAGAACGAGGCTGTAAAAAAGTGATATAGGGTTAAGTAAGGTTGAGCAATGAAAGGGGTTCAGAATGAATGAGAAGGGGAGCTTTCTAGATTGGCTAAAGTATCGTTGGAAAATGATAAGAGTCAGTGATACCAAATTTTTTAAGTTTATTTGGATAACAGCTATTTCGATTACTCTTATTACAGTACTTATCAGTGCAGGCGTAACTGCTGCATCAAACAAGAAAACCAAGGCTGCTAAGAAAAAGAAAGAGCAGGTCACAACCGAGGCTGTTGCAACGGAAACAGATGCGCCGGTTGCTACTGTAACAGATGCAAATGCATGGATGCTTATGCTTGTTAACTCGAGTAATCCTATTCCAGATGGATACACAGTTCCAGAATTTACTGAACTTAGAAATGATCAGCGTGTAGATAGTAGAATATATCCAGAGCTTCAGGCTATGTTTGATGATGCAAGAGCAGAGGGACATTCACCATATATTACCTCCTCGTATAGAACAAATGCTCAGCAGCAGGAAGAGATGAACAAGAAGATAAATGAGCTTCTTGCTGAAGGAAAAACTGAGGAACAGGCAAGAGCAGAGGCTGCAACTCTTGTAGCCCAGCCGGGAACCAGTGAGCATGAGACAGGACTTGCTATAGATGTTGGTTCTGATGTTGGCGAAGAGGCTCAGAATGCACTTTGGACTTGGCTTAGCGAAAATGCTCATAAGTATGGATTCATTATAAGATATCCTGAAAACAAGATAGATATTACAGGAATATCCAATGAGCCATGGCACCTCAGATATGTGGGCGTAGATGCCGCTACAGCAATGCATGAGAGCGGACAGTGCCTAGAAGAGTATTTGGGTGTTACTAACTAATTAAAAATTAATATTATTAACATACAAAAATAGCTCCATGACTTAGTCATGGAGCTATTGCTTTTACTATGAAATAGAAGGTCTGTCATAATTATCAGAGATTGTATGCTTCTCCTTATACTCGTTGATTCTTGTCTGAATACGAAGTACTGGGTCCAGTAGCTCACTGATAGATGAATCATGATTTAAATGATCAATTATTATAGCTATATACTTGCTTAGGTCAGTAGAACTATAC
Organism: Eubacterium sp.; assembly: GCA_017480495.1. Taxonomy (GTDB): domain Bacteria; phylum Bacillota; class Clostridia; order Lachnospirales; family Lachnospiraceae; genus Eubacterium_Q. The sequence goes on along the minus strand of JAFVAQ010000026.1, from coordinate 61,465 downwards.
CACTCTCTATTAAAGAGCTCAGGATTCTGATAAGTTACATTTGTGGATATAACTCTGTCGAAGACTCCTTCTTTATAAGCCTTGTCAAATACATCAAGTCCGGCAGTAAAGAGACCAAATGTTGCTATACAGAATACCCTTCTTGCCTTACGTGCCTTAAGCTTACGACATACATCCAGCATACTTTCGCCGGAAGCTATCATATCATCAATGATGAAAACATCCTTTCCTTCTACAGAGTCACCCAGGAACTCGTGTGCAACAATAGGATTTTTTCCATTAACAACCTTTGAATAGTCCCTTCTCTTGTAGAACATACCTACATCTACTCCAAAGTGGTTTGCAAAGTAGATAGCTCTATGCATAGCACCTTCATCAGGGCTTATAACCATCATGTGCTCATTATCAAGCTCCAGATCAGGGGTGGTTTTAAGTATACATTTAATGAACTGATATGTTGGCATCAGATTCTCAAATCCAACAGTTGGTATAGCATTCTGAACTCTTGGATCATGAGCATCAAATGTTATGATATTTGAAACTCCCATAGAAACCAGCTCCTGAAGTGCCATAGCGCAGTCAAGAGATTCTCTTCTGGTACGTTTATGCTGTCTGGACTCATATAGGAAAGGCATTATAACATTGATTCTGTGAGCTTTTCCAGCGCTGGCTGCTATAACTCTCTTTATGTCAGCATAGTGCTCATCTGGAGTCATTGGAACCATTCTACCACCTAGATTGTATTCAATTCCGGTGTTAGTTACATCTGCAAGAATATACAGATCTGTACCTCTCACTGAATCAGAAAGTGTTCCTTTTGCTTCTCCGGAAGCGAATCTAGGGCAGTCAGACTCAAGTAGGTAGGTGTCTCTGGTGTAGCCGTTGAACATCAGGTGCTCGGTGTCAAAATGCTCTCTTTCTTTGCGCCATCTTACCAGGTAATCATTTACCTTGTTGCCGAGCTTTTCGCTACTTTTAAGCGCTATTATTCCCAGTTTACCTGCAGGGACTGTGATGAGTTTGCTTTGATCAGGCATTATCTTTTTCCTCCATGGTATCTTATATCATCTCCATATAATGGATAGAGTATATATTTATCAGCAATCCTGGACATAACTCGTTCTGTGTATCTGTCCTGAAGGACTTCAAGACTGAGATTAGTAGTAATGAGTGTAGAACGGTTTGTGATAATTCTTTTATTTATTATTTCAAACAGCTGAGATTTTACAAAGGAACTAAGTACTTCGGAACCAAGATCATCTATTATAAGTAGGTCACTTGTATATATGTATTCATAGATTGGTTCCAGAGCCGCCTTATCCGTGTAGCTGCCCGACATTATGAAGTTGGACAGGACATCTTCAAATAGCTCGTTGCTTGAAAGGTATAGAACAGTGTGCCCTTTGTCCAGCAATGCCTTAGCTATACAGTTGGATAGAAATGTCTTACCCAGTCCTGTTTCTCCATACATTAATATATTGCCATGATTTGTCTCAAAATTTTCCACAAACTTTTTGGCTTTATTATACTGTCTTTCGGCATTTTCGTATGGAGTGAGGTCTCTATCCTTATATTTTTCCTGACTATAAGGTTCTAAAGAGAAGGTTTCGAAGTTTTCCTTCTCGAGAATACTAAATAGATTTGACTTCTGGTATAGCTCCTGTATACGTAGTTTCATCACGCAGGAACATACCTTTCCGTCGATTTCTCCCCAATCCTGACAGATAGGGCAGTCGTAGATAGGATCGAGATAATCTGCTGCAAACCCATGATCGGTAAGTAGCTTTATCTTCTTCGCGGATATATCACTGATCTTAGACTCATAATCAGTTGAATAATCCTGTTTATTCTTATTTAGTCTCTTGCGGACTTCGTTAAATGCGATAGTAGAGATAGAATCTTCCAGCTCCTTATACTCAGGAAGCTTTTCATATATTTCTTCTAGTCTTTTCTTATGTTCGTTTTCATTCTTAAGTCGAATCCTGCTAAGATAGTCTCTGCTATCTATTTTTTCTAAATCTCTGATTATCATTCGTCGTTACCCTTCTTTAAGTAGAAGTCCTCAAGTGCTTTTAACTTATCCTTATTATTTCTAGTCATAGGATCACCAGAAGTATTTTTCTTAGTCTTCCTAGAGTGATTCTCATCTAGCTTGCTGATATCACTGAAGGTATGTATTTCATGCTTGTGCCAGTTTTCAAGGATACCATTTACATATGGAAATGTAACATCATTTGGCTTCTGTGAGATAGCTCTGTTACATGCCTCGATAATGATCTCAGTTGAGAAGTCATACTCCTTAGTCCAAGTATCGATATATTTCTTTTCGATAGGAGCAGGAGATATGCGGTTTGTAATACCGAGTGATTTCAGAATCTTACCATAAAGAGTCATATATCTTTCTGTATATTCTTCAGCTTCGTCCCTGGTTGTGATTCCTTCCTCATACCAGTTACGAGCGACCTTTTCAATATAAGCGAAGCTTGTCTTCTTAACGGAAGCACAGTATTCAAGCAGATACTCACATAGATCAAAGGAGAAGCTTAGCTGGTCCTTGATATAAATAAGTGAGTTCATTTCCTTTGGACCCAGATCTCTATTACAGTAAGCCTTAGCTTCGCTTATTAAATTCTCAATGTCTGGGTCTCTCTGTAGTTTCTCCAGATCCTGAGGTGTAGGCTGCTTTTTCTTTGGCGCCTTTTGTTTGTCTTCTGTAGCCTCTTCGTCACCAGCATATGAGGAAGCTGACTTAGTCTTCCTGGACTCATCATTACCAAGTGACAGGCTGGAGCCTACGACCTTCAGATCCGAAGTAACATCTATATCCATACTCTTGAGACTCTTAAGAATGATTCCGGTTACTTCCTTAGAATCATTGTAGCAGAGACTCAGAGCGTCAGCTTTTATCCAGTATCTAATAGCCCTGCATACGTCATTCTCTGAACAACTCAGATTGTCAGCTATATCACTTACTGATATCTGGATATTTGTTGAACAGAGCATTGCCAGATACAGGTATAATTTAACGAAATCCCCATTGGCATCAGTCATATAATACTTGATGAAATTATTTGAAATATTAGTAAAACCTTCCTTCTCGGAGGTTATAGAAATTGCACCCATTTTGCCATCCTTCTTCACTACTTTTCCAGCATAAAAATCACGTAATTTTTGTCTGGCAGATGCATTGTAACAAAACGCAAAATGATTTGCAAACACCCTAGGGGCCTATATTGGGAGGTTTAGGGGTGTGTTGAAAATGTTGATAATGTGGACTTCTTTTTGTATCAAAATCAGACTCAAGTAAATAGGACGTTTTCCGATTGGAAAACGTCCTAAGTAAAAGTTGATAAATGATGTAATTTGGTTTACATAACCACTGTTTAAAATTTGTGGATTTTGTTGATAAACTATTTTGATAGTAGTTCGACACCCACAGAATCTATATTTCCGGCACCCATAGTTATTAACATATCATTGTTTTCTGAATTTTTTTCAAAATATTTTTCAATGCTATCAAAGTCGCCTAGATAAACTGCATCGCATCCAAGTTCGAGAAGCTTTTTCTCGAGATCTTTTGAGGAAACTGAACCGTCATCTTTTTCTCTTGCGGCATAGATATCAGCAAGTAGTACGTGGTCAGAAACAGATAGTGCCTTGGCGAAATCCTCTAGGTGAGCCTTGGTTCTTGAATAAGTGTGTGGCTGAAAAGCAACCCACAGCTTGTTCTTAACAACAGCCTTTGCTACAGCAAGGGAGGCACTGATCTCTGTTGGGTGATGAGCGTAGTCATCTATTATAGTAGCGCCTTTTGAAGTGGTACCCTTGTACTGGAATCTTCTGTCGGCACTATGACATTTCTTTAGTCCTTCGCGGATACTATCCATATCTATTCCGATATACTGGGAAGCGGCGATAGCAGATAGTGAGTTGATAGCGTTATGTTCGCCCATAACAGATAGGCTTATTTCCCCTTTGTCCTCTCCATCTATATAAAGAGTGTAGGTTGGCTGACCGAGTTCATTGAGATGAATATTCTTAGCCTGATACTTGTTGCCATCTTCTTTACCAAATGTAATTACTTCTATATTTCTATCCTTAACAGCATCGATGACCTGGTCCCTATATTTCATATCGCCATTTACGATAAGAGCTCCGCCGTCCTGAGTCTTAGTTGCAAAGGTTGCAAAGGAAGCAGCTATATTCTCGATATTCTTAAAGAAATCAAGATGATCGTTATCGATATTAAGAATGATACTGGCATATGCCTTGAATTCATGGTAGCTGTTTGTGTATTCACAAGCTTCTGTTACGAAATAATCTGAAGAACCAACCTTGATATTTCCGTTGATAGCCTCGAGGTGACCACCAATAGAAATAGTAGGATCTGTTTTAGCCTCGAGCATGATATGAGCCATCATAGAAGTTGTTGTAGTCTTACCATGTGTACCAGCTACAGCAACACTATATTTATAGTTGTCCATTACCTGACCGAGAAACTCAGCTCTAGTAAGCATTGGTATCTCACGGTTTTTTACTTCTACATATTCTTCGTTGTCAGGATGAATAGCAGCAGTATAAACTACGAAGTCTATATCGTCTGTTATATTAGAAGCAACCTGACCTATATAAACCTTTATGCCATTTGACTCAAGGGAGCGAGTGGTATCGGACTGCTTCATATCAGAACCTGATACAGTGAAGCCCTCCTTCTTGAGTATTTCGGCAAGACCACTCATGCTTACACCACCTATACCGATGAAGTGCGCATGACATGGTTTTGAAAAATCAACCTTGTACATTGTCATTTCCTCTTTACGTTTTTTCTTGCTAAAAGCCTACTCTCGACTTTTGACACTTATGTCATTTTACCCCTATTGTATGATGGAATCAAGTTTAGACTTAAGTTTATTAATTGTTTTTCGAAAAATCTTGACATTATAAATAAGAGGGGTAAAATTAAAGGAGTTATTTTCGAAAATTAATTACTATAACAGTAGTAATAGTGCAAAGGAGTGATTCGTTATGGCAAAGAAGGATATTGATTGGGGAAGCCTCGGATTCGGTTATGTAGAGACTGATGCCAGCTATGTTTCAAATTTTAAGGATGGTAAGTGGGATGACGGTGTCATTACACCAGACCATACTATTACAATTAGTGAGTGTGCATGTGTACTTCACTATTCTCAGTCATGTTTTGAAGGACTGAAGGCTTATGAAACAGAGGATGGTCATATCGTAACATTCCGTCCTGACCTTAACGCTCAGAGAATGGTAGACACTGCTAAGAGACTTGAGATGGCTGTTTTCCCTGAGGAGAGATTCCTTGATGCTGTTGATAAGGTTGTACTTGCTAACGAGGATTGGGTTCCTCCATTTGGTAGCGGTGCTACATTATATATCAGACCATTAATGTTTGGCTCAAATGAAGTTATTGGTGTTAAGCCTGCTGATGAATATCAGTTCAGAATCCTTACTACACCGGTTGGTCCTTACTTCAAGGGTGGAGCTAAGGCAATTACAATTCGTATAAGTGATTTTGATCGAGCAGCTCCTCACGGAACTGGTCATATCAAGGCTGGTCTTAACTATGCTATGTCACTTCATGCTATTGTTGATGCTCATAAGAATGGTTTTGACGAGAACCTGTATCTGGATCCGGCATCTAGAACAAAGATTGAGGAGACTGGTGGAGCAAATGTTATCTTCATTAAGGATAACAAGTTCGTCACACCTAAGTCAGGCAGTATTCTTCCTTCAGTTACAAGAAGATCTCTCGAGGTTGTTGCTAAGGATTATCTTGGTATGGAAGTTGAAGAGAGAGAAGTATTCCTTGATGAGGTTCCATCATTTGATGAGTGTGGACTTTGCGGTACAGCAGCTGTTATCTCTCCAGTACGTGCAATCAATGATCACGGTAAGGAAATCGTATTCCCTGGAAGCGCAAATGGTGAGGTTGGACCAAAGATTAAGAAGCTTTATGATACACTTACAGGTATTCAGATGCACAAGATCGAAGGACCTGAAGGTTGGGTTCATGTAATTAAATAATAGTCGCTTCGTATAAGAAACTTACTATTATGTAAAGAAAAGATAATGACTGGTGTGGATATAATCTGCATCAGTCATTTTTGATATCAGGTAAAAAGACGCTCTTTCTTGACAAAAGTAGTAGATGTATTTATTATTGAACTGATTATTTTTTAGGGAAATGCGTATGAAAAAGAGTAGAAAAAGCAATTTCATAAAATATATAGCACTTTTTCTTATGATGGCAGTTCTGATGGGGTTTGCTACTTCTTGTGGTGAGGCAACACAGGTCGTAAAGTCAGAAGGAATGGAGATTACTCTTAGCAAAGAGTACAAGAAGGCTACCCTTGCAAATGCTACCTGGTATTACACCAGTCCGGATGGACTTGCTATGGGTATTCGTTCTATGAAGAACGACGTGGAGAAGAGTGGCCTGGAGGCCAACTCTGTTCAGGACTATGCGGAGGCATATATCAAAGCTAATAGTATACCTGGCTCTCCAAAGGTTAAAAGTAAAAGTAATTATGTATATTTCAAATATAACCGTAAGGTATCAGGAACAGATTATTCATATCTGAACTGTGTATATGATAACGATGACGAGTTTTGGCTTGTAAGCTTCGCTTGTTACAAGGAACTGTATTCTTCATATGAGAAGGATTTCTTCGAATCAGCGGACTCAGTTGTATTTGATAAATAACATATTTACATTTGTTTCATAATAAATATAGTAGGATGAACTTACTAATGAATAAAGATAGATTGCTTCAGAATAGATTTATTCTATCTGAGCTTATTAAAAAAGGAATACGTCTTAAATACAGAAGATCATATCTTGGTATACTTTGGTCGCTACTTGAACCGCTTCTTACGATGATAGTGCTGACTATAGTATTTGGTACTCTTATGGGAGAGCATGATAGGTCCTTCCCTGTTTATATCCTATCAGGAAGACTGCTGTATGGATTCTTTTCTCAGTCCACAACAGCGGCGCTTAAATCTATTAGGGCAAATAGCTCTATTATCAAGAAGGTATATGTTCCTAAAATGTTATACCCTCTATCCTCGATATTATTTAACTTTATAATATTTATGATATCACTTATAGTGCTTGCGTTTGTTTCGGTGGTGCTGGGAGTTTATCCTACATTTTATCTGATTCAGGTCGTAGTTAGTCTTATAGTTCTGCTTTTACTTAGTCTAGGCTGTGGACTGATTCTTTCTACTATAGGTGTATTCTTCCGTGATATGGAATATCTCTGGACAGTAGCGCTTATGCTGATAATGTATACCTGCGCTATTTTCTACCGTGCAAATAGACTGCTCACAAGTAAATGGGGCTTTGTGCTGAAGGCGAATCCGCTGTTCTGCGTTATTCAGACTTTCCGTAGTGCCATTTTCGGTGAGATGATGAATATGAAGTATCTACTTTATGCACTAGGCTTCAGTATTATTTCTATAATAATAGGTGTAGTTGCATTTAAGAAAAATGAAGATAAGTTTATTTTGGAGATATAGTAGATGAGTGATACTATATTAAGGGTTGAAGATGTTAGCATGAGATTCAACCTAAGTAAAGAAAAGCATGATTCTCTGAAGGAATACTTCATTGCACTGATGAGAAGAGAACTGATCTTCAATGAGTTCTGGGCTCTAACAGATGTTTCCTTTGAACTTGAAAAGGGAGACAGACTTGGTATTCTTGGATTTAATGGTGCCGGAAAGTCTACACTTCTCAAGGTTATTGCAGGAGTTTTCCGTCCTACTAAGGGTAGTGTTGAGAGAACAGGTGTGCTGGCTCCACTTATTGAGCTTGGAGCGGGCTTTGATCCTCAGTATACTGGAATGGAGAACATTTATCTGTATGGAGCTTGCCTGGGATATAGTCATAAGTTTATAGATGAAAAGCTTCAGGATATAATAGATTTCTCGGAGCTTAAGGACTTTATAGATGTTCCACTGAAAAATTATTCGTCTGGTATGAAGGCTAGACTTGGATTTGCGATTGCTACAATCGTAGAACCTGATATACTTATACTTGATGAAGTTTTGTCGGTTGGAGATGCTAAGTTTAAGAAGAAGAGTGAAGCGAAGCTGATGTCGCTTCTTGAAAAGGATGTTACTGTGCTCTTCGTATCACATAATACTGATCAGGTGAGACGCCTCTGCAATAAGGCTATAATACTTGATAAGGGTAAGGTGATAGATAGTGGAGACGTTGAGTCGGTGACTAATCATTATGAGGAACTTGTTGGAAAGTAAAGTGCGAGGGGGTAAAGGATGGCATTTCTCGAATTACTCAAGGTTATTTTCATTGGTATAGTTGAAGGAATAACTGAATGGCTGCCAATTAGTAGTACCGGACATATGCTTCTGGTGGATCAGTTTATCAGACTGAAGGCGGATGCAGACTTCAAGGAAATGTTCTTTGTTGTCATTCAGCTTGGTGCAATCATCGCGGTTATCTATATGTACTGGGGCAAGCTGTGGCCATTTAGAATAATTAGACAGGAACTTATAGAGGAGAGTAGACCTCGTAAGAAGAAGAGAGATTCCAGATGGAAGAATGAGATCAAGATAGGAAGCATCGGAATCAGTAGACCTATTCTTCTGATATGGGCAAAGGTTATTGTGGCAACACTTCCTGCTGCTGTGCTGGGACTTCTCCTAGATGACTGGATGGATAAATATGCGCATACACCTGCAGTTATTGCGGTAGCACTTATAGTATATGGTGTACTTTTCATTCTTATAGAAGATAGAAATAAGAAGAGACCGCCTAAGATAACAAAGCTTAGTCAGCTAACCTATCTGGATGCTCTGAAAATGGGACTGTTCCAGACACTGGCTATCGTTCCTGGAACCTCAAGATCCGGAGCTACGATTGTTGGAGCACTTACAATGGGGGTATCTAGAAAGCTTGCTGCCGAATTCTCATTCTTTATGAGTATACCTATCATGTTTGGATGGAGTCTTATCAAGGTTATTAAGTTTGGTTTCCATTATTCAGTACTGGAGTTCTTTGAGCTGCTGATAGGAATGATAGTTGCGTTTATCGTATCAGTATTTGTTATCAAGTTCCTGATGGGCTACATCAAGAAGAACGATTTCAAGATCTTCGGTTACTACAGAATAGCACTTGGTCTTCTAGTGATTGTTATTTTCACAATCAAGGCAATCATCTCATAAGTGAATAATTCTTTCATACCCAGAATCACGATATATAGTATAAAACACACTAAGATTTTAAAGATTTATACTATATATGTGATTCCTGGGTATGGTAGACTTTCTCGTTAAAATAGAGATGATTTCCTCATTTAATTAGGGAATAAAAATGATTATTAGAATAGATAAGTATCTTGCAGATTCGGGTTTTGGTACAAGGAGCGAAGTTCGCTCCTTGGTAAAGTCCGGGTCTGTTTCTATAAATGAAGAAGTTATAAAGGATGCAGGACTGAGAATCGATTCTGAAAAGGATCAGATTAAGGTTAGAGGGAAAGCTGTATCATATAGTGAATATGAATACTATATGCTTCATAAACCGGCAGGTGTGATAACTGCGTCATCCGATAAGAGAGAAAGAACTGTAGTAGATCTTATCGATTCAAAGAAGAGAAGAGACCTCTTCCCGGTAGGACGACTTGATAGGGATACAGAGGGACTACTTCTAATAACTAATGACGGTGACCTTGCACATAGACTCCTTGCTCCGGGAAAGCATGTAGATAAGAAATATATGGCTGTTATCTCAGGGGAGCTTCCAAATGATGCAACCGCCCTATTCGAAGCAGGACTGGATATAGGTGATGATAAGTTGACGAAGCCGGCCAGACTTAAGGTATATGATACAAAGAAAGAATATCTGGAGAGTATCTCCAAAGAATTACGTGATGAGTATCTCCTGGAACACTGCAGAGATACAGATCACATTTGCGAGATAATAATAACAGAAGGAAGATATCACGAGATCAAGAGGATGTTTGAAGCCACTAACTGCAAGGTGGAGTATCTAAAACGATACGCTATGGGTAGACTTGAACTTGATATGAATCTGAAGCTGGGCGAATATAAGGCTATAAAAAGGGAAGATATTTATTAAAAGATAAGTGCAAAAGTAGCTTCGTTTTGTTGCGCTTTTGTTATTATATACATAGTATGATGAGAATGGAATTTTAATATAACAGTAGCATGATTGAAGATTGGAGGGGTAGATATGTCACCTAAGAAAAAAGAACAGATTAATTTTGCATGTTTTGAGTCACCAATATCTGGGTTTAATACAAACAGCTGGGAGTACAATAAAGCATTAGATTCATTAAATAATGTAATGCTTAGTTTTCATGGCAATGTTCGAGGTAATAAGAATGCGATTAGGGAAGTCAGTAGTCTCTATTCGAATAAGGATGGCAATAAAGCATTTATAGATATAATGGCTAAACCGTTTCTGGATGCTATAGGTCTTGATTCATCTGTACGACCATCTGTTAAAACAATGATGGATATTGCCAACAATATTAAGATTGTTGAATCTGATGGCAAAGTAGTTTCTTATGCGGAGAAGTATTTTGATAATAGTACAATAGATTTTTTGCTTGATAGTGAGAAGACAGGAAAGAGTTTCGGAAGCCTGCTCGCTGTTCATATGGGTGCCTTCTTATCTATGAAGAGTATGGATGAGCTCGAGTCTTATAAAACGGCATTTCTGGGCAATAAGATAACACCTGGTGTGTCGAGAGCTGATCAGCCTCCAAGAGTCTTTATTACTATCCCTAATAAAACACCTATTGCTGTTGTAGGTTCTAATTTCGTTAACACAGAGAACGATTTACATAGTCCGCAGTCAACTATTAATTCTTTAGATAGAGAATTACTGAAGAACGAAGAAAAAATATTAAAGTGGAACCAGGAGATGCTTTCATGCCTCGCATCCGCAGATCGATGGGAGAGAGAGTATAATGAAAAATTAAAGACTCTTGAGGATGAGGTGAAATCAAAAGAAGAAGCATATGAGTCATGGAAGAATAATATAGCCTCAAAAACAGATGATGAGATAAGAGAAGAATATAAGAATACTGAACGAGCGAGGCTTGAGGATGAATACAAGAAATGGGAGAAGAATCTAGATAAAACATATGCTGGCGAGTTCGAGGAACGAAGAGATAAAATAACCAAGAATCAAGATGAAATCACAAGAAAAGAGGATAGAGAACCAGTAGTTCCAGATCCTCCAGTTGAAACTAATTTCTTCCGTAGAATATGGGTGTCTCTAGGTGGAGGACATTCTCGAAATTATAAGATTAAGGAAGAATATCGTAATCAGAAGTTATCGGATCATCAGATATGGGAGTCTGAGCTGATGAGTCTTAGAGAAAATCAGAAGACTTATACGAAGAGTCTTGATGAGCTTACAAAACAAATCGAAGACGAGAAGATGGCTCAGCATTCAAAAATAGACGTAGATGTTGAGAAGGTTCCATCAGGCGCTGAGCTACGTGCTAAGGAAGAAACTGAACAGAAAAAAGCGGTTCAGGATGCTAGAAAAGCTGTTGATGAGCACGTAAAAACTGCAAAACCTGAAATGGAGAAAACTAGTAAGAGTTTAAGGAATTACGCTAGGCAGTTTAAAGATAGAATAAGTGCAGCAAATCGTGAGGCAGAAGAGAAGCAGGCTCGCCAGGAGAATATGTTTAAAGCTGTTACAGATGTAGATAAAGCTAAGCTAAGATTTGATTCTTTGAAGAAGAATTATACCAGTGCGTCGACTGAATTATTAAAACAGATAAATGCGATGGATGCATCTAAAGAGAAGGCTCCAGTTTTAAATGCTGACTACATTAATAAAACTCTAAATAATGAAGATGTTCAGATTAATCTTAGAGGAGATTCTGGAATAGGTACACTGGGTAAGGATGCAACCTATAAGATGATGGAAATGATAAGTAGTAAAACCATGAGTAAGAGACCTGAAGAAGCAGAGGCCGCATTGGCACATGGTATCATTGGAGCTCTTGATCCATACAGAGCACAGGAGCTTGGTGAAAGAGTAGTTAAACATTCCAAGACAAGCTTCTCTACATCATCTAAACCATTTGCCTATCGAATTGGTAAGGAAGAATATCATAAAATGCAGGATAATGCTGCAAGTAAATTCAAGGAAATCTTTGGCTTTGAATGTACCCCTGCCAATGTGGAGAAGGTGGCCAATGCAATTAATCTTGAGGATGCCATTGAGAAGCGTATGACTAAGGTTGAGATGAATGATTCAGAATATAGATTGCCTCTTATTACAGAGAAAAACTACAAGGATGTAAATCTACTGATGATGACAGGAATCAAGACTGCTATGGGAATGGATCCGCTTAAGCAGGCTGAAAAGAAAACTAAGATAACTCCAAATGTCAAAGAAAAGGCAATCACAGTCAGAAAACCAACTATGCCATCAGGTATGGGTAAGTAATGCTAATATAATAAGAAAAATAGTTATGTGACAGAGTTCGCTCTGTCACATAATCTGTCTCAAAAAATCCCTTGACTTGTAACTATATACTATGTTATTCTAACACTTGCGTTTCTATACGCACTTCTTTTAGTGTGCATTTTACAGTTATCCCAGCTGGCACACGGAAGTATACCCTAGTTACGTATAGAACTTTTAACATTAATTTACGAAAATCTATGGAGGTGACATCATGCGTGTCAAGATAACTCTTGCTTGTGAAGAGTGCAAGCAGCGTAATTATAATATGACTAAGGATAAGAAGCTTCATCCAGATAGAATGGAAACAAAGAAGTATTGTAAGTTCTGCAAGAAGCATACAATGCACAAGGAGACTAAGTAATTTACTGATTGTTTATTCAGAGAGGTAGATAATATGTCAGAGAAGAAAGAGACATCACCTGCTCTTAAGAGAAGCTGGTTCCAGGAGCTTAGTGCTGAGTTTAAGAAGATTACTTGGCCTACAGGAAAGCAGCTCGTAAAAGAGACAATAGTAGTATTGGTATCTGCTGCTCTTATCGGCGGTATCATCGTAGTCGTAGACTATTTACTTAACTATGGTCTTCAATATTTATGGTAGGCGGTGATAACATGGCAGAAGAAAAAAAGATAGATACTGAAGAATTAACAGAAGCTACAGAAGCTGTAAGTGCAGCTGAGGTGGCAGAGACTGAAGAGGTTGTTCAGGAAGAGAAGCGTCAGAAGTCTGCCAACATCAAACAACAGGGAGATGATGAACCACATTGGTATGTAGTTCATACTTATTCGGGTTACGAGGAGAAGGTCAGAAAGGATATCATGAAGACCATCGAGAATCGTAGACTTGAGGATCAGATGTTTGAAGTAATGGTACCTGTTCAGGATGTTACAGAGATTAAGAAGGGCGCTAAGAAAACTGTTTCTAAGAAAATGTTCCCTGGATATGTTCTCGTACATATGATCAAGAACGATGTAACATGGTATGTTGTAAGAAATACACGTGGTGTTACAGGATTTGTTGGACCTGGATCAGAGCCAGTTCCATTAACAGATGCTGAGATGATCAGACTTGGTGTTAAAGTTGACGACATCCAGATAGATGTTGAGATCGGTGACCTTATCAAGGTTATCGCTGGTCCATGGGAAGGAACAGAAGGAAACATCAAGACTATCAATCGTACAAAACAGTCAGTTACGATAGATATAGATCTCTTTGGACGTTCAACAGATGTTGAGATAAGTCTGGGCGAGATTCAGAAGCTTAATTAAGCGTATATTTGTCCTGCTAACCTAAGGGCATTTATATATAAGTGGAAGGGGAATAACCCCGCGATTTACCACGAGAGGAGGAAATGAAAAATGGCTAAGAAAGTCAAAGGTTACATTAAGTTACAGATACCTGCAGGAAAGGCAACTCCAGCACCACCTGTTGGACCAGCACTTGGTCAGCATGGTGTAAATATCGTAGACTTCACAAAGCAGTTTAACGATAGAACAGCTGATAAGGGTGATATGATAATCCCTGTAGTTATCACAGTTTATGCAGATAGTAGTTTCAGCTTTATTACTAAGACTCCACCTGCAGCAGTACTCATCAAGAAGGCAGCAGGTCTTCAGAAGGCATCTGGCGAGCCTAACAAGAAGAAGGTTGGTAAGATTACCAAGGCTCAGGTTCAGGAAATCGCAGAGACAAAGATGCCAGATTTGAATGCTGGTTCTCTTGAGGCAGCTATGAGCATGATAGCTGGTACAGCTCGTTCAATGGGTATTGAAGTAGTTGACTAATAGGTTTGGAGGAGATAAAGATGAAAAAAGGTAAGAGATATTTAGAGGCTGCAAAGCTCGTTGAGAAGAACAAGCTCTATGATCTTGAAGAGGCAGCTGAATTAATCAAGAAGACAGCAAACTCTAAGTTTGATGAAACTATCGAAGCTCACCTGAAGTTGGGTGTTGACGGACGTCATGCAGATCAGCAGGTTCGTGGAGCCGTTGTACTGCCACACGGAACAGGTAAAACTGTTAAGGTTCTTGTTTTCGCTAAGGGTGACAAGGTTGATGAGGCTCTTGCGGCAGGCGCTGATTACGCTGGTGGTGATGAGCTCGTTCCAAAGATCCAGAATGATGGATGGCTTGACTTCGATGTAGTTATTGCTACACCTGATATGATGGGTGTTGTAGGACGTCTTGGACGTGTACTTGGTCCTAAGGGACTTATGCCAAATCCAAAGGCTGGTACAGTTACACCTGATGTTGTTAAGGCTATTGAAGATGTTAAGGCTGGTAAGATCGAGTACAGACTTGATAAGGCTAACATCATCCACGTTCCAGTTGGAAAGGCTTCTTTCACAGCTGAACAGATCGCTGATAACTACAAGGCACTTATGGATGCAGTAGTTAAGGCTAAGCCATCAAGCGCAAAGGGACAGTACCTTAAGAGTGTTACAATCACTTCTACAATGGGTCCTGGAATCAAGCTTAATCCACAGAAGTTTACAGGACAGACAGAGTAATACTTACTTAAAGCATATTAAAGCCGAGGCAAATGCCTCGGCTTTTTTTAATCATTATTTATCTTGAGAATACTATTCACCAGTCTAAATACCTGTTCGCTGGTTGCAGCAATATTTGTCTTAGCAGTAGCCGGCTCCATAGCCTCCTTAAGGGAAACGGCACGTCTTAGTACTGGGAAGTACGCTTCCACATCCGGAAGAACATCTCCGTCAAAGCTGGCTGACACAGAGCCTACAAGTGCTATAACTGGTTTGTCAAAAACCTTAGCTATATGAGCTATTCCCAGAGGGGCCTTGCCCATAGCTGTTTGTCTATCCAGCATTCCCTCGCCGGTTACAACTAAGTCAGCTTCACTGATATATTTCTTAAGATTAGTTTCTTCTATAACTATTCGATTTCCTGCTTCGAGTTCTCCGCCAAGGTAGTATTTAAATGCAAATCCCAAACCACCTGCGGCTCCGGCACCATTAAAGAATGGATCTACGCTGTAGCCCAGTTCCTTCTCAGAGATAGTGGCAAATCTCTGCATCCATCCGTCAGCAGTTTCTATCTCTGATTCGAAGAGTCCTTTTTGAGGACCGAATATATGAGATGCTCCGGTAGGACCTATTAAAGGATTATTTACATCGCAGGCTATCCTGAAACTACATTCTGAAAGTTCTGGTAGAACTTGTTTTGTAGATATAAAATGGATAAACTCGAGATCGCCGCCTGTTAGAAATCCCTCATCTCCCTTTAGTTCTTGCTTTTGACTGTCGTAGAACCTAATTCCAAGAGCCTGCAGCATTCCTATTCCTACATCATTTGTGGCGCTTCCGCCTAGTCCGACTATAAAATGCCTGCAGCCTTTATTAATAGCATCCTTTATTATTTCTCCGACTCCGTAAGTGGTAGTCTTGAATGGATCCATATCAACGGGAGATATAAGTGTGATTCCAGCAGCTGCGGATATTTCAATTACAGCTGTTTTATTAGGATTTTCAATTATTCCATAGGTGGCGGTTACTTTCTGCCCTAGTGGACCGGTCACATCTATTTTCTCAAAAGAACCATTACAGCCTACTGTGACTGCCTGAACAGTTCCTTCGCCGCCATCGGCTAGAGGCCTTACTTCGTACTCTGCATCAGGAATGGCTCTCATAAGTCCTTTGGCTGCGGCATTTCCGCATTCCATAGAGGAGAGACAGCCCTTCATTGAATCAATAGCAAATACAACCTTCATATCTCAGTACTCCTTAGTTAGTTATTTTGATATTTACATATATGATACATGACAAAATTATAGCAGATAGACAAGTGAATTCAACATTTTTGTCTTGAAATATTGTGAAATATAGGTTAACATTTACCTTTGACTACATAGGAGGTAATCGATATGTTATTGGCAAGTGCCTATTTTTCTAACTTATCAGAAACATTTGAGAAATGTTTTATCAAAGATGATAGATATTTGCTTCTCCTTAATGGTATAGGGGTTACTATCAAGGTGTCCATTTTGGCGGCTATTATGGGGCTTTTGATAGGTTTTCTTATCGCTCTATGTAACCTTTCGAAGAAGAAGGCGCTTAATGTCATAGGAAAGGTTTATACCGATATAATCAGAGGTACACCTTCAGTTACCCAGCTGATGATCATATACTTCGTTGTATTCAAGACTGTTGATTGGCCAAAATGGATTATCGCGGCGATAGCATTTTCTATTAATTCCGGTGCTTATGTATCGGAGATTATCCGTGCGGGTATTCTTTCTATAGATAAAGGTCAGACTGAAGCGGGTAGATCGCTTGGACTTAGCAAGGCGCAGACAATGATGAGTATCATTATTCCGCAGGCGGTTAAGAATATCTTCCCAGCTATGTGTAATGAGTTTATCACTCTTATCAAAGAGACAGCGATTGTAGGTTACGTTGGTCTTGTAGATATTCAGAAGGCTGGTGACTTCATTAAGAGTGCTACATATGAGGCGTTCATGCCACTTATTGCAACAGCGATTATATACTTTGTACTTATTAAACTCTTAACTCTTGCGCTTGGCAAGGTTGAGAAGAGACTTCGTAAGTCGGATAGCAGATAGGAGGGACTGGATATGATTAGAATAGAAGACCTTCATAAAAGCTTTAATGGACTCGAAGTCCTGAAGGGAATAGATGAGCAGATAAATGACGGCGAGGTTGTGGTTGTAATCGGACCATCTGGATCAGGTAAGAGTACATTTCTTAGATGTCTCAATAGACTTGAAAAGTCTAACTCCGGAAGAATATGGATTGACGATGATGAAATCACTGCTCACGGAGTAAATGTTAATAAAATCAGAGAGAGAATGGGAATGGTATTTCAGCATTTCAATCTGTTCCCTCATCTGACGGTTAAGAAGAATATTACGCTTGCGCCAGTTAAGCTGAAGAAGTTCACTCAGGAAGAGGCAGATGCGAAAGCAATGGAGCTTCTGAAGATAGTAGGTCTTGAGGATAAAGCGGATGTTTATCCTAAGTCATTGTCTGGTGGACAGCAGCAGAGAATAGCAATAGCAAGAGCCCTTGCGATGGAGCCGGAAATAATGCTGTTTGATGAGCCAACCTCGGCGCTAGATCCTGAAATGGTTGGTGAGGTTCTAGAAGTTATGAAGAACCTGGCAAAAAGTGGAATGACAATGGTTGTTGTAACCCATGAGATGGGCTTTGCGAGAGAGGTCGGAACCCGAATCCTGTTTATGGATGAGGGCGTCATTATGGAAAAGGGCTCGCCGGTAGAAATATTTGAAAATCCTCAGAATGACCGAACAAGAGAATTTCTCAGTAAGGTTCTATAAGCGTCAGAGATGATTGCGTTAATATAAAAAGTTATAGGATATTTATCTTAATGAAAAGGAGAAAAATTATGAAAAAGTTTAAGAAGGTTTTAGCAATGCTTCTGGCAGGAGCAATGGTTCTTGGATTCGCAGGCTGTGGATCAGATGAAAAGGAGACAGATTCAGCTGACAAGAATGTTATCGTTTTTGGAACAAATGCTGAGTTCCCTCCATTTGAGTATGTTACATCAAAGGGTACAATCGGAGAGTTCGATGGTATCGATATTGCAATCGCTCAGAAGATAGCTGAGGATCAGGGCAAGGAAGCTAAGATCAACAACATGGAGTTTGATTCACTTCTTCTTGCACTTGATAACGGTCAGGTTGATGCAGTTATAGCTGGTATGACAGTTACAGATGAGAGAAAGCAGGCATATGATTTCTCTACTCCTTATTACACAGCTACACAGGTAATGATCGTTAAAAGCGATTCTGATATCCAAAAGGCTTCAGATATGAAGGATAAGAAGATTGTTGTAATTCAGGGTTACACAGGTGAGACTTGTGTTCAGGAAATGGGATACAACTATGAGGCATTCAAGAAGGGTACAGAGGCTATCATGGAGCTTGTTAACGGAAAGTGTGATGTTGTAGTTATCGATTCTGCTACAGCTGAGAAGTTCGTTGGTGATAACGAAGGTCTTAAGATAGTTGAGGATCCAGAGGCTTTCGAAGCTGAGGAATATGCTATCGCAGTTAAGAAGGGTAACACAGAGCTTCTAAATCAGATAAATGCATCAGTACAGAAGATGCTTGACGATGGAACAGTTTCAGAACTATCAGCTAAGTATCTGGATGTAGATACAGAAGAGGATGCATCTGGCTCTGATGCTGAATAAGGCTTTGATATTATGTGGTCTTAAATATATTATAAAATAACAGGATATATACCCCTGGCTGGACTAATTGTCTGGTCGGGGGTTTTTAATTATAAATATTTTTTTATGTGTTGCGCTCTTGTTGCTATTTAGAGTTTATAATGATAACTACAATGTGACAAAAGAGTTAAAAAGAGTTATTGTATTTACAAAGGAGTTAAAAATATGCCAAGACAGGAACTGATAAATTTTAAAAATGATCCAACATCTCAAATGGTAGCTCAAATGACGCTTTGGGTAAAAGGGGACCCCCTGGCAGATGAGCTTAGGAATTATTGGTCGACTTTTAAAAATAGATTAAACAAGATAGCTGATGATAAATATAAAGAAAATTTTAGGAGAAATAATGGTCAGCCTGACCCAGAGTATGAGCTTCTCAAACAGGCTGTCAGTGCAGCGGCAGAGTTTGATCACCTTATTAATGTAAAGGCAATTAGAAATAGAAGCTCAGATCCTGAAAAAATGAGAGATATTATCATCGATGCAACCAAGCTGATGAAAAAGCTTCAGGAGCTTATGCAGGTAATGTATGACAACAAGATATACATTGTAGATCCTAAGATCAATCATATGGGTGCAACTGGTTTTTTTCAGCCTGATAGTATAAAGAAATTTTTCATAGATAATGGCAGGATCGTCGGCGGTAAGGAGATGATCAATTCATATCTGTTCGATGAAAACAACAATGTGGCGGTGGAAGAGTTCGATAAAACCAATAATCTGCCTTTATATGAACAGAGGTTGTATTTTGATAATCCGGGAGCACAAAGAAGATCCTTTGATAGTGATGATCCTGTTCCTGTTAAGGTTCCTAACCATGCTAGACCGGTTAGAAGAAATGCAAATAATCAGAATGCTGCGCCTAACAATCAGATTAATATTGTAAATGCCCAGCCGCAGGCCGGAAGATTCAAGAAGGGCATGATCGGAGAAATATTAGATGAACCAATAGAGGGTGTGAATATAGAGCCGAATAGAATGAACGAGCTTTCAAAGGCTGTAACGCTTAATTCTATGAAAGCTATGGTTCAGGAGGCTAAGAATAATGGTCCATATATACAAAAGATGAGGCAGTTTAAGCAGGAACTTACTAATCTGCAAAAGCAGATAAATGATAATCCTGGTATGTTGGAGCATGAGGAGGAGATTAAGTCATTTATTTCAAATGAATATGGCGAGGGTATTCTGAACCGTGTTACATTTTTTATGGATAATCTCGATAGAGTGGCTGAAAAGAAGAATCCTACAGATGAGGATTATATGAAGCTTTATTCAGCATATAATAATGGAGCTAATGATGATATAAAAACTATAACTCAGATACTAAATAAGGTTCAGGATAATCCTTATATCGGAGCTCCACTAAAAAAACAATGCAAGCTTTTTGCTGATGAAACTGAGAAGATAATGGCCAATCAGGCGAAAACTCTGGAAAATGCCGATGCATTTGAAAAGTATATAGCGCTTCATTCAGCTCCTGTATCAAGCGGTATGGGACAGTCTGGAGCTGAACATTTGGCTAAAGTGGTAGCGGCATATCAGTGGAAACAGAAGGCGATGGCAATAGAAGATCCTGAGAAAAGGCCAGCCTTTCGACCTGATTCTATAGATAAAGCTGCCAAGGATGTAATTAAAAATCCTGTGTTTAGAGGTATGTTTACTAAAAAACAGGGTGACCAGGTGGTTTGGAATAGTGATGAAATAAAGGATATAGCAGATAAAAACAGAGCTTTCAAAGTATTGAATAGAATGGAAGAACCATTTATGTTTGATTCGAGACCTGATCTTCAGAGAGAGGCTCTGAGAAAGCTGAAGGAGCTTGGACAGATAATGCCGACCTCCAATGGCGCAAGTAATGACTATAAGAGATTCAATGCTTACATGAAATCCCTAAATAACCTGGATCCTGACAATATTGATGTTCTGAATCTGGGATACACACTTGGTAAGGTGTATAGGGAAACAGAGAAGTATATGAAGGGTCGTAAGAGTGAGCGTATGACAGATACGCAGCAGGAACATTTTAATGAGACGCTTGATGTTCTGGCTATTTTGGCCAAGACGGGTAAAATAGGACAGGCACTGGCTGATAAGCTTGTTAATAGAACAAATGAGGTTCGTACAAATGCTTATCATAGACTCTTTAGTGAAAAAACAGTATCTCTGGAGGGCAGATCAAACGAGGCTACAAAGCATCGTATAGATGTCCTGGAGGGAAGAATCAAGCCTAATGTTCAGGCTGGTCCACGTGTATAAAATAGAAGGAAGCAAATCAATATGAGAGATTACAATGCAGAAGAAGACACTCCTGAGCTGATTGAAATGATAAATAATGCTAAGCAAAGAGTTCAGAGTAAAGGTAAATTTTGAATATAAAGAGGTAAAAGTATAATGAATGATTCATATGCTTTGGTAACTGGTGCCAGTAGTGGACTGGGGTTTGAATTTGCAAAGCAATTATCAGAAAGAGGCTACAAGCTTATCTTAGTAGCCAGACGTAGAGAACGTTTGGAACAGGTTCAAAAAGCTATTCGGACCCAAAGTATAATAATAGATGCTGATCTCAGTAAACGCGATGAGTGCGTTCGGGTTATTACTGAGACGATTGATCTTAATATAGATGTATTTATAAATAATGCTGGTCTGGGAGACTGCGGAAGATTCTATGAGACGGATGCTAATAAGGATCTTCAGATAATAGATGTTAATGTTACGGGTATGCATCTTCTGCTGAAGATGATGCTTCAGAAGCTGAAGTCGTCTAAGGCGACTGGAGGATATATACTTAACGTTGCATCTTCGGCGGGGCTATTTCCGGCAGGGCCATATATGGCGACCTACTACGCTTCGAAGGCTTATGTGTCCAGCATTACTCAGGCTATTGCTAGAGAGCTGAAGGAAGAGGGGAGCGATATATATGTTGGCTGCCTCTGCCCAGGTCCAGTAGATACAGAGTTTAATGAGGTTGCAAATGTTGAATTTGCGCTTAGGGGAATATCTGCAGATGATTGCGTCACCTATGCCTTAAAACAGATGTTTAATAAACGCAAGGTGGTTATAGTTCCAACGTTAAGAATGAAGCTCGCTGTATGGGGTACGAGACTACTTCCAAGAGAACAGGTGGTAGCCATGACGGCCGGCCAGCAGAAGAAGAAAATAGATATTTAGAAGTTGATAGCATTTCCATTGTTCAAGAAACAAACTTTACAAGACGAAACTTAAATGCTATTATATATGAAACTGTCGAAAGAGGACATGTCCCTTTGTTTTTGATAAGCTTACAGAGAGTGGGGAGAGGCTGAGAACCCCGCAACTTATAACAACCGGATACTACCTCTGAGGGATCCTTAGTAATTGTGCAAATAGGGACGTTTCTCTTTTGCATATATGCAAATGGGGACGGTTCTCATTTGCATAATATGAAATGGATACGGTGATTCCGTTATAATCATAATGAGAGGCTATATGACATTTCCTGTATATAGCAATAAGGGTGGAACCGCGTGATAATACGTCCCTTACACATAAATATATGTGTGAGGGATTTTTATATTACAGTACAAATGAGTGTGCAAATAGGGATAAAGAATAGGAGGAAAGAAAAATGAGCGATAAGGATGAGAAGAAGGAGTACTTCCTGAGTGTTTACAGACATTCAATGGCACATATAATGGCTAAGGCTGTTATGGAAATCTTTGGTAAGGAGAATGTACAGATAGCAATCGGACCACAGATAGATGACGGTTTCTATTATGATTTCATGCTCCCAAGAACAATCACAAATGATGATCACAAGGCTATAGAGGATAAGATGCGTGAGATTCTGAAGCGTCGTGAGGACTGGATATGCAAGGAAGTATCTAAGGAAGAGGCGCTTGAGATATTCAAGGATCAGAAGTACAAGGTTGAGCTTATAAATGATCTTCCAGCAGATGAGAAGATAACTATCTACTATACAGGTGAGGATTTCGTAGATCTTTGTCGTGGACCTCATATCTCCAACTCACAGGAGCTTATGAATGTATCCTACAAGATTAAGTCTGTTTCCGGTTCCTACTGGAGAGGTAATGAGAAAAATGATCAGCTTCAGAGAATATATATGTACTGCTTCCCATCTAAGCAGGAGCTTAAGGCTCATCTTGATTTTGTTAAGGAAGCAATGGAACGTGATCACAAGAAGATCGGTCCTGAGCAGGAGCTCTTCATGTTCGACGAATCAGCACCAGGTATGCCATACTGGCTCCCAAGAGGTTTCAAAATGTACAACGCTATCCAGAGCTTCTGGAGAGATCTGCATGAGGAATATGGCTATCAGGAAATTCTTGCTCCAGTTATAAATCACAAGAATCTTTGGGAAACCTCTGGTCACTGGGGACATTACAAGGAGAATATGTTCCTTGTTACAAATGCTTCTACAGATGAAGAGACAGGTGAAGAGGTTATCGACACAGACATCCAGTATGCTATCAAGCCTATGAACTGTCCTAATGCAATAAATGTATATAAGAATGGACTTCACAGCTACAAGGAGCTTCCAATTAGATATAGTGAGACTCAGGTTATTCACCGCCGCGAGAAGAGTGGTGAGTTAAATGGCCTCTTCAGAGTTCAAATGTTCCACCAGGATGATGATCATACTTTCCTTACAGAGGATATGATCGAGGATGAGATCGGCGATATCATGGATATAGCTAAGCATATCTATGAAACCTTTGGTCTTACATATGAGGCTGAGCTTTCTACAAGACCGGATGACTTCATGGGTGAGCCAGAACTGTGGGATACAGCTGAAGCGTCACTTAAGAGAATACTTGATAAGAAGTACGGTGAAGGCGGATATGAGATAAATGAAGGTGATGGAGCTTTCTATGGTCCTAAGATCGACCTTAAGATGAAGGACTGCATTGGCCGTGAGTGGCAGATGGGTACTATTCAGCTTGACTTCCAGCTTCCGCTTAACTTTGACCTTAGATATGTTGCAGCAGATGGAACACAGAAGAGACCTGTTATGATTCACAGAGCTATCTTCGGTTCCTTTGAGAGATTTATTGGTATCCTTATCGAGAACTTCAAGGGAGCATTTCCATTCTGGATGTCACCTTATCAGGTTGGTATAGTTCCTATTCGTCCTGAGCATAATGAGTATGCTAAGCAGGTTGAGAAGACTCTGAGAAAGGCCGGGATAAGAGTTGAGGCTGACTATTCAGATGAAAATATGAAGACAAAGATAAAGGGCTTCAAGAAGTTCAAGGAGCCATATATTCTGGTACTTGGAGATAAGGAAGCTGAGGAGAATACAGTTTCTGTCAATGTCAGAGGTAACAAGCAGATGAATGGAGTTCCACTGGATACATTTGTTCAGCTTTGTAAGAAGCAGATAGAGGAGCATACTCTGGACCTTATTGATACTATTTAGTCAAACTAGAACGCCCTCGCCCCTTGATTTTTAACTCTAGATGGAATATCATATTGACGTGTATGGTGTTCCTTTAGGAGATATAGAATGCTAGATGAAGAAAAGATAAAACTAATGACGAAAGTCACTATATATGAGCAAAACGAAGAGTTTGATGGCCTGGCTATGAGTAACTTCTACAAAGAGGATTACGTTAAGTATGGCTGCCTGAAGACTCTTATTGTTGCGACCTTTGCTTACTGGCTGACAGTTGCGGTATATATACTGCTTAAGTTTGAGAAGATTATGGCGGATCTGAATCACGTTGATTACTTCAAACTAATCTCACGACTCATGGTCGGTTATGTAATAGTAATGGTTGTATTCTATATATATGGTTTTATTGTTTACAATTATAAATATTCGAAGGCTAGACCGGGACTTGTTAAATACAACAGGATGCTTAGAAAACTGATCAAGCTGTATGAAAAGGAAGATGCCCACAGTGATGTACTTAAGGGACGTGTAAAGGTTTACAGTAGTATCGGTGGAGATTTCGATGAATTAGATGAAGAGATGCCAGTAGAAAGGAGTGAGGATAGTGCAGGCGATAATCAACGCGAAGAATAAGCTTAGAGATATCTGCAGGAAGCAGGATGAAATAATTACTCCTATCCTCAGATTCGTTTGGGCACTTATAGTATTCATTTCAATACAGAAGATGTTCGGCTATAACAGCCTTGCATCCAAGCCAGAGGTTACTATACTTCTAGCTGTTTTATGCGCACTTCTGCCAGACGGCTTCATGTTCTTTATGGCGGGAGTTGTTATGACACTTCATTCCTTCTCTGTATCCTTAGAGCTGGGAGCAGTATTTGTGGTTCTGTTTGTAATCATTTATGCCGTATTTGCAAGATTCTTCCCTAAGTATTCATACTTAGTACTTTTGGTTCCTGTTTTCTATGTGCTTCATATACCATTTGCTGCTCCGATAATTATCGGTGTTATAGCAGGTCTGGCCGGTGCTATTCCTGCAGCTTGTGGAGTTGTACTTTACTTCTTCTCAGTTTGTGCAGCTGAGGTGCATGAGCTTCTGAAAACAGAATCAGCTGAAAATGAGATCGAGGCAGTTAAGCAGCTGTCAGGTGTTCTCGTAAGTAACAAGGAACTTTATACAACAGTTATAGCATTTGTGATAACAATCATTGTTATTGGCGTGCTTGCTAAGTTCACATATAGCTATGCGCTTTATATAGCTATGGCTGCGGGTGTCGTAGTGAATATTCTCGGAGCAATCCTGGCGGGCTATATTACACATCATGATGTTGCTATACAGATGGTTTTAGTTGGTAGTATAGTAGGTGGAATCCTGGCACTGATCGTTAGATTTGGACAGGGTATCCTGGATTATCAGCATACAGAAAGGGTACAGTTTGAGGATGATGACTATTACTATTATGTCAAGGCTGTACCGAAGATAGATTCAGAGAAGACAGCGAAAGAGGATAAGTAATAAATAAAGGTGGGTAGTTGATGGAAGCAATTAGTACCTTTATCCATACATATCTGAGCGGGATATATTTCCCAGACCTTAAGTGGACAGATGTGTTGGATATCATCATAATTGCATATATTATTTACCACTTGTTATTGTGGGTGAAAACGAGCCGAGCATGGACCCTGGTAAAGGGTGTAGTTGTGGTGGCTCTTTTTCTCATTTTTGCGGCCATCGTAAAGCTGAATACCATTCTGTGGATTGCCAAGAACTTGATAAATGTATTCCTGCTCGCAATCGTTGTTCTGTTCCAGCCAGAGCTTAGACGTGCGCTGGACGAGCTGGGTAGAAAGAATATTATTTCCAGATTCTTTAGTTCATTTGCAAGTAAGAATAATGATGAAAAGGCTCTTAACGACAAGACCATATATGAGCTGGTAAAAACATCAGTTCAGCTCGCAAAGGATAAGACGGGTGCGCTGATAGTTATAGAACACGATACACCAATGGGTGAATATATTGATACAGGTATCAAGCTGGAGTCGGTTGTATCTCAGCAGCTTCTTATCAATATTTTTGAGAAGAACACACCGCTTCATGATGGTGCGGTTATTATTCAGAAGAATAGAGTTGCAGCGGCTACCTGCTACCTGCCACTTACTGATAATAAGAATATAGCCAAGTCTCTGGGTACCAGACATAGAGCTGGTCTCGGAATTAGTGAGGTTTCAGATAGTATGACTATCATAGTTTCAGAAGAGACAGGCGGTATATCTGTTGCATACAAGGGTCAGCTTTATCAGGATCTTGATGAGGATGGACTTAGACGTCAGCTGTCCAAGCTGGAACCTCCAAAAGATGACAGACCTGCTGTGACCAACATCCTGAAGAAGGGAGGGCAGTAGCAGTGAAGGAAAAGAAGAAAAACATTTTTGACAATATCGGACTGAAGCTGCTGGCTCTGCTGATTGCATTTCTCATGTGGTTTGTAGTAATGAACTACGAGGATGGTGTTGTCACAAAAACTATTTCGGATATTCCGGTTGAGATGATAAATGGGGATTCCATTATTGCAAATGGCAATCTCTATAATGTAACGGATGGTGAATCTGTTGAAATAATAGTTCGTGGACCAAGATCGATAGTGGAGAATCTTGAGGCAAATGACTTCGTGGCGACCGCGGATCTGTCACATCTCTCGGTTACTAACTCAACAACTATCGATGTAATTACCAATTCGAATATACCTAACTCTTCAGCTAAGAAGCTGACAATTACTCCTGTAAATCAGTACGTAACACTCAGTATAGAGGAGGAATCGGAGAAGAGTATTCCGGTCAGAGTTATTACTACAGGCGACGCCAAGGAGGGGTATGCTGCAGGAAACCCTGTTCCTACTCCAAATATGGTCACTGTTACAGGCCCTGAGTCGGTGCTGGCAAACATAGTTGAAGCCAGGGCAGTAATTGATGTTTCTGGTGCAGAGAAAGACATAGTCGAGATAGTAAATCTTGGATGCATAGATGGTTACGGTTCAGCTGTTCAGAAGGATAACATTTCCCTTTCAGCAAGCACAGTAAGCGTAAATGTACCTATATACCAGACGAAGACTGTAAATATAAATGTAAATACAGCCGGCAAGCTTAAGGATGGATATGGAATAAAGGCTATTAATTATGAGCCATCCTCAATCGTTATTGCAGGTGCTCCAGAAGACCTGGAAAGTATTGATTCTATAGATATCAATGATATTATAGTAACTGATGCAGATACAAATATTGAGAAGAATATTGATCTTACTAATTATCTGTCTAATGACATATTCCTTGCGGATGAGAGCGTAAGTGATCTTGCGGTCAATGTGGAGATCGAGGCGATGAAGGAGCTGGATATTACTGTTGCAAAGAATAAGATACGCATCATAGGTGGAAATCCAGATTATAATTATGACATCGTTTCTCCTGACAACATCAAGGTTAAGCTAAACGGCTTTGAAGAGGATATAACAGGACTTACAATTGATGATATCAACCCTCGCATCAACGTTAAGGATTTGAATATAGGCGAAAATGAAATGACTGTTGATTTTGACACGAAGGATATATATGAGATCAATGATTCATATAGTGTGAAGGTCGAGGTGAGTAAAGTAGAATGACGGAGAATATACAGGCGTTACAAGATGCAATCAATGAATCTAATTATATAGTATTCTTTGGTGGGGCGGGAGTTTCTACTGAAAGCGGAATTCCTGATTTCAGAAGTCAGGATGGACTATATAATCAGAAATATAAGTATCCACCAGAAGAAATCGTTAGTCATACATTTTTGGTGCATAAGACTGAAGATTTCTATGAGTTCTACAAGGACAAGATGCTGGCGCCAGATGCAAAGCCAAATGCTGCGCATTATAAGCTGGCAGAGATGGAGAAGGCAGGAAAGCTGAAGGCGGTCATAACTCAGAATATTGATGGGCTCCATCAGGCAGCTGGAAGCAAAGAGGTTCTTGAGCTTCACGGGTCTGTGCTTAGAAACTACTGCACTAAGTGCGGGAAAGAGTACAGTAGTACGGAAGAAGATGTTCATGCCGGGGTGAAGTATATACTTGCTTCAGAGGGTGTTCCAAAGTGTGACAATGTAGTGGATGGAAAGGTCTGCGGTGGTCTGGTTAGACCAGATGTTGTTCTTTATGAGGAGGGACTTGATAACTATGTTATCAGTCGCGCCATTGAGCACATTTCCAAGGCGGACATGCTGATTATTGGAGGAACTTCACTTGTTGTTTATCCCGCAGCAAGCTTCGTTAATTACTTTGGGGGCAAGCACCTGGCAGTTCTGAATATGGCATCAACGGGTAGAGATGCTCAGGCGGACATCGTCATACATGACAAGATAGGAGAAGTTCTATCTCAGATAGAAGTATAATAAGCTCTATCTAAGATTAGTAGCAAGATATAATGTCATTCTGAGGGCGGCGCCCAAAGAATCTTTATAATAAAACAGTAAATATAAATAATCATTACGGAGGAAATGAAAATGTTTGATTTTGAGGAAATCAAGAAAGTAGACCCTGAGGTGGCAGCAGCCATGACTGACGAGTGGAATCGTCAGAATGACAATCTCGAGCTTATTGCTTCAGAGAATATAGCTTCTAAAGCAGTAATGTCTGCAATGGGAAGTCACCTTACAAATAAATATGCAGAAGGTTATCCAGGTAAGAGATACTACGGTGGATGCCAGTATGTGGACGTAGTTGAGGATCTTGCAAGAGATAGAGCTAAGGAACTGTTTGGTGCTGAGTATGCTAACGTTCAGCCTCACTCAGGTGCTCAGGCTAACATGGCTGTATTCTTCGCAGTAATGAATCCTGGAGATACATTTATGGGAATGAACCTTGACCACGGCGGACATCTGACACACGGTTCACCTGTAAATATGTCAGGTAAATATTTCAACTGTGTTCCTTACGGAGTAAATGATGAGGGACGTATTGATTATGATAATGTACTTGCTATAGCTAAGGAGGCTCGTCCAAAGCTTATCGTTGCTGGTGCTTCAGCTTATGCAAGAGAGATAGACTTCAAGAAGATGCGTGAGATCGCAGATGAGGTTGGTGCAGTTCTTATGGTAGATATGGCACATATCGCTGGTCTTGTTGCTGCAGGATATCACATGAGCCCTATCCCATATGCGGACATCACAACAACAACAACTCATAAGACTCTTCGTGGACCAAGAGGTGGTATGATCCTTTGTAGCGAAGAAGTTAATGCTAAGTATAACTTCAACAAGGCTATTTTCCCTGGTATCCAGGGTGGTCCTCTGATGCATGTTATCGCTGGTAAGGCTGTGTGCTTCAAGGAAGCTCTTTCACAGGATTACAAGGATTACATGGGTAGAGTAGTTGAAAATGCTGCAACACTTGCAGCAGCTCTTCAGGATAGAGGATTTGATATCGTATCTGGTGGTACAGATAATCACCTGATGCTCGTTGACCTTAAGAAGCTTGGACTTACAGGTAAAGAGGTTGAGAAGGCACTTGATGAGGTGCGTATAACTGTTAACAAGAATACAGTTCCAAATGATCCACAGTCACCATTCGTAACAAGTGGTATTAGAGTTGGTACTCCTGCAGTTACAACTCGTGGAGCAGTTAAGGAAGATATGTATACTATCGCAGATGCATTTAAGGCTGCTATTCTTGATAAGGATAGTGCTGCAGCTGAGGCGCTTGTTAAGAGCATTACAGATAAGTACCCACTTTATAAGTAATTATTAGTAAAACAGAAAGTAAGACATGGAAGAAAATAACAACAATCAGAATAATAATAACGACAACAATAACAACAAGAAACAACCAGGTGGCTTCAATAGCATTATAGGTGGCGTGGTTATAGCTGTTATTCTTTCGATTATTTTCCTTATGGCATTTAATACCTATAAAAGCTCTGGTGAAGAGAAGGTAAACTACAACGAATTCATTCAGATGCTGGAAGACGGAAATGTCAAGAATGTGAAGATATATGAGAAGAAGATTAAGTTCACACCTATATTTGAAGATAAGAATGTTGAGAATGTAACTTATTATTGTATTAGAACAGATGACTACCGTCTGGTAGACAGACTGGAGAAGGCAGACGTTGAGTTCACAGCAGTGGATGAAGGCGGAAATGCAATACTCAGTCAGGTTCTGTATTACATTATACTGATAGCTGTAATGTACTTCATTACAATGCTTATCATGAGACGTATAGCAGGTGGTTCTGGTGGAATCATGAATGTTGGAAAGTCCAACGCGAAGCTATATGATATGACAAAGAATACTGGAGTTACATTTGATGATGTAGCCGGCGAGGAAGAAGCTAAGGAATCTCTTACTGAGATGGTTGACTTCCTTAAGGAGCCAAAGAAATATCTGGAAATCGGTGCAAGACTTCCTAAGGGTGCACTTCTGGTGGGCCCTCCAGGAACTGGTAAGACACTTTTAGCAAAGGCTGTAGCCGGAGAAGCTGGAGTTCCCTTCTTCTCTATGTCAGGTTCCGAGTTCGTAGAGATGTATGTCGGTGTAGGTGCTTCCCGTGTTAGAGACCTTTTCAAACAGGCAAATACGAAGGCGCCTTGTATCATTTTCATAGACGAGATAGATGCTATAGGTCGAAGCAGAGATACCCGTCACATGGGCGGAGATTCTGAGCGTGAGCAGACACTGAATCAGCTCTTATCTGAAATGGACGGATTTGATTCCTCTAAGGGTATCATTATCCTTGCTGCAACTAACAGACCTGAAGTTCTGGATAAGGCACTTCTGAGACCTGGTCGTTTTGATAGAAGAGTAATAGTTGAGAGACCTGATCTCAAGGGTAGAGAAGATATCCTGAAGGTTCATGCTAAGGATGTCAAGCTCGACGAGACGGTTGATCTAAAGGAAATAGCAAATGTAACTAGCGGTTCAGTAGGTGCTGATCTGGAGAACATTATCAATGAAGCGGCTCTTACAGCTGTAAGAAAAGGCAGAAGATTTGTTTCTCAGACAGATATTCTTGAATCCATTGAGGTTGTATTTGCTGGTAAGGAGAAGAAGAATAACATTTTATCTGCTGATGAGAAGAGCGTTGTAGCTTATCATGAGGCAGGACATGCACTCCTTACGATGCTTCAGAAGAATACAATGCCGGTTCAGAAGATTACTATCGTTCCAAGAACAAAAGGTTCTCTTGGATATGTATGGCAGGCTCCAGAGGAAGAGAAGAATCTGCAGACAAAGGCAGAGATGGAAGCAGATATCGTTATAACAATGGGTGGACGTGCTGCAGAAGCACTGAAGTTCCCATCAGTTACAAATGGTGCTTCAAATGATATAGAGCAGGCTACCAAGACAGCCAGAGCAATGGTTACCATGTATGGTATGTCCGATAGATTCGGAATGGTTCAGCTCGAGGGTATAACCGGAGAGTATCTGGATCGTAGAAGAGTGCTTGAGTGTTCTGATGAGACAGCAACCATGATTGACGAAGAAGTTCGCAAGATCATTAATAATGGCTATGCTAAGGCTTACAAGCTGCTCTCAGAGAATATCGCTATACTTGATGCGATAGCTACTTATCTGATAGATCACGAGTCTATTACTGGTAAAGAGTTCATGGATATCTTTAATCAGGTAACAGGCGGTGTGATGCCAAAGGTCGATAAGGGAGATTCCCTTACATCAGGAGATATTACTAAGACTTTCAAAGTAAAGTCTCTTGCTGAAAAGACCAAGGAAAAGGTAAAGGCTAAGGTCAAGAAAGCCAAAAAGAAAAAAGAAAAAGACAAGGATAAATACAAAGTATTTGCCAGTGCCGAGTTCGAGAAACGTAGAGACGAGCTCCTAAACGATGACGAAGAAATAGAGCCAGAAGAGACGGCTCCTGAGACAACTTCTGAAACAGTAGCTCCAGTTGAAAATGAAACAACTGAGCCTAAAGAAGAGGAAAATGTCGACAGCACCGAAAGTGATAGTCAGGACGGCGAATCAAAACCAAAAATGCCTTGGGAATAAAAAAATTAAGTGAGTAAATAGGGACGGTTCTTGAGTAAATAGGGACGGTTCTTATTTACTCACTTTTTTATTTATGATGATAGATGAGTATATAGGGACGGTTCTCATTTACTCATTTTTAATGAGTAAATGAGAACCGTCCCTATATACTCATCCGACCCAAAATACTCATTATGAGAGTTCGTCGAGGGTTTTACCGTATGGTGGTAGGAATTCTTTTACGAAGTCATCCACCTCAGGCAGTTCGGATCTGAGCTTCTCGATTGCTTTGCCGACAGATTCTTTAGCAGTTGAAAACTCTGTGTTGCCGGCTTTTTCTTCTTCGATACATTTGATGTAGGCGGAGAGCTTGTCGGCAGCCTTAACTAGTCTACGCATATATTTATCTTCGGCAGAATTAGTTGATTTATAAATCTCTTCGAAGGCAGGTCTAAGATCTGCTGGAAGCTTTTCGAGTAGCTTATATTCAGCTATTTTCTCGACCTGTTTATAAGCATCCTTGATCTCAGGATTATAATACTTTACAGGTGTTGGCATATCGCCGGTTATTATTTCAGATGAGTCATGATATAGACCAATGAGAGCGGCTCTGTCAGCATTTAGATTTCTTTCATAACGCGCATTTCCTATAACGCAAAGTGCATGGGCTATCATAGCAACTTCTAGGCTATGCTCACTTAGATTCTCGTTTCGAGAGTTACGCATCAGCGCCCATCTGTCTATATATTTCATTCTGGATATAGTAGCAAAAAAGTTATATTCCATCTTGTGATTCTCCTCAACCCCCTCAAAATTATCCAAATATATAATTCAAATATAATTGAGAGTAAAATAAAAAGCCTAAGATCGGACTCGAACCGACGACCTACTGATTACGAATCAGTTGCGCTACCAACTGCGCCACTTAGGCATACAAGCGATACTATACCATAAAGGGACTCTTTTCTCAAATGTTTTTGCGACTATTTTCTGTTTCCAGTTAGTCAATATTATGATGATTTTCTGTTTCACTATGAAGCGTACTTATGTTAAAATATTAGTTGTAGTAACAAAACAAAAAAATTCAAATAAATGAGACTTAAAACACGAAGGAGGATTACAAATGAAGGTATTTAAATGTACAAAATGTGGCAATATGATCACATATCTTAACAAGGATGCATGCGATGTTAAATGCTGCGGCGAGACTATGGTTGAAATAGTTCCTAATACAACAGACGCAGCAGGAGAGAAGCATGTTCCTGTAATTGAGATAGATGGAAATATAGTTACAGTTAAGGTTGGTTCTGTAGAACATCCAATGATGGATGCTCATTACATCCAGTGGATTACACTTGAGACAGAGCAGGGAAGACAGCGCAAGATTCTCTCTCCTGGAGATGAGCCAGTTGCTAAGTTTGCTATCGTTGATGGTGACAAGGTTACAGCAGCTTATGAATATTGCAATCTTCACGGTCTGTGGAAGGCAGAGGTTTAAAACTTAGAGACTAGAAATTATAAGTAGATGTGTAGAAAGGTGCATGTGAAATGCCCCTCTTTACACATCTATTTTTCTGTTTTACAAAATAAAGATATATGCAAATTATTATTATTTTTGAATGAAAGAATTACGCTAAGGTGATATAATAACTTTGTATGTAAAAAGGTCAGAAGGAATGGAATAATTATGGTCGTTCTTGGAATAGCCGTAATTGTCATAGGATTAATATAATGAATAAACAAATTGTTAAAGATCTGATAGAAAAAATCAAACAGGAAAAATGGTATAAACACCTTTGCACCATCAATGAGCATAAGCTCGAGGTGGGCAAGAATTGCTTCAGATGTGGACTCTATAAGCAGGGAATACTCCATGACCTATCAAAATATTCCTGGACAGAATTTTCTGTTGGTGCCAAGTATTATCAGGGAAATAGAAGTCCGAATGAAGCCGAGCGAGAGGATATAGGTTATACCTCCTCCTGGCTCCATCACAAGGGCCGCAACAAGCACCATCTCGAGTATTGGCTGGATTACAATCTAGAGAAAAGAGATGGAAGTGTTATTGGTATGAAAATGCCGGACAACTACATTGTGGAAATGTTCTGCGACAGAGTGGCCGCCAGTAAGATATACCATAAGGACGATTATACAGATAGATCCGCTCTTAACTATTACATGAATGGTAAGAGCAAGAATATCCTTCATCCATATACCAAGAAGAGACTAGAAATGCTCCTCAACATGCTAGCTGAAAAGGGCGAGGAGGAGACCTTTGCATATGCAAAGAGATATATGGAGGGCTACAGGAGATATCTTAAGAGACAGAAGTATAAGAAGAAAATAGAAAAGAAGCTAGAGAAAAAATATTCTGAAAAACTAAGTACTAGTCTAGATAGAAAGTACAACAGAAAACGTAAACACGACATCAAGATAAATCATAATAAGAAAGATAAATATTTAAGACAGAAATAGATTACATCGGAGAAGAGTAACTTATGGCATTCACACATTTACACGTACATACTGTATATAGCTTGCTAGATGGATTTGCTAAGATTCCTGACCTCGTAGGAAGGGCCAAGGAGCTTGGCTTTGATAGTCTTGCAATAACTGACCACGGTGTTATGTACGGCGTGATTGAGTTCTATAAAGAATGCAAGGCTCAGGGGATAAAACCTATTCTAGGTTGCGAGGTGTATGTTGCTCCGGGTAGTAGATTCGATAGAGAGACAGGCGCAAATGATGAGAGATATTATCATTTGATTCTTCTCGCGGAAAATGAAATCGGTTACAAGAATCTGACCAAGATAGTTTCGCAGGGCTTCACAGAGGGCTTCTACTATAAGCCTCGTGTCGATAAAGAAGTTCTACGAGAGCATCATGAAGGAATCATTTGTCTCTCTGCATGTCTTCAGGGTGAAGTGGCATTTTATCTGAAGAGAAGGCTGTACGATGAGGCAAAGAAGGCGGCCCTTGAATACCTCGATATTTTTGGTGAGGGTAATTACTTCCTGGAAATGCAGGACCACGGCCTCTCTGATGATACGATCGTAAATGCTGATCTCCTTAGAATGTCCGAGGAGACAGGAATAGAGCTGGTTTGTACAAATGATTCTCACTATGTACGTGCTGAGGATTGGGAGGCTCATGACATCCTCCTATGCATGCAGACGGGAAATACAATTAACGATGAAAATAGACTCAGATATGAGGGCGGACAGTACTATCTCAAGTCTGAGGAGGAAATGCTAAAGCTATTCAGCTATGCAAAGCAGGCGGTTGAGAATACACATAAAATCGCAGAGAGATGTAATGTAGAAATCGTTTTCGGAGAGCAGAAGCTGCCTAAGTACGATGTTCCAGAAGAATATCCAGATGCCTTTTCTTATCTTACTTACCTATGTGAAAAGGGACTTAAGGAAAGATATGAAAATGTCACACCAGAGTTGGAGGAGAGACTCCATTACGAACTGGGTGTCATAAGAGATATGGGCTTCGTGGATTACTTCCTGATAGTTTGGGACTACGTTAATTATGCAAAGAGTCACGATATAGCTGTAGGCCCTGGTAGAGGATCTGCAGCAGGTAGTATCGTATCCTATTGTCTCAAGATTACAAATATCGATCCTATCAGATATAGCCTGATTTTCGAGCGATTCCTGAATCCGGAACGTGTAAGCATGCCCGATATAGATATCGATTTCGCACCTGAGGGTAGACAGGCTATGATAGCATACGTCTCCGAAAAGTATGGTCCAGAGAAGGTTGTGCAGATTATTTCCTTCGGAACCATGGCGGCGAGAAATGCGATAAGAAGCGTAGGTCGTGCGCTAGATATAAATAGAAGTTTGGTCGATAAGGTGGCAAAGGCTATCCCTAATGGTTCGAATCAAATGACACTTTCTCAGGCACTAAAGGAAAGTCCTGATTTTATAAAATATTATAACGAGAGTTCGGATGTAAAATATCTCGTTGATATGTCGCTTCAGCTAGAGGGAGTTCCAAATCATCCTTCAAAGCATGCGGCGGGAGTGGTTATTGGTAGAGAGCCAATTGTTGAATATGTTCCACTTTGTAAAAATAGTGGTGAGGATGCTATATCCACTCAGTTTGAGAAGGATACCCTCGAACAGCTGGGTCTTCTCAAGATGGATTTCCTGGGACTCAGAAACCTTACGGTTATTAAGGATGCGCTGAAGAATATAGAGGAAAGAACCGGTGAGGTCATAGATATAGATAACATCAATATGGCCGATCCAAATGTATTCGAGCTGATATCTTCTGGCGACTGCGCGGGAGTCTTCCAGCTAGAGAGTGGCGGAATGCAGTCCTTCATGAAGGAGCTAAAACCAAACAGTCTAGAGGATGTAGTGGCAGGTATATCCCTGTATCGTCCCGGCCCAATGGATTTCATCCCTCAATATATAAAGGGGAAGAATACCACTGGTCCTATCAAGTATGATACTCCAGAGCTGGAGCCTATTCTTGAACCAACCTATGGTTGTATTGTTTATCAGGAACAGGTAATGCAGATAGTTATGTCGCTGGCAGGTTATAGCATGGGCAAGTCTGATGAGGTTAGACGTGCTATGTCTAAGAAAAAGGCTGGCGTAATGGAGAAGGAACGAGAGTACTTCGTTTATGGAAATGAAGAACTAGGCGTTCCGGGATGTATCAAGAATGGAATAAGCGAGGAAGTAGCTAATAAGATATTTGATGAAATGACAGACTTCGCTAGTTATGCATTTAACAAGTCACATGCTGCGGCGTACTGTGTAATCACATATCAGACAGCTTACCTCAAGAGATATTATCCGCTGGATTATATGGCTGCACTGCTTACATCTGTTAGAGATAAATCAGAGAAGCTGAAGACTTATATCGAGGCTGTTCGTAGGATGGGAATCAAGATCCTGCCGCCAGACGTTAATTACGGAGAAGGCAGATTCACAGTTGCCGAGGATGGAATCAGATATGGTATGTCCGCTATCAAGTCTGTTGGAGATGCAGTAGTAGATGCTATCGTTGAAGAAAGACGCGCAAATGGTCTCTTCAAGGATCTGAAGGATTATATATCCAGAATGTCTGGAAAAGAAGCCAACAAGAGAACTATAGAGAGCTTTATACTCGCGGGTGCATTTGACTCTTTTGGTGCCAACAGAAAACAGATGATGACAGCTTATCCTGATATAGCTTCTGCTGTATCAGCAGAGAAGAAGAAAAATGCAAGTGGTCAGATGTCACTGCTAGACTTTATGTCGGAGGAGGATAGTGAACAGTTCCAGGTAGACTACCCAGATGTTCCTGAATTCTCTAAGGATATAATTCTTAGTGGTGAGAAACAGATGCTGGGTCTCTATATCAGTGGACACCCACTGGATAATGTTAGAGAGCTACTTGAGAAACAGACAAATATCAAAACCTCTGATTTTGAGATCGATGAGGAAACGGGACTCGTTAGTGCCGTTGATGGAAGAAACTATACACTGGGTGGTCTGATCGAATCCATTAATACAAGGATAACCCGTAAGGGAGAGAATATGGCTATCCTTAGTGTCGAGGATCTATATGGTTCGATGGAGGTTATAGTTTTCCCTCAGGCGTATGAGAAATATAGATCACTTCTCGAGGTAAATAATGCAGTCATTATAAAGGGACGTGCTCAGGTCTCTGATGATGAGAGTAAACTGATAGCGTCAGACATTTACTCGATGGAGAGTTTTGTGCAGAAGGGAAATGCTGAGAGCAAGGAGCTCTGGGTATTATTTAAGAATCAGGCTGAATACACAAAGAACAAAGGGGATTTTGAAACTGTTCTAGGTGAGCATAGAGGCTTTACACCGGTGTATGTACAGTTAGGCGAGGAGAAGAAAGGATTTAGGTGCCCTGCAAACGTTGATCTGGATACTGGAATAGAAGAGGCACTCATTCTGGAATATGGAAGAGATAGAGTTCTAGTAAGGGTTAAAAAGTAGTGGAGGTGGAAGCTTGGAAACTATCACATCTGTGAATAATGAAAAAGTTAAAAGGGTAAATAAAATCATGAGCAGCGCCAAGGAGAGACGGTATTCCGGAAAGTACTTGGTTGAAGGGCTCAGAATGGTAAGAGAAGTTCCATCAAATGATTTGGATCAACTTTTTATGACACAAGCTTTTTTTGACAAACATGTTGCAACAGATCCACGTATGATGAAGCTGGTGAATAGAGCTGTAGATAGGGGACAGAGCTTCATAGTTTCAGAGCTTGTACTTAGGAAGATAGCTCAAACCGAGAAGCCTCAGGGTATAGTTGCTCTGGTAAATATGAAGGAGTATAAGCTGGAGGATATAATCGGGACAAAGGACGAGACACCATTTATCCTTATAGTTGAGAGACTCCAGGACCCAGGTAATATGGGTACTATAATTCGTACCGCAGAGGGAGCCGGAGTTACTGGAATCCTTGTGAGCTATGATTCCGTTGATATCTATAGTCCAAAGGTTGTTAGATCAACGATGGGCTCAATCTTCAGAAAAAAGATTGTTATAACCTATGATATTTTAGGTGACATAGATAGGATGAAAGAAGCGGGAATTAAGATATTTGGAATGCACCTGGATGGTCGTTCTATATATGACGAAGATCTGACTATTCCTTCGGCGTATCTTATAGGAAACGAGGGAGCGGGTCTATCTGAGAAAGTAAGTAAAAAGGCAGATAAGTTACTAAGAATTCCGATGCTCGGTAAGGTTGAGAGTCTAAATGCCGCTGCGTCAGCGACGATCATTTCATATGAGAGTCTCAGACAGCGCATAGGTAAGAGTGATATGTTTTTCTTATAAATAAATTATGCCATAGCTATGGCAATAATCCGGGAGGGTATGAAAAATGTTTTGTAGTAAATGTGGAAGTCCCATAGAAGAGGGAGCAAGATTCTGTACAGCGTGTGGAGCGCCAGTAGAGGATGTACAACCGGCACCGGCACAACCGGAAGCAGTGCAGCAGCCAGTGCAGCCAGAGCCAGTACAGCAGCCAGTGCAACAGCCTGTACAACCAGAAATGGCACAGCAAGCAGCTCCAGTGCAACAGGCAACACCAGTACAGCAAGCAGTTCCTAAGCAGAAAACACCAAGTAATATCAATGTTAAGAAGATAGCAATCATAGCAGGTTCGGCAGTAGGTGCAATAGTTCTGCTTCTACTTTTATTCTGTCTGATCATTCCAAAGCTTACTTACAAAAAGGAAAATGCTATTCTGTTCAAATCAGATGACAAGCTCTATTATCTGAAGGATGTTAATAAGCCTCAGAATGCAATGGAAATAGACAGACTATCTTTTGATGACTATGTTCCTAATAATGCATTTACAGAGGATGGAAAGTATATATATTTCTTCACAGATTATGACAACGAAAATGATACAAGCACTCTATGCAGAGTAAAGGTCAGCAAGCTGAAGAAGAATAGGTCTAATAAGCAGTATATTGAAGAAGTAGCAAAGGACGTGCGTTACTTCCAGTTTGTTAAGGATGATGTTTTCTATCTCGATGACAACGGAAAGCTTGTTATGGAGAAGAAGGGCAAGAGCATAACTGTTGCTAAGCAAGTTGCTGATTTCTGTGTAAGTGAGGATGATAACACAGTTTATTACTATACAAGTAATGGAAGCTATGAAAATGCAGATGCAGAAATAGGATATATTGATTCTTCTGCAGGCAAGAAGGTAGTAATAGAGGATGACATAGATAATGTTTATACTCTTACAGCTTCAGGAATGTTTATCTTCAGGAAGAACTTCGAAGAGGATGAAGAAACCGGCAGAAAGACATTTGACCTCTATATAGCTAACAAGAAGCAGGCTAAGAAGCTTGCCGAAAATGTAAGCGATATAATAGATTATAATGCTAAGACAGGCGTTGTATATTACGACTACTATACTAGAGATTTAACACATTATTCAGACTATATTTCCTTCCCAGATGGACTTGATGAACTCAAGGAACCAACTAAGGCAGATGCTTTTGTTGAAGTTTCTGAGGCGGATGTACTGGATGAAGTATTTGATGAATCTATAGATGATGAAAAGAAGACAGAGTTCTATGATGACCTCGACTATGATGAGGAGCTGGGTTACTACTATACTGATAGCTGGTGGTATGATTATGAGTTCTACTACGATGATGCTTCTAAGAAGTGGTATAAGGTAGACGACGATAAGCTTACAGAACTCTGGGATAATTATAATGATAATGAGTCAATGGCTTATACCGCTGAGAATTATAAGGAAATGGAATATGCTGTAGACAAGTATAAGGTTTGTCTGGCAGGTTTTGAAAATGATGAGACTGTACTTTGCGACAGTGTAAATCATGTAATGGGTGACGCGGAAAGCGGAATTCTGATCTATAACGATGTTCCAGATGAATGGGATAAGATCAACTATGCATCCCTTGGAGATGCTACTGCTGGTGACAAGATACTTGAGATATATTCAAATAGTCAGCTGTATTATCAGATAGCTGATGGCGAGCCTCAGGAATTCGAAGCAGATGCAGATACTGTATTTGTAGAAGCAGTAGATGGTGATAAGGTTGCAATCTCTACCTACAAGGACGATGAAAAAGAGTTCTACTATGCAGAGATATCAGGTGATAAGTTCTCCAGGTTCGAGCTTCTTGAGGATGACTACGAATCAATCGGTGGAACCTTCAAGTCAGGAAATCTATACTACATCAGATTCGATGAGGAGGATGAAGGAACACTATATAAATATAATGGTGCAAGTTCAGAAGAGGTTCTCAGTGATGTAGATGGTACTGTTGCTGTTACAAAGCAGGAGGAATATGTATATTCTTCAAAGGGTGACCTTGAGCTCTATAACAAGGATGGACAGAAGAAGGACGAAATCAGAGATGTAGATGATTATATCTATATCAAGAGAGACAAGATTCTTTATAAATCTGATGATGAGCTGTATCTCTACAAGAA
The DNA here is from genome assembly GCA_017480495.1 of Eubacterium sp. Classification (GTDB taxonomy): domain Bacteria; phylum Bacillota; class Clostridia; order Lachnospirales; family Lachnospiraceae; genus Eubacterium_Q. Next base: position 20,343 of record JAFVAQ010000026.1, on the reverse strand, counting down.
TGCTAAGAAGCAGCGCATGATCTCAAGTGATGTAGATGACTTTGTATCTTATGCTCGTCAGTATGGACTGACAGATATCGATGATTATCTATATTAAATGCTATTTTATTAAATCCTATTTAGACGAAATTAAGAATCATACAAACCGAGGAAAGTAAAATGAGATGTGAGTATTGTGGTAAAGAGCTAAAGAGCGATGCTATATTCTGTACAGCGTGTGGAAAGAAGCAGGAGAAGCTTGTAAAGAAGATAACACCACTTTTCTGTACCAATTGTGGTAATAAACTGAAGGAAGGCGATGGCTTTTGTACATCCTGTGGAGCTAAGGTGGAGACTACTGAAGTTATTGATTCCGCCTTTGTCGAGCCACAACAGGTGGCACCAACTCAGCAGGCGCCAACCTCTCAGGCTGAAGAGACTCAGATGCCAGACGCCAATAGAGCTTCTGTTCAGAAATCATCTGGAAATTCAGTGCAGAAAAACACAAGTTCAGCTAAAGAACAGGGAAAACAAAAAGACTCAAATGGTTCTAGCAAGAAGGTGCTGATTATAGTAGTTGTAATAATCTTCTTCTTACTCCTATGTGCTCTCGGCTTCATGTTCCTTTACAATAATGTCCTTAATTCAGATGAGGATAGAATCGAAAAAGATTACGATGACGACGATGATGAGGATGACGATAAGAAGGAAGAGAAGTCAACGGAGGCAGATGAAGCTACTACAGAGGCTGCAACGGAAGCTACAACTGAGGCTGAAGAGGATAAAGAAGAAGTTAAGGCTGATTACGATCTGACGGATAAAGCAGATATAACAATCGAAGGTACATTTTCAGAGAGTAATAGTGGAGACTATATAATCAAGCTTGCACAGAATCTTAGCTTCAAGGATGGAGATACCTTCCTTGAGGATATAAAGAGTGTCCGAATAGATATGAGTGATCTGGATTATAAGATAAATGACCATGCTTCAAAGGGCGACGTTATCAAGATTACAGGTCAGGGATATACTCAGGATGACAAGGTTTATATCAAGGCGAAGACAGTTCTAGATGATGAAGGCAAGGATATATCTGAGACAGAGGAGCTAGATGGCGACTACATAATCGAAAACAGTAGTAGAGAGCTCCTTACAGAAGATGATATAAAAGATCTCAGTCTTAAGGAACTCAACTATGCAAAGAATGAAATCTATGCAAGACATGGTAGAAAATTTGCTTCGAAGGAATTGCAAGATTACTTCAATAGTAAAGACTGGTATAGCGGAACCATTGAACCAGAGGATTTCAGTGACTATAGTTTAAATGACGTGGAGCTTGCAAATGCTAAGCTACTTAAGGATAGAGAGTATGCTCTCGATCCAAATGGATATCCACTTGATAAATAGGAAAAAGAGATGAAGAAAATAGTAAGTGCCATACTTATATGTTCTCTGCTTCTGGGGCTTACGTCCTGTGGAAAGGCAGAGGAGAAAACTTCAGAAATGACTACAGAAGCTTCCGAGGAGGAAGCTTCTGTTAATGATGTGGAGGATAGCGGCGTAGCGACAGCAACGGAGGCTACAGCCCTTGAAGCTACTGAACTGGAAGCGGAAGTGATGATTAATCCAAAGAGTGATATTCTTATTTCTATTGATCCAGGACATCAAAGTGAAAGAGTAGATATGAGTGCTCTGGAGCCAAATGCACCAGGCTCTTCAGAGATGAAGGCAAAAGCTACTGGAGGAACTACAGGAAGATTCACGGGGGTTCCAGAATATCAGCTGAACCTCGATATATCACTCAAGCTTCGTGACAAGCTTGAGGAAGAAGGCTACAACGTCATTATGACTAGAGAGGATAATGACACCGCCATCAGCAATATGGAGAGAGCGTGTCTTGCGAATGATGCGGGAGCGGATATAAGCATCAGAATTCATGCTAATGGAAGCGACGACTCTAGTATAAGTGGAGCTCTTGCGATGGTTGGTTCTTCTAGTAATCCGAATGTTGGAGTTCTGTATGATGATAGCTACGCTCTTGCAACAAACGTTCTAGATGAATACTGTGCGAATACAGGCATGTCAAATCAGGGCGTACAGACCACTGATACTATGACAGGAATCAACTGGAGTCAGGTGCCGGTAATGATTCTCGAGATGGGCTATATGACCAATCAGACGGATGATACAAATATGCAGAATGAAGATTATCAGGCGAAGATGGTCGAAGGAATAGTATTTGGTATCAATAAATATTTCGGACTCGATAATGGTTACTACACTATTCCAGTTGAGGCGCCTCACGAGGCATCTGAGCTAGAGAAGTCTGTAAATGACATACTGGACAGTGAGAGGAATAAAGGAGCGGTATGCTCAGCCTTTATAAAGAATCTGAAGACAGGCGAAACTATAAACCTATCTACAGCAACACACCGCGCAGCAAGTGTTATCAAGCTCTTCATAGCCGGTAAGGTTTATGAGGATATGGACAGACTGAAAAGAGCGGGCTATTCAGAAAGTAATCTCGATGCTCTAGTGGAGAAGATGATCTCTGCAAGTGATAATGACAGTGCTAATCAGCTGGTCAGAATACTTGGACTTGAAGATGCTGATAAGGGTATGGCATTTGTGAATGAATATATCCAGTCTCTGGGATATACTGAGAGCAAAATGGGAAGACTAATGCTCGACTTTGATTCTGAAAATGAAAATTATGTAGAAGTTGCAGAAGTAGGAGACTATCTAGAAAAGCTCTATAACGGAGATGTAAAGGGAGCGGACAAGATAGTAGGTTACATGAAGAAGCAGGAGCGTACAGGTAAGATACCTGCAGGGCTTCCTTCAGGTGTTGCGGTAGCTAATAAGACTGGAGAGCTTGAAGATGTGGAGCATGATGTAGCCATTGTATATGGTGAAGACAGTGACTATATCCTCTGCGTTCTGATGAGTCAACTGAGTAGTACGAGCGAAGGTGTAGAAGCAATAAAGAAAGTTTCCCAGAAAGTATATGAAGAGTGGAAATAAATTACTTATTAGGTATAAAAAAACAATACGTTTTGCATAACAAAAGAGCGATAGCTTGACACCCCTTCTGTATAGTGTTATAGTCTTCTAAGGTAGAGGACGCGACGATTATCAGTAGCATTTCTGATGGGGCTGGCCCAATAGACGATCTGTGAAAGGATGAGTCGCCGAAGCGATGAAATTCCACGCAGTTTCATGGGCTGGGACTTGGATGAATAATTCAAGGACTGTCATCCGGATAACAGGATGGAGTGCTACGGTATAGGATTATCTATGGACCGAAACTCCGTTTTGGTCCATTTTCTTTGTAAATATAGTGTTGTTTAAATTGAAGGAGGATAATGTATTATGGCTATATTTAAGGGTTCGGGTGTTGCACTCGTTACACCATTTCTTCAGAATGGTGATGTAGATTATGAAGGACTAAGACGACTGGTTGATTTTCATGTAGAGCATAAGACTGATGCTATCATAGTTTGTGGTACAACAGGCGAATCTGCAACACAATCAGTTGAAGAACATCTTGAGAGTATCAGTGTAGTAGCTGAGCAGGCAAATGGTCGTATACCAGTAATTGCCGGAGCAGGATCAAATGATACAAACACAGCTATCGAGATATCACAGGAGTCAGAGAAGTGTGGAGTTGATGGACTTCTCATAGTTACTCCTTACTATAACAAGTGTACACAGGGTGGACTTGTTCAGCACTATACTAAGGTTGCTGAGTCAACAGATCTTCCTATAATCATGTACAATGTTCCAAGTAGAACAGGTTGTAACATTCTTCCAGCAACAGCTGTTAAGATAGCTAAGGAAGTTGATAATATCGTAGCTATTAAGGAAGCATCAGGAAATATTTCACAGGTTGCAGAGCTTGCTGCACTTGCTAATGGATGCATCGACATTTATTCAGGAAATGATGATCAGATTCTTCCACTTATGTCCCTCGGCGGAATCGGTGTAATCTCTGTAACAGCAAATATCATTCCTGATGATACACATGACCTGTGCCAGAAGTTCTTCGAGGGAGATATCGAGGGAGCTCGCGCACTTCAGCTGAAGGCTATTGAGCTTTGCAAGGCTCTTTTCTGCGAGGTTAATCCTATTCCAGTTAAGAAGGCTACAGAGCTTATGGGTATGACAAATGGGGTGGTTAGACTTCCACTTACAGAGATGGAGCCAGAGCATACTGCATATCTCGAAAAGACTATGAGAGATTATGGTATAAAGTTCTAAATGTCATTCTGAACGAAGTTAAGAATCTTATAGCGAGGAAAAGGAAATGACAAGAATAATAATGAGCGGTTGTAGCGGTCGTATGGGCCGTATGATTACCGGATTAGTTAAAGACACCGAGGGTGCTGAGATAGTTGCCGGAGTTGATGTTTTCGACGATGGTACACTTGGCTACCCTGTATATAAAAGTATCGCAGACGTTAAAGAGGAAGCAGATGCTATTATCGACTTCTCAAATCCAAGTACTTTAAGTGATACACTGGAGTATTCTATCACGAAGCAGGTTCCTGTAGTTCTATGTACTACAGGATATTCTGAGGAACAGCTAGCGGATATAGAAGAAGCCAGCAAGAAGGTTGCTATACTTAAATCTGCAAATATGAGCCTTGGTATCAATACCATTATGGAACTCCTAAAAACAGCAACAACTGTTTTCGGAGGCGCAGGATTCGATATTGAGATAGTTGAGCAGCATCATCATAACAAACTGGATGCTCCTTCAGGAACAGCACTTGCGCTTGCAGACGCTATAAATGAAGCGGCAGAAGGTAAGTATGAATATATCTATGATAGAAGTCAGAAGAGAGAGAAGAGAGATGCAAAGGAAATAGGAATATCTGCTGTTAGAGCTGGTTCTATTCCTGGAATCCATGATGTTATCTTCGCTGGTCCTGATGAAGTTATAGAGATAAAGCATACAGTTTATTCCAGAGCTGTTTTCGGAAATGGAGCTATCAGTGCAGCTAAGTTCCTGGCAGGAAAGCCGGCAGGACGTTATGATATGAAGGATGTCATTGCAGAACAGTTGACAGTTGCTAAGTAAGACTTTTGTCCGGATACATATCGGTAACAGACTAAGGAGTATATAGATGACAGAGGAACAGATTCTATGTAGTGCTTCAAAGTACACTAAGAAGTTCTACTTCAATCCTAAATATTCAAACCTTCCTCAGAAGATTAAGGATGAGCTTCAGATAGCTCTCGTAATCTTTACAGAAGAAATAGGTGGAGAGATATTCCTATACTATGATGATGAAGGCGGTCTCTCTATAGCGACAGATCATGAGGAAAATGATTTTCTTTATGATGAGATCGGCAGTGGACTTAAGGTCAACCAGCTGAGAAACGAGAAGAGAGAGCTTTTTGAACAACTGGAAGAATATTATGAACTAATGATCATGATGAACCCTGGTGCTGTTAACAAAGAATAGTAGATTGTCATCCTGAACGACCAGAGGGAGTGAGGGATTTACCCAAGGAGAATAAAACACATGTTATTTGCAATTGATGTTGGAAATACAAATATTACAGTTGGACTGTTTGACGGAGAGAAGCTCATCAAACAGTTTCGTATGATAACACAAACATCCAGAACCTCTGATGAATACGGTGTCTTCCTCAGACAATGGCTCGATATAAATGTGGGACCTGAAGCGAAGATAGATGCGGTCATCATATCATCAGTTGTTCCAAATATAATGCATTCACTTACAAGTTCTATAATCAAGTATTTTGATGTAAATCCACTGATAGTTGCACCTGGTATCAAGTCCGGAATCAGACTTGCTATTCCAAATCCAAAGGAATTAGGTGCAGACAGACTTGTAGATGCAGTTGCAGCTTATGAGTTGTATGGTGGACCGGTTATAGTAGTTGATTTTGGAACAGCTACTACGCATGATCTGGTTCTTGAGGATGGTACATTTGCAGCAGGTGTTACATCTCCTGGTATAAGACTTGCGGCAAATGCTCTCTGGACTGGAACAGCTAAGCTGCCGGAGGTTGAGATTAAGAAGGTTGATACAGTACTTGGCAAGGATACAGTTTCGAGCATGCAGGCGGGTATCTACTATGGATACATAGGACAGACAGAATATATAGTTAAAACTATGAAGAAGGAATCAGGTCTTTCAAATATCAAGGTTGTTGCAACTGGTGGTCTTGGTAAAATGATTTCAGAAGCAACAGACGAAATAGATATATATAATCCTGAGCTAACCCTTCACGGACTCAGAATAATTTATGACAAGCAGTAATATGTATAACGATTTATTTAACAATAAAATATTCTTAGGACCAATGGCAGGCGTGACAGACCTGCCTTTTCGCATTCTTTGCAAGGAACAGGGAGCGGACGTGATGGTTACGGAAATGGTATCTGCGAAAGGATTATATTATGGAAGCCCTAAAACAGATATCCTGCTCGCAACGGACGAGAGAGAAAAGCCTGTAGGACTTCAGCTCTTTGGAAGTGAACCGGAGATAATGGCTGGGGAAACAGTGAAGCTGCTGGATAGAGGCTATGATTTCATAGATATCAATATGGGTTGCCCGGTTCCGAAGATAGTTAATAATGGTGAAGGCTCCGCCCTGATGAAGAAACCTGAGCTGGTTGAAAAAATAGTTAGGGCAATCGTAGACGCTATAAAGGAGTATGCTTCAAAGGAAGAGGGAATAAAAGCTGTTCCTGTTACAGTCAAGATGCGTGCAGGCTTCAGTCAGGACACCTTAAATGCTCCGGAGGTTGCACAGGCTGCAGAGGATGGGGGAGCTGCTGCAGTGGCAGTTCATGCCAGAACAAGAGAACAGTATTATAGTGGAAAGGCAGACTGGTCTATAATAAAACAGGTTAAGGAAGCGGTCAGTATTCCGGTTATAGGAAATGGAGATATACGTTCAGCTGAGGATGTGCTTCGAATGAAGGAAGAAACCGGCTGCGACAGCGTGATGGTTGCTAGAGCGGCGAAGGGTAATCCGTGGATATTTAGAGAGATAAAGGCCGGACTGGAAAAGGGACTGGATCAGGTGCCGGCAAGACCGGAGCTGGACGAGGTAAGAGATATGATGCTTAGACATATTGATCTAATGCTAGAGCAGAAGGGCGAATATATAGGTGTTAGAGAAATGAGAAAGCACGTTGCCTGGTATACGGAAGGTATTTACAACAGCGCAAAGCTTAGAAGAAGAGTATGCGAAATAGAGAAGGCTGAAGAGCTGATAGACGTAGTGAGTAAGCTTGGAACGATAGAAATATAAAATATGTATAGTATGTTAAATCTTATGCCGAAACCTTGACCTAAATTAGCTCTAGTGTTATAGTTGCAAATATCTGTTATTCGGGAGATGAATGTATTGAAGAAGAAACTAAATAAGCTCAAAAAAGTATTTAGTGAAAATCTCAAAACTATTGGTTCCGTTATAGTTGTAGCGGCGCTACTTATCGCGTGTCTTGCTACAGTTATAGAAAGAAATACTACCCGCACTGACGAAATGGGAAGACTGATAGCCATCACGCCACTTTATGATGAACCGGTTATGGCACCTAGGTATGATAAGATAGCCTATACAACCATTGCTGATTCAAAGGCGGCAAAGAGGGCTGAGAATAGTCAGGGCATCAGAGATTCAGTGGGTGCTTATAGTGGTAATAAGAAGCTGACCGAACAGCAGCAGAAGGATAAGGCGGCCCTGGAGGCTCTTCTTGCTAGTAATACAAGAGGAACCGCCGGCGACTACGCTAAGGATAGAAATGAAAAGTACAAGGTTAACCAAATCAAAGAGGTTAATGATAACATTTCCGTTTCCTTTACTCCTAATGCCTCCTTTGGTAATTCAGGTGTTGGCTCAGCTGTATTTACCAGTTCAAATGGTTCTTATCAGGGACAGTTCCTGCTGACAGGTTATTGTCCATGTGCTATCTGCTGTGGTAAGACAAATGGTATAACAGCTAGTGGTAGTCTGGCTACTTCAAATCATACAATCGCTGCAGACCGTAGATATGCCTTCGGTACACAGCTTGTAATAAATGGACAGGTTTACACTGTTGAGGACCGTGGTGGTGCAATACAGGGTAATCATATAGATGTATTCTTTAATACTCATGCAGAGGCACTTGCTTTTGGTAGACAGTATGCAGATGTATATCTCTATACTGGCGAGGCTAGTTCAAGTAGCTCCGACAGCAGCAGTGACAGCTCCTCTGATAGTAATGAAGAGGGTGGGGAATAATTATAGAAAGCGAGATAGTTATATGGGTTTTCTTTACAGAAGTACTAGAAATGAAAATGAAACAGCAACGGCTAGTGAAGCTATACTTAAGGGCTTAGCTGAGGAAGGCGGACTCTTTGTTCCTGATGAGATTCCTGCGCTGGATGTTCCTTTTGAAACATTGGCAGAGATGGATTATAAGGGCGTAGCCTACGAGGTTATGAGCCGCATGCTTACAGACTTCACAGAGGAAGAGCTTAAATATTGTATAAATGGTGCTTATGATAGCAAGTTTGATACAGAGCTTATCGCACCTGTTAAGTATCATCATGGAGCTTATATCTTAGAGCTGTTCCATGGAAAAACTATAGCATTTAAGGATATGGCACTTTCAATTCTTCCATATCTTTTAACTACAGCAGCTAAGAAGAATAATATAAATAATGAGATAGTTATACTTACAGCTACATCAGGAGATACAGGAAAGGCTGCGCTGGCAGGCTTTGCTGATGTTCCTGGAACTAGAATAGCAGTATTCTATCCTAAGAACGGGGTTAGTCCTATTCAGGAAAAGCAGATGGTTACAGAAAAGGGCAAGAATACATTTGTGGCTGGTATCACAGGTAACTTCGATGACGCACAGACAGGAGTTAAGAAGATGTTCTCTGACAAGGCTCTTGCTGAGGAACTTGCAGCTAATGGCTTCCAGTTCTCATCTGCAAATTCTATCAATATTGGTAGACTTGTTCCTCAGATGGTTTACTATGTATATTCTTATACAAGACTTGTTGCTGCTGGAACAATCAAGGCAGGAGACAAGATAAATGTTGTTGTTCCAACAGGTAACTTCGGAAATATCCTTGCAGCTTACTATGCATCACTAATGGGACTTCCTGTTAATAAGTTCATTTGCGCATCAAATGACAATAAGGTTCTGTATGATTTCTTCACAACAGGTGAATATGATAGAAATCGTGATTTCATTCTTACAACTTCACCATCTATGGATATCCTTATTTCAAGTAACCTTGAGAGACTTATCTATAGAATAGCTGGAAATGATGCAACAAAGAATGCAGAGCTTATGAAGAGTCTCTCTGAGACCGGTAAGTATGAGATCACAGATGAAATGAAGAAGAATCTGTATCAGTTCTACGGTAACTATGCTACAACAGAGGAAGTATCAGATACTATCCGTAAGGTTTATGATGAAGATGGATATGTACTTGATACACATACTTCAGTTGCAGTTGCAGTATATGATAAGTACAAGGAAGAAACAGGCGATACTCTTCCAACAATTATTGCTTCTACAGCAAGTCCATACAAGTTTACTAGAAGTGTTATGACGGCTATTGATCCAACTCTTGATTCAAAGGAAGACTTTGAGCTTGTAGATGAGCTTGAGAAGGTATCACAGGTTAAGATTCCTCAGGCTGTTGAGGAGATAAGAACTGCACCAGTTGTTCATGACACAGTATGCGACAAGGAAGAGATGGAAGCAGTAGTCAAGAAGTTCCTTGGAATATAGGCTTGAAATAATCATTGCATTGTATAAAAAATAAATAATAGTAGTTCGTTGGCACCATCCTACTTTATCAAAACTAGGGCCGTTACATGGGTAGCATGTTAATGGAGATGGTGCGTAAATGGGCGAATACTATCTCCATTTTTGTTTTCTCTAGAAAACAGGATGTGAAATGTAGCAAAGGAGAAAATAATGTATGTATTAAAAACAAAATCAGAGTTTGATAGTGCTCATTTCCTTAAGGGGTATGATGGAAAATGTGCAAATATTCACGGTCATAGATGGATAGTGTCTATAGAGGTCGGCTCCGAGACTGTTCTGGAGGAAGGACCTTACAGTGGAATGGTTGTGGATTTTGGAAAACTTAAGGATGATCTGAGGGAAGAAACTCATAAGCTGGATCACACTCTTATTTTGGAAAAAGGAAGTCTTAAGAGTACTACAGTGGAAGCTATGAAGGAAGAGGGCTTCACTATGGTAGAGCTGGACTTTAGACCAACTGCAGAAAATCTAGCTAAGTATTTCTATGAGATAATGTCTAAGAAGGGATACCACGTTATCCGAGCAAGAGTATACGAGACTCCGGAAAACTGTGCAGAATACTATGTATAAAGTAGCTGAGATTTTTACAAGTATAAATGGTGAGAGCAGACTAGCGGGTGAGCTTGCTGTATTTGTCAGATTCGTGGGCTGTAATCTTAGCTGTACATATTGCGATACAGCGTGGGCTATCAGCATGGCTGCACCACATAAAGAGATGAGCCTAGACGAGATAATAGCATATGTAGAACAGACCGGAATTAAAAATGTAACTCTAACAGGAGGCGAGCCTCTCCTTTCAGAAGGGGTAGAGGAACTGATAATAGAGCTGATAGGTCATAATCATAGAGTGGAAATCGAGACAAATGGAGCGGTAGATATAAGACCTTTGCTGGATACCGCTGCAAGGCTTTCTATAAAGGATGAGCTAAGCATAACACTTGACTATAAGTGTCCAAGCAGTGGCATGGAGAGCTTCATGGTGATGGAAAATTATGATGTGCTAAGAAGCTACGATACAGTAAAGTTTGTAGTTGGTGATAAGGCTGACCTAGATAAGGCACGTGAGATAATTGAGAAGTATGATCTGATAGATAGATGCGCAGTATATCTAAGTGCTGTGTTTGGTAAGATCACACCACGCGAAATAGTTGAATATATGCTGGAGCATAAAATGAATGGTGTCACACATCAATTGCAACAGCATAAGTTTATATGGGACCCTAACGCCAGAGGCGTTTGATGATAAAAAGATGATTAAATATTTATAATGGAGAGAAGAAGATGGCAGTAGACCAGGAAAAAATAAGAGAACATATCAGAGGGATACTTGAGGCAATTGGTGAAGATCCAGATAGAGAGGGACTTCGCGAAACTCCGGACAGAGTAGCCAGGATGTATAGCGAGATCTTTGAAGGGATTCAGTATTCAAATGATGAGATAGCTGAAATGTTTAATAAAACCTTTGATGCACCTATCAATAATGATATGGTAGTAGTTAAGGATATTGAGATATTCAGTTATTGTGAGCACCATATGGCCCTTATGTATGATATGAAGGTCAGTGTTGCATATATACCTAGAGACAGAGTTATCGGACTTAGCAAGATAGCTCGTATCGCTGATATGGTTGGAAAAAGACTTCAGCTTCAAGAGAAGATAGGCACTGACATAGCCTATATCATGGAGAAGGCTACACTCTCTCCAGATGTTGCAGTTATCATTACAGGAAAGCATAGCTGCATGACAGCACGTGGAATCAAGAATACACCAGCAGTTACGCTGACTACAACCTTTAGAGGGGCATTTGCAGATGATATGGATCTGCAGGAGCGTGTGCTTAGACTGATAGATCTACGTGTATCAAGAGAAGATATATAAGGAGCCGAGATGAAGAACAAGAAAGAAGCAGTAGTTGTATTTAGTGGTGGACAGGATAGTACCACCTGCCTGGCATGGGCACTTAAGATATATGAAAAGGTTTATGCCGTTTCCTTTGATTATGGACAGAGACATTCGAAGGAACTGGAGTGTGCGGCGGAGATAGCAAAAGAACTTGGAGTTGAGCATCATATAATAAACCTTAAGGAGTTAAATGAGCTTGCACCAAATTCGCTTACAAGAGAGGATATAGAGGTAGATAAGGAAGCTCCTGAAGAAGGACCTCCAAACTCCTTTGTAGAAGGAAGAAATATGCTCTTCCTTACATACGCAGCAATCTTCGCTAAAACTCACGGCGTTACTGATATAATAACAGGTGTATCTCAGAGTGATTTCTCAGGATACCCTGACTGTAGAGACGTATTCATCAAGTCTCTGAATACTACGCTGAATCTAGCTATGGACTATGGCTTCTGCCTGATAACTCCACTTATGTGGATCGACAAGGAAGAAACCTGGGAACTGGCAGACAGCCTAGGTGTTTTTGATCTAGTAAGAGAGAAAACTCTTACCTGCTATAATGGAATAATAGGAGATGGATGTGGGGACTGCCCTGCATGTAAGCTTAGAAAAAGAGGATTAGATAATTATTTATCACGTAGGGGGATGTGAAAATGAAAAATCTGCTTTTTATAGTAAATCCAAAAGCCGGAAGAACTGTAATAAAGGCTGATCTAATCAATATAATTGAAATTTTCTCCAAAGGTGGCTACAAGGTTGAGGTATATCCTACTAAGAGTCAGGAGGATACTGAGCGCTATGTATACGAAAATGCGGAGAAGTTCGACATGGTTGTATGTGCTGGTGGTGATGGAACACTGGACAATACAGTCGGCGGAATAATGAGACTTGAGAGAAAAATCAAGAAGAGAATTCATATGGGTTATATACCATGTGGAAGTACTAATGATTATGCTCGAAGTCTTAGAATGAGTATGGAGCCTCTTCAGGCGGCGAGAGATATAATGGACGGAGATATCTGTCATGTAGATGTAGGAAGGCTGGAGAATACATTTTTCATCTATGTTGCAGCGTTTGGTGCATTTACAGAGATATCTTATTCGACTCCACAAAACTTAAAGAATGCTCTGGGGCATGCTGCTTATGTTCTGGAAGCAGGTAAATCCATGTTTAATATGAAGACCTACAGACTGAAGGTGCTGTTTGATGGAGAGGAAGTGACAGGTGACTTCATCTATGGTCAGGTTACCAATTCTCTTTCGATAGGTGGCTTCAAGAATATAGGTTCTAAGGATATGTCCTTCTCAGATGGTAAGTTTGAGACTGTACTTATCAAGACTCCGGAAAACCCTATGGAAATGCAGAGAATAATCAACTCCCTTTTGGTGGACGACCTAAATGACGAAATGATTGTCTTCAGAAAATCCTCGAGAGTTGTGGTTCAGGCAGCCGAGGAGTTACCATGGACTGTTGATGGAGAATACGGAGGCAGCTTTAAAACTACAAGAATATCAAATATTAGAAAAGCAGTGTCGCTTACACTTAAGGATAAGAGTGCATTCCCAGGATAATATCCTGGGAATTTTGCGTTTAATTGGGCAGGTCCTGTAATACTTTCATATTTTGTGAAAATATGTTATAGTATTCGTAACTATGTGCCGAGATATTTTTCGGTGTAAAGTGGAGTGAAAGAAAATGAAAGAACAGCTTAGACAGTGTGAATATTTAATAATGTTCTTGTTTAAGATAATTCTATATTTCTGTGTATTTTGGACTTTCTACAGACTTTTTGCCATCAGAAACTGGCAGCTGCTGAATGCCTCCAGAACTGCAGCCGTAACAGTGCTCAGTTATCTCATTTCCGGCTACCTGTTCCTCAAGATATATGGAGGATATGATGTAGGAAAGAGGAAGAGTAAGCCAATAATCATTTCCGTGAGCCTTGCAGCAGCAATGACTGACATTGTTGCCTATATCATGCTCTGCGTCATGAATACTAACCAGGTTAATAACCAGAAGTTTACTCTGGAGCAGCCTTGGTTACTTCTTGTTATCCTTGCAATTCAGATGCTCATAATCAATATAGCTGTTTATGGCGGAAACTATATATATTTCAAGATATATGATCCAGCCAGATGTCTTATAGTGACTTCTTCTCAGAGATCGCTGAATGAGATATGTAAGAGTATTCGCAAATACAAGCTTCAGTACAAGATATGCCGAAATGTAGACTATAGAAATGAGTCTCTCAAGGATCTGATAACTAAGTACGATACAGTATTTGTTTATGATGTTCCCGTTAAGGAACGTACTCAGATAGTTGAGTTCTGTTATCAGAATATGAAGAATGTATATATCAATCCTGAAATGGCGGATGTAGTTGAGCTGAATGCTCATCATATAATGCTGGATGATGTTTCCCTTCTGAATATGTCTTCAAAGGGACTCCGTGCAGAGCAGAGATTTGTGAAGAGAATATCTGATCTTGTTATCTCTATCATAGCGCTTGTTGTAACATCACCTATACTTCTGATTGCTGCTATAGCTATAAAGCTTAATGATGGTGGCGCAATATTCTTCAAGCAGAACAGAGCTACCAGAGATGGAAAGATATTCTCCGTTTATAAGCTTCGTACTATGAAGGAAAACGTAGATAATTATCTGTCTGTTGTAAATGATGAAAGAGTTACATCTGTTGGTAAGGTTCTGAGAAGATTCAGAATAGATGAGATACCACAGTTTATAAATGTTATAAAGGGAGATATGTCAGTCGTTGGTCCTAGACCAGAGATGCTGGCAAATATCTTTAACTATACAAATGATCTTCCTGAATTTGAATATAGACTCCGTGTTAAGGCGGGTATTACAGGTTATGCTCAGATAGCAGGTAAGTACAATACGTCGCCTAAGGACAAGCTGATACTCGACCTCATGTATATAGAAGAGTATAGCTTCTGGATGGATATAAAGCTTATATTCCAGACCCTCATCGTTATTTTCAAGAATAGTTCAACAGAGGCATTTGATAATGAGAAGAATCCAGGAGGTCAGGATTCTCAGAAGGATTATAGCAGCTTTGCATATTCCCTCGGTAAGGAATATGAATACGATGAAGTGCCGGATAAGGCATTAGGTGAATAATGATGTATAGAGTCAATGTACTTATGTCAACCTGTAATGGCGAGAGATATTTGAGACAGCAGGTAGAATCTATAATGAATCAGGAGGAAGTTGATATACTCCTTACTGTTCGTGATGACGGTTCTTCTGATGGTACAGTTAACTTGCTGCGAGAGTTGTCTCGTGAATATGGTAATCGGATCAAGGTTTATTCGGGAGGCAACATAGGTTACAAGAGAAGCTTCATGAAACTCCTTGAACACGCCGCAGAAGCTGACTTCTATGCCTTCTCGGATCAGGATGATGTGTGGTTTGAACAGAAGACTAAAATGGCGATAAAGCTTATTGAAGATAGGTCCAGTAAGGATGATATCTGTTTATACGCATCAGGGGATATTATCACGGATGAGAATCTGAATATTATCGGAAAACACGAAGTATCGGATATGCCTGTAAATATACAGAGCTTTTTCTCAAGAGCGAGACTAGCGGGATGTACTTATGTTTTTACAGCGCCTTGCATGGAGCTAGCTAAAAGATTCACTGGTATCAAATATATGAAGAGAGAAGTTCCAGATCATGATTTTGTTCTAGGTAGTATAGCTCTTGGCTGTGGCAAGATGATTCTGGATGATAATGCATATATATATCACAGACGTACGAACGTAAGTGCCACAAGTGGTGGAAATGGAATAATGCAGCGTATCAAGGTAGAAGCTAACCTTGTGTTTGGAAGACGTGGCGTACAGAGTAGAATGGCGGCAGAACTTCTAGATAGATGTGACGGAGAACTGCTAGAAGAGGCTAAAAGCTTTCTCACAGAGGTGGCAGATTATAAGACTGCTAAAAAGGGTAAACTGAGGCTGCTTAATAATAAGATGATGAAGTCGGGTGTTCCGATAGGAGATATAGAAACTAAGGTCAAGATTATCCTTGGTAATTATTAGTTTGATGCGAGGGTTCTATGAAGCTGAGTATTGGTGCAGGTATAGTTACATTTAATCCTGATATAGATAAACTGAAAAGTACACTTATGCTACTTAGCCCTCAGGTGGACTGCGTATATATAGCAGATAATGCTTCTGATAATTATTCGGATATAGCTGATATGATTGCTGCACTCAGTAGTGAAGGAAGCAGCGTGAAGCTGATGCCGGGCGAGACTAATACAGGTGTTGCCGGTGGCCTTAATAGAATAATGAAGGCGGCATCCGAAGAGGGTAAGAAATGGGTTCTGACTCTCGATCAGGATTCTTGTCCAGATAAGGATTTGGTTAAAGGACTAAGCCGGGGCGCCAAGTTTGAGAGGATAGGTATTATATGTCCTAGAATAAAGGATATCAATTCAGGTCGTATACTTGTGAATTTTGGTGAGGATACTTCGAAGAATGATAAGAAGTACCAGACTCTACATTCATGCATTACTGCAGGAAGCATGATAAATCTTGAGGCTTGGAATATTGTAGGCGGATATGATGAATATCTCTTCATGGACTACGTGGATTTTGATTATTCAATAAGGCTTAGAAAGTCTGGATATAGAATACTGCAGTGCAACCAGATAATAATGGAACACGAGGTTGGTAATACCGAGGTTCATAGATTCCTCTTCAAGAAGGTGGGAGTGATGAATCACTCCGCTATGAGGAAATATTATATAACTAGAAATAGAATATATTGTTCGTATAAATATTACAGAAGATTTGGATTTAGAAATATAGTTGGAATTGTTAAGACAATAGTTCTCATCCTTTGTTACGAGGAAGATAAGAAGAATAAGCTTAGCTCAGTCTTCCGAGGCGTGAAGGATGGAATAAGAGATTCCAAACAGTTTAGAGGTCGTGACAAATAATGGCTGATAAGAAGAAAGTATTAATGCTTGCAACAACGGCAGCAATGTCGGCACAATTTAATATTAATAATATTCTTATCCTAGAAGAAATGGGCTATGAGGTCCATGTTGCTGGAAACTTTAGGAAGGGTAATCCTATTCCGGATAAGGCCATCAGAGACTTCTATAAGTGGGTTAAGGAGCACGGCGGTAAATGCTTCCAGATACCTTCGACCAGGAAGGTATATGATATTATCAATAATTACGTTGCTCTGAAGAAGATAATAAAGCTTATTAAGACGGAGAAGTATTCCTTCATTCATTGCCACACTCCTATAGGTTCGGTTATAGGACGTCTTGCTGCAAAGAAGACAGGAACTCCAATTATATATACTGCGCATGGACTGCATTTCTTTAAGGGTTCGCCACTTAGCAGCTGGATAGTTTTCTATCCGGTTGAGAAGTACCTGAGTAAGTTCACGGATGTAATGGTCCTGATAAATCATGAGGACTTTAACCTCGTCAATAAGAAGTTCCATGCGAAGAGAGTAGTGATTGTGCCAGGTATCGGAATAGATACTAAGGAGATAGCTAGACATGCTGATTCTAGGGTGAGAATCAGAGAAGAGCTTGGACTAAAGGAGGAGGACTTCTTCCTGCTTTCAGTAGGGGAGCTCTCAGGTAGAAAAAATCACGAGACCATTATCAAGGCTATTCACCAGTTAGATAGAAGTGATATCAAGTACTTCATTGCTGGTAAAGGAATGGGTAAGGATAATGAGGAAGATGAACTGAAGAGACTGATCGTTGACTATGATCTGCAGGATAGAGTTAGACTTCTTGGATTTAGAGAAGATGTAAATGATCTCTATGCAGCAGCGGATGCAGTGGCATTTCCATCTAGAAGAGAAGGACTGGGGCTGGCCGGAATCGAGGCGATGGCGGCAGGACTTCCAATCATTACTTCTAACATAAATGGAATAAATGAGTATTCCGTTAATGGCGAGACAGGCTTCAGCTACGGACCAGAGGATGTTGATGGTTTTGCGGATGGAATAGAGTACTTGGCGGATCATCCGGATTGGTGCGAAAGCGTTGGAAGAAAGAATATCGAAAGAGCTGAAAAGTACGACTATCACTATGCTAACAGTATCATGAAGGAATTGTATGAAAGCATGTGACAGATAAAAGTGTTTGTTGGACTTGAGATTTAATACTTGTGTGAGTGTGACTATATGGATTTAAAGAAGCTATTAAAAGTGAATATAGTTAATCTGGTTATTCTAGGACTGATAGTTGGATTCTATTTTGCGTCGGAAGCTATCTTCGGAGATTCGAGTGAAGGTGCCATGCAGACCCTGGTGGGATTTATAACTATTGGAATGGGTGCGCTGTGGGTTGCTTATGCGATATATTCCAATATGACAGTTTTGAAGGAGTCAGATCTTGATGATATAGCTAATGTCAAGGCTCGACTCATTTCAGCAGGAAATAAGAGATTCTTTGTAAAGCAGAGAACACACCTTCTGAATATGCTGGATAGTCTGGAAAATAGAAAGAAATATTTTCTGGCCCTTGAACAGGATAGCAAGCTGAGAGAACTCTATCTTCTGACTAGAACACAGATGATAAGAAATGTTAATAATTCTGCTGAATATATAGAAACCTTTGATTATGTAGCGGGAGTTGATTCCGGATATATCAATCAGATGTGCGATTCCTCGCAGGAGTTACTAAATAAATTTAATAAGCTAGTAGAACTATCAGTTACATTTGACGATACTACTCTGGATAACGACACCAGAGAGATAGACGATATGATAGAGGCACTTGAAGAAATGAAAAAAACAGGAAAGGCGACATTGGGATCATGAAAAAGAGTAATTCAGTAATAATTGTAGGAGTTGTATTTGCGGTTGTTATAGTCTTCCTCTTGGGAGTTTTTGCAATCATCAAATCTTCTTCAAAGGGTAGAACAACAGAGTCTATGCTGAAGCATATCAAGGTAAAGGAGAATGAGCCAACTAAGGCGTCTATATCGCTAGATGATAACACCCTTTACGACGAGCTCCCAGAGATAACAAAGTATCCTCTGGCAGTTGATGCTAACGCAGACATCGTTCTTGAGGTTATGACATCCCCTGAGAAGGCGGGCGATGATTATGAGTCATGGCTGATAGATGTTGCGAAAGAATTCAACAAGTCGAATGTGACTACGGACGACGGAAAAACTATAGGAATTCAGGTGAGACCTGTTTCTTCAGGACTTGCTGCGGACTATATCATTTCCAATAAGCATACACCACAGCTATTCACACCATCAAACTATCTTTGGGGGGAGTATGTAAATGCTAACGGCGGAAATGTAACTATGTATAATGAGAGACTGGTAGGTAATACAGCTGGACTCCTTATTGATAAGAATAGTGAGTATAAAACCTTTGAAGATATAGTTGGTGCTGTTCAGGAAGGAAAGATCAACATTGGTTATACAAACCCACAGACTAGTTCAACAGGTATGAATATGCTCCTGTCAATCTTAGTTTATGGTGATTCAGAGAATCCATTCAGTGATAAAGCGATTGAGTCGTTTAATAAGTTCCAGAACAACATTCCATTTGTTGCTTATAATACAATGCAGATGAGAGACAGTGCTCAGAAGGGTACCCTTGATGGTATGATCCTCGAGTACCAGACATATATAAATGAGCCAAATGTTAATAAGCTTTATAACTTCATTCCATTTGGTATCAGACATGATAATCCTCTTTATATAGTTAATGAGGATCTGCTGAGCGACGGCGAGAAGGACGCTATTAAGATATTCAATGATTATTGTATGGATTCTTCTAGCCAGAGTATAGCTACTAGATACGGCTTCAACGCCAACGATGATTATAAGAGTGATAGACAGTTTACAGGTTCAGAGGTTAACAAGGCTCTGGAGATGTATAAGGCTAATAAGGATAATGGTAAGGATATTATTGCTGTATTCGTTGCAGACTGCAGCGGAAGTATGTATGGTGATCCTATCATCCAGCTGAAGGAATCGCTTTCAAATGGTATGCAGTATATCAACGAGAATAACTACGTTGGACTTGTAAGCTACAGCGATGATGTAACTATAGAGGTTCCAATTGCTAAGTTCGATATGAACCAGAAGTCATATTTCCAGGGCGGTATCAATGGCCTGACAGCAAATGGTTCAACTGCCAGCTACGATGCAGTTGTAGTTGCTATGGATATGATAGAGAAGGAGAAGGTTAATCATCCTGATGCGAAGGCGATGATCTTCCTTCTGAGTGATGGATACCAGAATGTAGGTTATGATCTAAGCACCATAACACCTGCACTTAAGGAATCTAACATCCCTGTTTATACAATCAGCTACACAGCTGAGGCGGATACAGATGCTATGAGAAAGCTTTCTGAAGTAAACGAAGCGGCTACCATCAATGCAGATAGCGAAGATATCGTTTATAAGATAAAGAGTCTGTTTAATTCGCAGATGTAATGTAAAGAGATATAGAAATAGTTTGAGCGGAGTTGAATAACTCCGCTCTTTTTTATGTTTGCGCGCCATGGGCGCGCTCTAACGGGTGCAAGTCCCGAACACGCCCAGATAGTGGGAAGTGTATAGCTGAACAGCAAGGGTGTCCATCGTGAGGTGGAATCTGAAGGAAGCTGTAAGCAAATCTCT
>JAFVAQ010000025.1 GCA_017480495.1 Eubacterium sp. | reverse complement strand
TTACATTATTACTCGCCTTCCCAAACAACAATCTATTAGCAAGATCACTCATTACTACTGCACGTTCATAATCATGTTTTGCTCTACCTAATTTAGTGCTTACAAGCTTATAATCGTATGCATTATAATCAATAGTAGCCTTTACTTCTCCGTTTACAGTGACCTTACATGTAACAACAGATTTTTTAGGATTAGGATCAGTTAAAGTAGATGGAGCAAACTCCACAACTCCAGATGATATCTTGTTGCTATCAATTTCCTGAATAGTTGACTGATTAAAATATTCCATTACTCCAGTTGCACTATCAATAACATACTGTTTCTCTTTTGACTTTGCACTGGTAGTAAGTGTGGTAGCAGTCTGTAAAATAATAGGTGTGAGCAATAAAGCCATAACGGCAATAGCAATAATAAGATCCACCAAACTTATTCCTTTGTTATTTCGAATTGCCATCATATCTCACTCCAATCTTAATATTCTTTAACAACGCCCGCTTTCTGACCTATCTTAAATCTTGGATTAGATGAATCATCACCTGCAACCTTGAAGTAAACAGCAAGGCTAGTTTCATTCTCGATTTTTACATTGACACCATTTTTATCATTATCATCAACTCTATCTGATGATTTTACATATACGGTAACATCTGTTGAAGTAACTTCAACCTTGTTACTCTTGGATCCAATAGAGTATGTAAGATAATTTTTACCATCTTCTTCTTTAAGGGAAAGAACTAAATCTTCAACCTTGTTTTCATTAGATGTAACATAAGTGCTTTCATTACTCTCGTTTGATGCAGCAATTATTCCTGACATTGAATCATTATCGGAATTATTAAGCAATATAACTAAAGTATGATCTGATACAATGCTTTCTCCCTTATCTGCATCATGAGTACTTGAACCAGCTCCAGCTGAAATATTTTCACCTTCTGTAGCGAAAATATTATCTTTACCTTCCTCAACATTGACACTTGGAACATCATGTTTTCTATCTGGATGTTTAACTGCATATGCATCAAGAGTTACAGAACCAGTACATTCTGCGATTGGCGCTTCAGCATCTTCAGCAAAACTAATATTAATAGATTCTACAGCCATTCTATACTTATAATTTAGTATATAATCAAGGTAACTCTTAACGCCTTCATAAGAACCAGTAAATGAAATATTGTAAATATCTGATGTTACAGCATAAGCATCCGGTTCTATCTCTTGTCCTTCACCTTCAACAGCTCCTTGACCAAGAATATAATAATCAGTTTCTCTTGGAAGAGATATACTTAAATTGACAAAATCATTATCCTCTTCAACAGATTTTAAAAACTGTACTGTATTCTCCTGATCTAAGTCAGACGCATATTTAGAAATAACATCCTCAAAATGAGCATTAAAATCTGCTATATCCTGTAAATATTCATCCTTATGTTTTTCTTTCTCACATAGATCATCATATCTTGCTTGCAGCTCAGAAATCTCAGCTTTCAAGCCTTTTATTTTCTCATTTTTAGGTCTAGCCACTAAAAATACAGCTCCAGCAATAAAAAGTATTCCCAAGAGAACTAATAGTATCTTCTTATTTGAATCACTCATTTCCTTGTCCTCCCCACATTATTCTTCTTCAGCATCAGTAAGTGATGCCCAAGGATTAGTATAAACACATGACAATGTAAAGTTATATGTTGCAGTTCCATCAGATGCGTTAGTAGCACCAGCAGGAATCTCCAATGTTTGAGATATATTAGAAACATACACATCATCAATGCATTCTATTGTCTTAAGCTGCATTATATAATCTGTAATATCATCATAACTTGAAGCAATACCTGGGATCTGAATAGAATCCTGGCTAGCAGTAAAAGTTGAAACATTTACATTTTCAGGCATTTTTTCTTCAAGTTCTTTAATAAGCTCTAAAGACTGCTCATTAAGTCTATATGTCGACACATCCATAGTATCAACATCAACCGCTTTTGCCTCAGCAGCATCTCTATCTGCTATAATCTGTTCTATATAACTCTTCTCTTCAATCTGTCTTTCAAGAACCGCTTTTTCATTCTGAAGCTTATTCTCAGTATAAATAAAGTAGAACGAAATACCAGCTGCAATAATAGCACCAGCTACAGCAATAGCAACAAACGGAGCTATACTACCACCTGTTGATTTTCCACCAGTTGCAGACAAATTGAATCCCATAGGATTAAGAGCACCACCAATAGGGGCTATTAAATAAACTGGGCTATAAATTCTTAAATCAATTGATGGATCAAACTTAACATTATAGAGACTATCCATGATTCTAGTAGAAACATTAAGCTGTATCTTAAAAAGTCCATCTATACCTCTAATAAGAGCACCATCACCTGTTAAGAATACATCATCAATAGGATTATCAGGATTCTTTGATGCATAGAAGTCCATAACACGTCCTATATTATTAATAAGATATCTAAATGCCCCTGTAGCTTCATTATCATCAAAATCAACTGTGATGATTCTTTCATTCTGAAGCATTGTCATTGCAGTAGTTGCATCTACGCCTTTCTCCTGCATAACTACATTAACTACAGGATTAGTTCCATATGGAACTGTTCTCTGAAGTAATAGCTTATCTCCATTTACTACATTAAGTACAGTAGACTCAGCACCAAGCTGAATAACCATAGTAGTTGACTGTTCTGTAGTCTGAGTCTTGATAAGCTGAAGCATTGCATTACCAATGTAGTCAAGATCCTGTACCTTAAGTCCAGCAGCTTGAGCAAGGTCATAATAACCTCTAACCATCATTTCTGGTGCTGCGACAGCCATAACTCTCTGCTGTTTATTACCATTCTCGTCAACAAAATGTTCAAGAACAGTATTAGCTATTACATATTCTTCAATATTATTAACAGGGAAATACTCTGATGCATTTGAATTAATTAACTGAGCAATCTTCTTCTCTGGAACATCAGGTATAACAACCTCTCTGTTAACAATCTTTGTAGAGTTCATTACAAATACAGCATTCTTATTTGAGACACCTGCACTCGCCAACTGTGTACGTATCTCTGATGCTATACGCTCCAAATCTCTAATCTGACCATCTTCAAAGCTATCCTCTGGTGTCTCAAATATAAGAACCTTATGGATATAGGTCTGTTTCTTCTGAGCCGCTGTAATCTCTACAATAGTAATACTTTCATTCGTAATGTCTATTGATAAGACTCTGTTACTCTTTGCCATTCTATAGCCTCCCTCATTTTTCTTTTCAGTTGTTTTTATTTATAAAGGCACGAGACCTCTTGTTTGAGCGGCCTACCCCCCTTTACATTTGCACTTCTTGAATACATATGTAAAGGAAGTAAATAAAAAACCGCTGATAATCAATAATAAATATTACAAGATAAGATTTCAGGCGGTCGAGACCTGAAATCTTATCAAAAAAACAAATCTTACTTATATGATTTATCAATATTTGGCTGAAGCTCTAAACTACTACCACCAGATAAACCAACATAAACTACAGGCTTTCCAGATCCATTAACACCAATAAGCCATTTATTAGCACCATTCTTAGTATACTTAAGCTTTGGACCGCCTGTTGTTGAAGAGTTAACTTCCTCCCAGAAAGAAGGAGCAGTAACACCACCAAATGAAGCTGTTCCATCAGCATTAGCACTTCCTAATATCTTAACTGATGCTGCATTAGTAGGCATACTACCCTGAATCTCATCATAAGCATCTTCATTTGCAAGTGCAGCCTGAACAGCTGTATTGATTGTCTCAGCAGCAGCAACGTCGTCTGATCTACGAGACTTATCAATGTAACGGATAAGTGCTGGAGCGATAGCTGCAGCAAGGATAGCCATAATAGCTATAACAATAATAAGCTCAACAAGTGAGAAACCCTTATTCTTCATAATCTCATTCTCCTTTTAAATATAGATTTTAAAAAAATAAATAGTGTATAATATGGCCGCTCGCCCGGCAATATTTCACTTATATCTAAGATATTTCGACGTAGTCGGAATATCCAAGAATCTTAATAACTGTCAACTGCATCGTACATACTAAGGATAGGTGAATAAATAGCAACTACCATTGCACCAACGACAACAGCCATAACAACAATGATAAGAGGCTCCATCGCTGATGTAAGAGCATCTGTAGCAAGGTCAACCTCATCCTCATAGAAGTCAGCAACCTTCTCCATCATATCTTCGATGTTACCGGTTTCTTCACCTATATGCATCATCTGAGAAAGCATATCAGGAAATATCTGCATATCCTTTATAGGTTTAGATAAAGGAACACCTCTCATTACCTGAACCTTACAATCCTTAAGTTTGTCTCTAATAACCTTATTTTTCATTACGTTGGCTGTCTGTTCAACAGCATCAACCATAGGTATACCAGAAGCAAGTAGTGTGGCAAAAGTTCTAGAGAATGTCGCTGCAGCAGTTTTAACATTCAGATTACCAAACACAGGCAATTTAAGAGCCGCATTACCATTAAACTCTTGACCAAAATCCGTCTGCGAAAACACTCTAATACCCACAACTAACAAAATTACAATAAGTAGAACTATATACCATCTTTTAGTAAGGAAATTAGATCCATTTACAAGCATCTGTGTTGCAACAGGAAGTTCGGCCCCCATTTCCTCAAACATCTCTGCAAATGTAGGTACAACAGATGTAAGCATAAGTATAACTACGCCAGTTACAACAACAAGAATAACAATAGGATACATCATTGCTGATTTAATCTTACCTTCTATATGACCATCCTTTTCAAACTGAGTAGCCATTCTTTCAAAACAAATCTCCATCTTACCAGAAGACTCACCAGCAGCTACCATGTTAGATAACATATCAGGAAATACTTTTGGGTTAAGCTTGAGAGCTTCAGCAAGGGTGCCACCTTTCTGAACATGCGTACCCGCCTCTTCAATAGCAGCTTTTAATGTCTTATTTTCCGTACTTGTCGCCATCATATCAAGCGCCGATATAACAGGAACACCTGCTCTCAGTACTGCCGCAAACTGTTTACAGAAAACTGACAGATCCTTGTTTTTAACACCTTTTTTGCCAAGACTAATTGATATATCCTTACTGTCGCCAAACTCAGTAATACTTAGTCCTTCGGCACGTAGCTTTGACTTAGCAGTATCTTCATTATTTGCTTCAATGGTACCTTTTTTTACCTTACCATTGGCGTCAATAGCTCTGTAATCATACTTTGCCATATTCTATCCTCCGCCCCTAATTAGAACATTTTATAATATACTTACAAAACTATACAATAATTAACATAAGATTGCAACTATTTTGTAAATAATATATGAATAAACTGTGAATAATTCAACCTTTTTCACAAAAAGTACACATAAATTACTCTATTAATACAAATTCTTTTTCATGGTCAGCTGATCCTGTGCATATAGTAGTGCATTATCCTTTGATATCTGGCCATTTCTGAACATTTCTACCAGGCAATCATCCATTGTAACCATTCCAACATTACGTGATGTCTGGATAGATGACTCGATCTGATGTGTCTTTCCTTCACGGATCTGAGCTCTAATAGCTGATGTAGCAAGCATAACCTCGAAAGCCGCACATCTACCATGTCCGTCAGCTGTTGGAATAAGCTGCTGTGATATAACACCCTCAATAACCATAGCAAGCTGAATACGTATCTGCTGCTGCTGGTGTGGAGGGAATACGTCAATGATACGGTCTACAGTAGCCGCAGCACCGATAGTATGTAGCGTAGAGAATACGAGGTGACCAGTCTCAGCAGCAGTAATAGCTATCTGAATTGTTTCTGGGTCACGCATCTCCCCTACGAGGATAACATCTGGATCCTCGCGAAGTGCAGCTCTAAGCGCATTATCGAAAGAAAGCGTATCCATTCCAAGCTCTCTCTGGTTGACTATCGATTTCTTATGATGATGTATGTACTCGATAGGATCCTCAAGAGTAATGATGTGGTTACTTGTATTCTCATTACACTTATTAATAATAGAAGCAAGTGTTGTTGACTTACCAGAACCTGTAGGACCTGTAACCAGTACCAGTCCTCTCTTCTTCTTGTAGAGATCTACCACTGCAGGTGGAAGTCCCAACTGTTCAGGCTTAGGAATAATTGTATCAATCTTTCTGTATGCCGCAGCCATATTACCACGGTCCATATAGACATTAACACGGAATCTTCCTTTATCACCTACTGAGTAAGCAAAGTCGCACTCACCTCTATCTTTAAGGATAGCTTTCTGTCTCTCATTCATTGTCATACCGATACTCTCGGCAGCTTCGCTAGCTGAAAGAGGTGGTACATCAACCTCCTGAAGTCCACCGTTTATTCTAAACTTAGGTGGAATTCCTACCGCCAAATGGATATCTGATGCATTCTCGTCAACCGCAAGGCTGAGGAGCTCGTCCATATCTATCATTATTAGTTACCCCCAATCTTTCTTGTTTTTATAAGATTCTTCGGGCTTTGCCCTCAGAATGACAATTATATGTAAATAATTAATTTTAGTAAGTATCTCCAGTCGTATAAACGATTTTCTTCATCTCTGATATAGATGTCGTTCCTGCAAGTACATGTCTGGCAGCTGACATCTTCAGAGTCGACATTCCTTCTTCAAGTGCTTGTTTCTCAATAACATCTGCTGTAGCGCCCTTGGCTATAACCGCCTGAAGCGCTTTTGATACAGGCATCATCTCGTAAACACCAATTCGTCCCGAGTATCCAGTATCGTTACAGAGTGGACATCCTTCCGGTTCGTAGATAACTACGTCATCCTCTGGATCCTTTACTCCGAGAACCACCTTCTCGTCATCATCTGCAAGTCTAGGAACTCGACACGATGTACAAAGTCTACGAACAAGTCTCTGTGCTATAACTCCTACGAGTGCATCTCCCGCAACGTATGGTTCTATACCCATATCGATTACACGGGTTACTGTAGAAGCAGCAGAGTTCGTATGCAGTGTAGAAACAACCAAGTGACCAGTGATAGCGGCCTGAACTGCTATCTGTGCTGTCTCACCATCTCGAATCTCACCTATCATTATTATGTCAGGGTCCTGACGAAGGATAGATCGTAGAGCTGCCGCGAAGGTCATCTCTGCTTTAACATTAACCTGTACCTGATTTATACCATTTATATTCGCCTCAACAGGGTCTTCTACAGTGATGATATTAACATCTTCAGTATTAAGCTCCGAGAGGGATGTATACAGCGTTGTTGATTTACCAGAACCTGTAGGTCCTGTAACCAGAATGATTCCATGTGGATTGCTGAGGATTCCATCGAAGACCTC
The DNA here is from genome assembly GCA_017480495.1 of Eubacterium sp. Lineage (GTDB taxonomy): Bacteria > Bacillota > Clostridia > Lachnospirales > Lachnospiraceae > Eubacterium_Q. The sequence continues at coordinate 33,949 of JAFVAQ010000025.1, read as the reverse complement.
CAGCTCTTCTGGTGAGAATCCAAGTCCAGCCTTTGGTTTAGTAAGACCATCCTTGGAGGTAAGTCTCATAACCGTCTTCTCTCCGAATACTGTAGGAAGGATAGAAACACGGACATCAAACTCTTTTCTATCTACTATTATAGTGATACGACCATCCTGAGGTTTTCTCTTCTCTGCTATATCCATACCACCAATAATCTTGATACGGGCTGTAATGGCAGGAAGTATACTTAGCTCATATGTCATTACCTGCTTCAACGCACCGTCTATTCGATAACGAACTCGAACATTAGTCTCAAGCGCTTCGATATGAATATCGGAAGCCCTCTGTCTAACTCCACCTTCTATTATCTGATTAACCAGGAGTACGATAGGAGAATTATCTATCTCTTCATTTGAGCCATCTCCTTCTTCATCAGCACCAGAACCCATCTCAAGCTTATAAGCTTCAGCGGCTTCCATAGCCTCTGCACTACCGTAGTATTTACCTATTACATTTTCCAGATCATCTTGGAATGATAGAAGTGGCTCTACCTGGAGACCACTAGATATGCTGATGTCATCTATTGCCATCAGATCCATAGGATCGGCCATAGCAACCTGGAGCATATTTGGATTGTCCTCAGCATAACCTATTGGCATAGCCTTGTACTTTTGCACCAGATCCTTTGATACCAGACCGACAACATTTTCATCTATCTGAACTGTTCTAACCTCACAATAATCGATACCCATCTGGGTAGTAAGAACTGTAATCAGAAGCTCTCTTGATATGAAGCCAAGATCCATGATGATATTACCAAGCATACCACCTTCTTCTTTCTGCTTCGCAAGCGCTTCCTGGAGCTGCTCGTCTGTAATAGCACCAGCTTCTACAAGCAGATCACCGATACGTATCTTCTTTCTCGCACCCGTTAATCGCATAAACCCTTCTCCTTTAATATTTTATGTCACCCACAACAGAAAAATTATATCATACGAAAATATCCATGGCAACTTTATTTTTTCTGTACATATTATACAAATAATTTAGTCATTTACGATAGTTCTAAGAATCATTCCGGTCTCCATCTGAGTACCTATGCCATTTGGTTTGGAGTCCCCATCTATCACCTCTAACCAAACCTTTAGATTCTCCTTAGGATGTGGAGCCGACTCTGCATCTCTACCATATTCATCCACTATCCTGGACACCTTCGTTTTAAGGTTTTCACCATCATAAAGCATGACTTCTATTTCGTCTCCTACAGAGAACTTATTCTTCTGCATTATACTTATACTTCCATCTTCATTTACGCTGTCAACCCGTCCCATATAAACAGCATTTCTTATATAAGTATTATTATCATATATCTGATCTTCCTCAGAAGGCTTTCCATAATAGAAGCCCCTAGTAAAATCACGCATAGTACATGCAGATATTTCTTCTTTGTAGTGTTCTATCTTCGACTCATACTTTTCAACCGACTCAAAGTAATCGTCTATAGCTTCTCTATAGGTTCTGGCTGTAACAGCTACATAGAGGTTGGTCTTCATTCTTCCCTCAACCTTAAAGGAATTAATTCCGGCGCTAACAAGATCCGGAATCTTATCAACCATACACAGGTCCTTGGAATTGAATATATAAGTTCCTCTATCATCCTCTTCTACAGGAAGATATTCTCCCGGGCGATGTTCCTCAACCACAGCATACTTCCATCTGCAAGGATGTGTGCATGCCCCTCTATTGGCATCACGTCCTGTAAAATAGTTTGAGAGCAAGCATCTACCCGAATATGATATACACATAGCGCCGTGCATGAAGGCTTCTATCTCTAAATCTTCCGGGATATTCTCTCTTATATCCTTTATCTCTTTAAGAGAGAGTTCTCTTGCCGCAACTACTCTGGTAGCCCCCATGTCCTTCCAGAATCTATATGTCATATAGTTTGTATTATTAGCTTGAGTACTGATATGTATCTCTGTCTCACTATCCTTCAAAACCTCACTTGCTATACTGAACATTCCCGGATCCGATATCAGAACAGCATCTACCCCGATCTCACGAAGCTCTGTGAAGTAATCTTCTGCCTTAACTATATCTTCGTTATGAGCATATATATTAGTTGTGACATATAACTTAACATTGTGCGCATGGCAGTAGGCAAGCCCCTCTTCCATTTCTTCTCTAGTGAAGTTATCTGCCTTAGCTCGTAAACCGAATCTATTACCGCCTATGTATACCGCATCCGCACCATAGTCAACCGCAACCTTTAGAGTTTCCAGCCCTCCTGCAGGTATAAGAAGTTCCGGTTTATTTATATAATGTTTATCCATTATCTGTTTCTCCGTCTCATGATGCTTCGCACCACTACATACTAATTCTTCTTAACAACAGAAACTGCAATACCATCTGCTACTGATAATATTGCAGTTTCTAGTCTATCATCATTCTTAATCATATATAAATATTCTCTCATTCTGTCATGAATGGTCCGGTCTCTCTTCTCCACGAGAAAATGAGATTCAAGAACATCACCATCCGCCAGAATGTTGTCCGTTATTATTACTGTACCTAAATGAGAAAGTCTGATAGCTTCCTCCATATATATCTTATACTGAGCTTTAGCAGCATCTATAAAGATAAAGTCATATACCTTGTCCTGAATACCTCTTAACGTCTCTGCAGCATCGCCTTCAAATATCTGGATATTCTTATAACCACTTTTAGCTATATTAGCCCTAGCTTCTGTTATTCTATCCGTATCCAACTCGCAGGTATCTATAGACCAAGTAGACTCCGCATCATACATCGAGGTTTCATTCTCGCCAAAAACATCAGCCAAGGCATCCGCAATAAGTAGTGTAGAATAAGCAACAGCTGTTCCTATCTCCAGGACATTCTTTGGTCTTACTATTTGAAGCATAACCTTCAGATAGTCAGCTGCCTCTCTTCTTATGATAGGCACATCTTTCTCAAGAGCTTTGTCATGGATATCCTTCAGAAGTCCTGTATCATCATGACTATATGACATTACAAAATCTCTGATTCTACTATAATCCATTTACTACTCCTCACCTTCTGCTCCTGTATCTCCAGTGTCTCCACCGTCTTCAGGAACATAGTCGTCTCCTTCGGAAGCTCCATCACCAGCTCCAGCAGCAGAGTTATCATGAACTCCATTAGCATCTGTTGGAGTGGATACTGTAGGTATATCATCCTTTATATCATCATTACTGAAGGCTCCACCTGTAATAATAGTAATTATTTCACTATATCTCATCGATGGGGACAACTTATACTTACCAGGCTTAATATCAGGACCAACCTCCCCCAGCTTTATCTTAGCCATCATTACATACTTATTCTTTATAACTCCACTCTCGTATAATACAGAAGACACAGTACTGGTAGATGAGTCAGGCTCAATCGTAACTGTCATATATTCCCTACTCTTCAGATCCTTCGCCGAATCATGGAATACATCATGCGAAAAATTAAAGGATATAGTGAATGCCTTTACAAACAGAAGCACAATCAGCACATCAACCAGCAACTGAAATGAATAATAAAGAGCTACCTGTAATCTCTTTTCAGTTTTTATTGCTTTCTTCTTACGACTATCTAATACTCTTTTCTTCATTATTCCTCAAACCTGATTCCATCAGTTACCTTTGCTATTATACTTCTAATGAGTTTTGATAGAGCGCTTTCGGCTCTCAAATATTCATTTACTGTAGAATTATGTATGAGATCATCATTCTCATAGTATATCCTATATATCTCATCATATGGATTACCGTCTGTATACTTCATTATATCTTCATATCTACGTTTAAACTCCATCAGGCTATTATATAAGTCCTCATTAGCCTTTATAGAATTTCGAGCAAAGATATAATTTCTATACTCTTCGGAATTAGTAATCATTAGATTAAGTTTTCTGCACTCTTCCATTATATTATCCATAAGCGCCTCATTTATAATCTCCTGATAATTATACCTCAGATATAATTGGCAGTATCATAGGGTTACGCTTTGTTCTCTCCCAAAGGAACTCTCCAAGATCTTCTCTGATACTATTCTTGATTTTGTTCCAATCAACGTTATCACTATTCAGACATTCAAACAGTGTTTCAGACACAACATCCCTACACTGTTCTATCAGAAGCTCCGCTTCTCTAACATATACGAAACCTCTGGATACTATATCTGGACCTGATAGAACCTGATTAGTTCCACTCTCAAGTGTAATCACAATAACCATCAGACCATTCTCTGATAGATGTTGTCTATCTCTTATAACGATATTTCCAACGTCGCCTACTCCAAGCCCATCTACGAATACGCCTCTTGCAGGCACCTTACCTACAACATCAAACTTATCCTCACCAACTTCCAGAACCTCTCCACACATAAGTATCTTCACATTCTCTTTAGGGATACCCATTTCCTGAGCCAATTCTGAATGCCTCTTCAGATGTCTGTACTCTCCATGTACTGGAATAGCATACTTAGGTTTTGTCAGTGCATATATAAGTTTAAGCTCTTCCTGGCATGCATGTCCTGAAACATGCGTATCATGATATATAACTCTGGCACCCTTCTGCTCGAGTTCATTCATAACTCTATAAACGGACTTCTCGTTTCCAGGTATTGGACTAGACGAGAATATAACCACGTCGCCTGGTACTATAGATATTTTATTATGAATAGATGCCGCTATACGAGAAAGCGCCGCCATATTTTCACCCTGGCTACCAGTTGTAATATAAACAAGCTTCTCATCAGGAAATTCCTTAGCTTCATCTATACTAATTAGTGTATTATCAGGAATCTTGATATAACCAAGTTCAGAAGCAATGTTGATTATATTCACCATGCTTCGTCCTTCAACTATACATTTACGTCCGTACTTGTATGCAGAATTTATAATCTGCTGAACTCTATCAACATTTGATGCAAAGGTTGCAATGATAAGTCTATGATTTCTATTATCATCAAATATATGATCAAAGGTTTTTCCAACTGTCTTTTCAGAAGGTGTGTAGCCAGGTCTTTCTACGTTTGTAGAATCCGCCATAAGCGCAAGTACACCCTTCTTACCAAGTTCACCAAATCGCTGGAGGTCTATAACTCCACCGAATACAGGAGTAAAGTCCACCTTAAAGTCTCCAGTGTGAACAATAATTCCAGCTGGAGTATATATAGCAAGTGCACATGCATCTGCTATAGAATGATTAGTTCTAATGAACTCGATCCTAAAGCATCCAAGATTGATTATCTGCCCATAGGTTACCACCTTACGTCTGACATTATCTATCAGACCATGTTCAGTCAGCTTATACTCAATAAGCCCCATAGTAAGCTTAGTGGTATATATAGGAATACTAAGTTCCTTCTCAATATAAGGTATGGCACCTATATGATCCTCATGACCATGTGTTACAACCATACCTCTTATCTTATCTTTATTTTCTTTTAGATATGTGATATCAGGAATAACAAGATCTATTCCAAGCATATCATCATCTGGGAATGACAGACCGCCATCTATAACGATTATATCATCCTCATATTCAATAGCAGTGATATTCATACCTATCTGTTCTAAACCACCTAGTGGTATGATTTTCACTCTTGCATTATTCGTATCCAATGTACGTCCTCCGAATATAAACTGTTCGTATTTTAAAGATTCTTCACTTCGTTCAGAATGACAACAAACTACTGATTTGATAATCCATCTAAATAACTCTGTAATATAATAGCTGCTGCCATCTTATCGATGTGTTCTTTTCTGGCAGAATGAGCAACACCTGTTTCTTCTAGTATACGGTTTGCCTCTGCAGTGGTAAGTCTCTCATCTATCTCTACTATTTCAAGTCCTGTCCTTCTAGCCAACTCATCCTTGAAGGCTCTTGTAGTTTCTACACGCTCACCCTCAGTTCCGTTCATGTTGAGAGGTCTACCGATAACTATTTTCTCGACACTATACTCAGCGATAAGAGTTTCTATTCTCTGATAAGTTTTGCGAAGCTTACTAGCTCTTTCTCTTTCGATTGTTTCTATAGGCTGTGCTGTAATGAGTAGCTCATCAGAAATGGCTACACCGACAGTCTTATCGCCATAGTCCAGTCCCATTACTCTCATTATTTGAGTCTCGTTTCTATATAGTTTTCCATAAGGAGTTCCAGTATCTCATCTCTTTCAGCCTTCATTATAAGACTGCGAGCCCCCTTATAGCTCGTGATGTAAGTTGGATCGCCACTCATGATATATCCAACTATCTGATTCACAGGATTATACCCCTTCTCTGAAAGTGCCTCATAAACATCCGCTACTATATCAGAAACCTCAATAGTATATTCTCTCTCGATGTTTACGTCCTGTGTATGCTGTCCGTCGTAATTTCCCATACTCTTCCTTTCCTTTTAAATAAACCTTCACTATATATTATTCTAAACATACATAGTTAATATAACTAATTTATCTATAAATATCAAGTTCACGATTTATTAGAATTCTTTTTTCTTTGTGTAACAGCCGACCATATATATCCTATAACAAATATAATGCAAAGCATAGCCAGTAATGCTACAAAGAATAAAACAGCTCCTCTGATCCCGTATTTAATAACATATTTATCTGTAAAGAAAAATGCTATTATCGATACAATTAAGTATCCTACGATGATAATGGATTGTCGTCTCATAATAGTCAAAAAGCCTGACAATAAAACAATCAACCCTAAAAATCCACTACCGACCATCATATACATAAGATCCGTCTTATAAGATGCGAGTTCTGTGTGGTACATAATTGATAAAATCGGAATACCAAGAAGCCACGCTCCAACCATACACACTACGGTTATTATAAATACATAAGCAACTTGTTTTAAAGATTCCTTAACATATTTCCCAATATCCCCATCATTCCAAAGACAAGATATCTTGTATAAAACAGGATTAAAAACCGCCTGTGCAAGTAACTGCACAACAAATACAGGCATGGCGATGAATCCATATATAGCCTGAAGCTTATCATCCAAATGTGCATCTATTGAATTCTTTGGTGCCGCACTTATATATAGCGTAAGAAAAGCAGCAACAGCAAGAGGTAATGTAACCCATAAGAGTTTTAATACTCTTGAACTATCAGGTTTTTCTCTCTCTGTTACATATTCTTTTGTAAGAAGAATAAACCATATCATCAGAAAAATAGTAACTATAGTCGATACAACTACAGATATAAGCAAATCTTTTGTAACTACAAGAAGAAGTGCCCATAGAACTATGGTTATAATCATTCTAAGAGCTAGTGGTTTGGCCGCAACATCCAGCCTCTCATTTTTTTGGTAATCTCCATAATAAACGTCCTCAAAAGAATCAGGAAGCTTGTAGATACACATCCAAATGATTATCCACAACTTATTTGAAGAATAATTATTTTTTATAGCAACATATAATACATATCCTGTGGATACAACAGCCATAAGTATCGTACTAATAATCCTTGCCATTCGGTATTCGCGGAATTTATATTCTCTATCTACATCAGATACCTGAAATGGTCTCACTCCATATTTACCTATTGACAAAAATAGGTTATTGTCAGTATTACCCATTGTATATATTCCAGCGGGAATTAGTCCTACAGTATGAGTCATAACGACAAGTAGTATAACTGATTGGAATGCACATAACACGCTTGCCACCAGATTCCATATAGCACCTGACTTATCTATATCATTACTATTTGTCAGAAATCTATTTACAAGGCTCTTGTTCATAAAATAACTATTCCTCACTCAAAAAATCAAATGTCAGCTGGCTGGTCTTCGGCATATCGCCTAATATTCCAAGCTCTTCCATTTTCTCTATAACTGTTCCAGATACCTTAGCTCTATCCTTAAGCTCTTGCTGAGATAGGAAGCGACCACCCTGTGCAGCCTTCTCCATCTGGAATGCAGCAGACTCTCCCATCTTATCGATAGAAAGGAAGCTTGGCATAATCTTACCATCTATTATCTGAAAACGGTCAGCCTTAGCTCTATATATATCCAGCGGCATAAAATCAAAACCTCTAGCATACATCTCCTTAACTATCTTCATATCCTTAAGGAGCCCTTTCTCTGTAGCTGATAGAGCATTCTTATCCATTGCCTTATACTCTTCCAGCACTGTGTCCAGATGATCCTCGCCCTGGCACATAACCTCATATGAGAAGTCATCAGCTCTGATACTGAAGTAGGCTGCGTAGTATGCCAATGGATAGTACAGCTTATAGTAAGCAACACGCCATGACATCATTACGTACGCAACTGCGTGAGCCTTAGGGAACATATACTTAATCTGTTCACAGCTCCATATATACCAGTCCGGTACACCATGTTCTTCCATGGTCTTCTTAAATTCAGGCCATTCATTACACTTTCCCTTAGCCACGAGTCCCTTACGAACTCGTTCCATAATGGTAAATGCATCACCAGAGTCAAGTCCCTGATTCAGGAGATAAACCATGATATCATCACGACAACAAATAGCACTTGAAAGTTCACATGTACCTTCTTGAATAAGTTTCTGGGCATTGCCGAGCCATACATCAGTTCCGTGAGACAGACCCGCTATACGAACAAGGTCAGAAAAGCTCTTAGGATCTGCATCTATAAGCATCTGCATAGCGAACTCTGTTCCAAACTCTGGCACACCCAGGCATCCAAGTGGTATACCACCCATATCCTCCGGTGTTATACCAAGCGGTTCTGTACTCTTGAAGAGCTGCATAACATTTGGGTCATCAAGTGGTATATCCTTAACCTTTACTCCTGTCAGATCCTCCAGACGTCTAATCATAGTTGGATCATCGTGACCAAGAATATCAAACTTCAGAAGGTTATGATCAATGGAGTGATACTCGAAATGTGTTGTTATTATATCAACTGTCTGATCATTAGCTGGTCTCTGCACCGGAGTGAAGCTATATATCTCTTCATCATCTGGAGTAACTATGATTCCACCTGGATGCTGACCTGTTGTTCTCTTAACATCTATACAACCCTTAGACAGTCTCTCCATCTCCTGCCATCTCTTATCAAGACCTCTATATTTACAATAATCTCTAGCATAGGCCATCGCAGTTTTTTCTGCGACTTTACCAACTGTTCCAGCTTTGAAGGAGTGATCCTTACCAAAGAGTTCTCCTAGGAAAGCATGAGCCTTAGCCTGATACTCACCAGAGAAGTTAAGATCTATATCTGGCTCCTTATCACCCTTAAATCCTAGGAAGGTCTCAAATGGTATATCCTGTCCTTCCTTCTTCAGCTTAGTTCCGCACTTAGGACATACTGCATCCGGCATATCACAACCACATTCACCTGCATACTTCTTAACTCTTTCAGAATCAAACTCCGTATAGAAGCAATTTGGACATAGATAATGTGCAGGAAGAGGATTAACCTCTGTTATACCTGCCATAGTAGCTGCAAATGAAGAACCAACCGAACCTCTGGAACCAACCAGATATCCATCCTCATTAGACTTCCAAACCAGCTTCTGTGCAACTATATACATAACAGAGTATCCGTTACCTATTATGGAATCCAGTTCCTTATCAAGTCTATTCTTAACTATATCAGGAGGTTCAGGTCCATACATCTCATGCATCTTGTCATAGCATATCTTCCTAAGTATCTGATCTGAATTCTCGATTCTTGGAGGCGCCTTGTCCGGACGTACCGGTGACATCTTCTCCATCCAGGAAGCAACTAGATTCGTATTAGTTACTACAACCTCGTATGCTTTCTCCTCACCCAAATAAGAGAATTCCTCCAGCATCTCTTCTGTGGTTTTAAAGTATAGCGGAGGCTGTTTCTCCATCTCATCCTTTACAGGATCTGCATGAGGATCTATCAGTCCCTGTGCCACCTTTTCTTCTACTTCTGCCAGAACCTTTTCTCTAGTATTCTTGTTCATCTGTCTGATGCGAACACTGTCCAAAATGATAGCTCTTGATATCGCATCCTCTGGATCCAGGAAATGTACATCACCTGTAGCAACTACAGGCTTATCATACTTTTCTCCCAGTTCAACTATCTGTCTGTTTATATCCTGCAGATCTTCAATCGAATTGATACGATCTTCCTTCTCATCATTAACAAGATACATGTTATTGCCAACTGGCTGTATCTCAAGATAATCAAAGAACCTAACAAGTCTCTCTATCTCTTCATCCTCCGCTCCATCTAGCAGGGCAGAATACAAAAGTCCTGAAGAACACGCCGAACCAACTATAAGTCCTTCTCTATATTTCTCAATAAGAGACATAGGTATCCTAGGCCTTCTATTGAAGTAGTTAAGATGTGCCTCTGATATCAGTCTATATAGATTCGTTCTACCTGTCTCATTCTTGAAGAAGATAATACCGTGATAGGACTTAGCCTTCTTAATCTTGTCAGCTGATGCTTTGCCCATCTTATTAAGGTCATCTACAGTCTTCGCACCTGATTCATTTATCATCTTCATGAGACATACAAATATCTCAGATGTAACCTCAGCATCATCGCACGCTCTATGATGATGAGCATTTGTCAGATTGAAGTAATGTGTAAGTCTGTCCAGTGTATACCTACCAAGCTCTGGAAGATATATATAGGCAAGAGTCATTGTATCAAGTGCTGTAAAATCATATGCAAGTCCAAGTCTCTTGGCATTAACTCTGATAAATGTAGTATCAAATGTTGCATTATGAGCAACCAGCATGGCACCTTCGCAGAACTTAAGGAATCTCGGAAGAACCTTATCTATAGTATCTGCATCCTTAACCATGTTGTCATTTATCGATGTAAGCTTCTCTATATGGTATGGGATAGGAACCTCTGGATTAACAAATTCAGAGAATCTGTCTATTACATTTCCTGCTGTGTCAAGACGAACCGCTCCTATCTCAATAATCTTACAGAACTTAAAGGATAGTCCCGTTGTCTCTATATCGAATACAACATATTCACTATCCAGACTCTGACCATGACTATTCATAACAAGAGTTTTGATATCATCTACGAAGTATCCCTCTACACCGAACAGGAGTTTAAAGTTATCCTTGTCTCCCTTTGCATCCTTACTATGCAGATAATGATCCGCCTCAGTAAAGCCATGAACTACTCCATGATCCGTTATAGCAACAGCGGGATGTCCCCAGTCAAGGGCTCTCTGTACAGCTCCTTCAACAGGAGTAACGGCATCCATCTCACTAAACTTTGTGTGAAGATGAAGCTCTACTCTCTTGACAGGTGCATTATCCTCTCTCTTAGGCCTGGTGTCCTGTATCTTCTTAACACCATCCACCTTCTCTAGGATAAGTTCCTTTGCATAGGTATCCTTCATAGGTATACCCTTTACCATTACAAAACTACCCACCTTAAGGTCATCCTTAAGCGGATCCAGGTCGTCATTTGCTATAAAAAGCTTGAAGCCGATAGTATCTGTAAAATCTGTTATATAAGCCTTCAGAATAGTCTTATTATTTCTAATAGGCTTTTCCTCAATACTAGTTATCTGTCCCTTTATTACAACATAATCTGGCAGTTCCTCTATGATAGAACTGATAGGTACAATGTCTCCTTCAGTGTTCTTACCATAGAAGCAGTCCATGTCGTTATAATTCTTACGTTTAAACTCCTCTGCACGAGCCTTGTAGTCCTTCTTCTTTGGAGCCTCCGTGCTCTTCTTAGGCATCATGCTATTATTAATCGAAACTTCATTTGAATCCGCATCATATGCTTCTTCAAGCTGTTTCTCTACTTCCTTTAACTTATCCTCTTTCTCAGGAAGTCCTTCAACCGTTACTTCCTCTTCATCTGGCTCTTCCTCTTCTTCTATCCTCTTTACAAGCTTAACTGAGGTATTGATATTCATACCAAACTTTGTTGCAAAAAGATGATTGAAGAATATCTCTATATCCGCTTTTCTTTCTCTAGAAAGCTTTCCCTCTATCATTTGAATAGTTATCAGATTGTCCTTACATTTTATGTCAGACATTTTTACAAGAGCATGCTCTATAGCACTGGTATCACGAAGCTCATCCATGATACTATCTCCATAGATATGCATCAGGTTCTTAAGATTGTACTGGCCTGACAGCAAATATCTATCCTCTATTTTTACATTTCCAGCTTCGTCTCCAAACACAAAAAGACGGAGTGCTTCTTCCGCCTTCTTGATATTCGGTCTTGCTATAAGATGCTTTGACTGAATCCTGACATAAATAGTCGTGGTACTGCTGACCATTTCTACTCTAGTTACTTCTACGTCATCAAAATATTCATTTATGTCATCATCTAATTCTATTCCAGGGAAAACCTCTTTAAATTTTTTAAATCCATCAGTTTTCATCCCAATTATCCAATTCCTTCTTAAGTTCTAATAATAGTTGTTCCTGTGGAACCTTTCTCAGTATCTCACCCTTCTTGAATACAAGTCCTACTCCATCACCGCCAGCTATTCCGAGGTCTGCCTCTCTAGCTTCACCAGGACCATTAACTGCACAGCCCATAACCGCAACCTTAATATTCAGGTTACTATACTGGCTTATAAGTTTTTCTGTCTGATTGGCTAGTCCAATTAAGTCAATATGAGTTCTACCGCATGTAGGACATGATACAAGTGTTATTCCATCATTACGTAGTCCCAGTGTCTTAAGTATAAGCTTTGCACTCTTTACTTCTTCAACAGGGTCCCCTGTCAGAGATACACGGATAGTATCTCCTATACCCTGGTTCAGTATGATACCAAGTCCAACTGAAGACTTGATATTTCCGCTCCAAAGAGTACCCGACTCTGTAATACCTACATGAAGCGGATACTTAGTTCTCTCAGCTATAAGTTCATGAGTTTTTACAGACATAAGAACATCTGAAGACTTGATACTAATAACGATATTGTCATAGTCCTGTTCCTCAATCATTCTTACCTTATCAAGAGCACTTTCTACGATACCCTCTGCAGTAACGCCGTTATACTTATCGATAAACTGTTGCTCAAGCGAACCGCTATTTACACCTACTCTTATAGGGATATCTCTACTCTTCGCAACATCAACTACAGCTCTAAGATTCTCCTCAGAACCAATGTTACCAGGATTAATTCTTATCTTATCAGCGCCAGCTTCCATAGCCATAATAGCGAGCTTATACTGAAAATGTATATCCGCCACAAGAGGAACATGAGTTCTCTCCTTCAGCTTCTCAAAGGCTCTAGCAGCAGCTTCCGTATTTGCTGTACATCTAACTATATCGCAGCCTGCCTCTTCAAGACGGAGTATCTGTTCAACTGTCGCATCTATATCTGAGGTTTCTGTATTAGTCATTGACTGAATAGCTATTCTATTTCCGCCACCAATTTCAACATTACCGATTTTTATCTTCTTTGTATTATCTCTGTACATTTTTTCTCCTATTTATTGATTACGTTTCCTAAATCATTAAAGAATACAAATATCATTAGAAGCATAAGCAGTATAACACCAACTGCATTTACAATAGCTTCCTTTTCAGGTGGTACTGGTCTACCTGATATAGCCTCAATCAGTACGAATAGAATCCTTCCACCATCCAGTGCTGGTACTGGAAGTAGATTCATAATTCCGAGGTTAGCACTCAGCAAAACTGCAAAGTTCACGATATTTAGAAATACTGTAAGGAACTGCGTCCACGCTGTCTCGTCAGCAGTCTCTTCCTTCGCCTCTTCTATAATGTCATTCATGGTGCTACTGATTCCAACCGGTCCCATGAGACTATCTTTAGACGCCTTACCTGTAACAAGCATTTTGATAGAATATATAACTGCTTTTACTTGGAATCTAACTTCGTATACGGAATACTTTAATTCATCCGCTAAACCCTTAGAAGGTCTACCCATACTGATAAATCCAAAATAGTAGTTACCTGTTTCAGCATCTTTCTTTCTAGTAAGGGTTGTATTATATTCCTTTCCTTCACGTTCATAAGTGATTTCCACAGGATCCTTTGGATCAGTTACCATAGAATAAAGAGTAATCTCGCGGTAATTGTATATTCTCTTACCATCAAGTGCTACTATCTTGTCACCTGCTTCTATACCTGCTTCTGAGGCTGCACTATTATCCATTATTTTGGTTAATATAGGCTCATCTATTGCATAGAAATGACAAATAATGATTGAAAGTAGGAATGCTAATACGAAGTTGAAAAATGGTCCCGCAAAGGATACAGAGAGTCTAGCTAAAACTGACTTATTATTATAGCCATTCTTGTTGTCAGACGCCTCTGCCATTCCTTCCATCAGGCAGTAACCACCAAATGGAAGCCCTCTTACTGAATACAGTGTTTCATTCTTTTCCCAGCTAGCTATCTTAGGGCCCATACCTACAGCGAATTCATTAACCTTGATGTGGTTCATTTTCGCAAAGATAAAATGCCCAAATTCATGTACGAACACAATTATTCCGAAGGTAAGTATTATCGCAATTATATTAATCAGTTGATCCATTCTTTATATCCCGTCATTCTAAGTAAGTATATGTATTATACCCCATATTTTGCACGTAATAGTGCATCTGTCTCGTCTCTTGTTTCAAGTATTCCCTTTAGGTCAACATCTGGAATAACCTTGTGCTGTGACATAGCGTACTCAATCATGTCATATATTTCCAGGAACTTGATCTTGCCAGCAAGGAATGCCGCAACTGCATGCTCGTTTGCTTCATTCATAACTGTTGGCATAGAACCACCTATCTGACTCGCCTTCTTGGCAAGAGGTATACCGAGGAACGCCTCATAATCAGGCTTATCTATTATGATTCCACTTATCTTAGTGAAGTCCAATCTCTCTCCCGCCAGATATCTTCTCTCCGGATAATAGAAAGCATACTGTATAGGTAACTTCATATCTGGAGTTCCGAGCTGTGCTATCACTGCTCCATCCTCATATTCAACCGCCGAATGAATGATACTCTGAGGCTGAATCAAAACCTCTATATCCTCTATATCGGTATCGAATAACCAATGTGCTTCTATTACTTCAAGTCCCTTGTTAACCATGCTAGCACTATCGATGGTAATTTTGGGTCCCATGGACCAGTTAGGATGATTAAGCGCCTGTTCAATAGTTACATCAGCCAGTTCGCCCCTTTTACGACCTCTAAATGGACCACCTGAGGCTGTTAGAAGAATTCTTGATATCTTATTGTTTTGATTACCTTGAAGACTCTGGAATATCGCACTATGCTCGCTATCTACTGGAAGTATCCTAACACCCTTTTCTGCTGCTGCTTTCATAACAAGATGACCTGCAGTAACTAAAGTCTCCTTATTTGCAAGAGCTATATCCTTTCCTGCCTCTATCGCGGCAAGAGTTGGTTCTACTCCTATCATTCCTACTACAGCTGTAAGAGTCATGTCCGCTGAATCTATTGCACTAACCTCACAAAGTCCCTTCATTCCTGAAACAACCTTAATACCTGTATCAGCAAGCTTTACTCTGAGTGTATCTGCAGCTTCCTCTGACATAACAGAAACAAGCTCGGGACTAAATTCCCTAGCCTGTTTCTCTAGTAGTTCTATATTACTTCCACATGCAAGTGCCACAACCTTCAGGTCATCATTTGCTCTGACTATATCAAGAGCCTGAGTTCCTATCGAGCCAGTGGAACCTATAATTGATATATTCTTCATTATATCCTCTCAACAATACTACATACAACTTATAAATCATATTGGAACATATTATTATTAATTAAAAAAATATGAAATATAATATAATTTACCGTTTGATTCTATAATATATATCATTCTGTTTGATGCGCGAAAAGAGTTTGTACCCTTTTTCTTCCATGTAGTTTAATAAACTATCATTATCCGTATCAACATGATCAGTTTCAAGCATTATTATATCAAATACATAATCCTCTATTCCTCTTACAATCCTCTCATCAAATCCTTCTGCATCACACAATAAAACATTAGGAACAAATCCACACATATTAATTAGTTCATTAATTCCAATCATAGGTACAGAAATTTCTCTCACCCTATTTAATCGTTGATTTTCATACTGTTTATGATGTTCTTCATCCAAACTACTATACGCCGAACTCTCACAAGCATAAAAAACAACATTTTCTCCTGACTTATCAGAAACAGCACAATTTATAAACTTATCTTCAGGACGAATAATCTGAGAAAGAACTCCTACCATTGGAAATGCATCTACAAGAACTCCTCTAGCTCCATTTTGATAAAGTGAAAAACTATTATTATGCCTTACAGGATCATTTGTTCCTATTTCCAAATATCTTGCATCTTTTAAGCTGATCCCTAATCTTGATAACAATAACATAATTACAGCATCTTCATTAGATTCACCAAAAAACTTTATTTCCTCGGCGTTATATTTTAATATTTCATAAAACAACACTTTTATCTTGGAAAGCGATATTTTATATTGATTCACTAATAAATCAATTATACTTGGAGGATCTGCAGCCACAAGGATACAATCAAATTCACTTAAAGTATTATCCAGATCCTCCTTTTTAATTGCGTTATACAACGGTAATTTTTTTTCATTTGCATCATAATAATACAAATCATCAAAATTGCTTTCTATCCATTCCCTGTTATCATAATAATCTTTGTCTAATCCCCATACTAAAGTCTTCATCATTATCTCCTTATTTGTTTTATTTATTATCTAAATCCATGTTGATTCTTTCTTCCTCAACCACCAATGGCTTATTTATGACTCTTGAATTCATCGTCATTACATATTCTCCCAGCAATCCTAAAAAAAACAACTGAATTCCTCCCAAGAAATATACTCCAATTAGTATAGGAGCATTTCCTGCAATGAATTCATTCCACATAATTAATTTCATAATCAAATAAACTAAAGCAAGCAAAAAACTTAACGATGATATAATTAATCCAATAAAAGTAGCAATTCTTAATCCTCCTTTTGTATAACTTGTGAAACTTAACATAGCAGCATCATAAAGAGTAAAAAAATTATTTTTGCTTTTGCCTGCTTTTCTTTTTTGTTGCTCGTAAGGTATTTCAACTCTATTAGGTGCATATTCAGATATAATACCTTTTATGAATGGTGTCGGATCATTTAATTCACGTAATAATTTAATGAAGGTTTTATCAAATAAACAAAAACCTGCAAATTGCTTTATTTGATCTATGTTACTCATCTTATGAATCAAATTGTAATAAATCCCTCTTAACTTATATATGATGGGATTTTCTTTACTTGATGTCTTTACCATACAAACAACACTATTTCCTTTTTCCCACTCATGAACCATATCAACAATATATTTTGGAGGATCTTGAAAATCGGAACTCATGCTAATAACACAATCGCCAGAACACTGACATAGTGCATGATATGGACTATTAAATTGACCAAAATTTGCAATATTGAATATTGCTTTTACATTTTTGTCTTTAAAACATATCTTTCTTATTAGTTCTCTAGTATTATCAGTTGATTTGTTATCAACAAATAATATTTCATAATTATAATTAGGCAAATTATCAACTATAACACTTCTAACAGCTTCATATATTTGAACAACATTTTCTTCCTCGTTATAACACGGAAGCATCACAGATATTTTTAACATAATAATAATCAGATGCTTATTACACCTCTTTCTCCTTTCATTAACTATTTAATAATATCAACAAAATACTAGTACTTTATTAAATGATTGTTTAGAATAGAAACAACATCAACATTAGGATAATTATCCTTAATTATATTAGCTATTTCATCAGAATACGTTGGCGCGATAATAATCACTCCATCTATTTTCGACTTATCTATTTCTTCAGAAGAAACTATTTTAATATGTGATGCCGGAGAGTATTTTCCTTGTTTAAAAGGTGCAGAATCAATGATAAATGATATTTTATCAGAAATCTGAAGCATTTGAATAATTGTAAATGCTTGATGACTAGCTCCCCAGACAGCTACATTCTTATGACATTTAAAAAATGCTTTAATTTGTCCTTTTAGATAATCCTTCTTTTCAATGATATCATCAAACACAAAACCACTTCTTTTTTTTACTATTATTTTTATTGTATCTTTATTGCTATCACCTAATTCTAGTATTTCAAAACCATTATTTTTAAACAACGTTATCAAAGTATCTTTATTAAAATATAATAAATGATCCCTAATAAATTCATAATACCCATTACTTCTTATAATAAAATCAAAATCCGGAACTGTAACAAAACCAACCGCTCCTTTTTTTAATTGTCTAGATATACCCTGAATAAATAAATTAGGATCTGGCTGATGTTCTAAAAAATTAAAACACATAAAAGCATCAAATGGAGATTCTTCAATAAGTAAACTATCATCTGGATAACCATTAATTGTATGGTAACCAAAAGAAATAGATTTATCTACATTTGTTTTATTATTCTCTAACCCATATATTTTTAATCCTAAAGATTTACCAATACGTAGATTTTCACCTTGTCCTGAACCAATTTCTAATACTTTTAAATCTATTAAATTATATTTTCTCGCAAAATAAGATATTTCATCAAATCTAGTCGTATTCATTGTTTTGGTATTGCCTGTTGTTCTAATAACATCCTTGAAATAACTGACTGGCTCACAATCTAACTGTATCATCCCACAATACTCGCATTGATATAAATCATAGCTAATACCTTTATCATTTTCATCTACCATATCAAGAAGACCTTGTGCCGAATCTGGCATATTTTTGAAACCGTATAACTTAGGACTTTCTATAATCTTGGAACACAATCTACACTTCATAATCATTTAAACTCCGGCACCAATCAATAGTATTTTTTATTCCCTCATCAAATGAGGTTTTCATACAATCACCTATTGTTTCTTTCAGTTTTGATATATCAGCACATAAATACATAACCTGTTTAGTAGAATAAGCAATTTCTCCATAACCAATATCCCCTTTATAATTAGATGCCTTTATAATTTTGTCTATATAATAGGATAATGGCTTCATTTTACCGCTTCCGATATTATAAACACCTTCACTTTGACCATATATTAACTTTATAATTGAATCAGCCACATCATCAGTATATGCATAATCCCATAATTGTTCTGCACTAGTAAATGATGGTTTCTTATTGTTTATACATTTTAATATAGTAGATATAGTCAAAGAATAGTAGTTTTCATATGGACCATATACACTAAATATTCTTAACCATAAAAATCTCATTCTATATTTTTCACATAGGGTTTTCGACATTTTATTAAGGGCTAATTTTGCAATTCCATAACCATTTTCAGGATTTGTATTCTCGTCCTCTCTAATTGGATGATTTTTTCTCCCATATTCAGCCTGAGAACCAGCACCTACAAACAATTTACAATTATGTTTATGTGATAATTCAATAATTTGTATACCACTCAAAATATTATATGACTGTATTAACATATCATCTCTTGAACCACCAATAGTCCCCTTCCAAGCAAGATTAATCGTGCAATCCCACGATTCTGGTAGATCTTCTTCTTTAATACTATCATATGAATTCATATCACAATAAATAACTTTTATATTCTTGAATTGTTTTAATATATGACTTCGTCTTGATTTAGGATTACAAATAACCCATATATCATTATCATCTAATGACAATTGTTTTATTAGTGACATTCCAATTGTCCCTGTAGGACCAGTAATTAAATATTTCATGATTCCTTCTCATATCGTTTTATCATATCTGCAGTTATATAAACACCTGTTTTTCTTGGACTTACAAACTCATCCTTTTTTTCATAAAATGAATCATCTTTATAATGTGTAGTAGAGACTTCTTCAAAAACACACCCCTCTTCAGAGCTAAAACTATGATTAACATTTCTATGAACAGTCATAGTTTCACCTCTGCCCATATGTTTAACCTCACCATCACACACTACATCTAGAGATCCATATAAAATAGTAAAGGTTTCTTCCTTTTTTTTATGATAGTGTGCTGGATGACTCTGACCAGGTAAAACGACAAGTATTTTCTTACAATATTCTCGGTTTATACAATCTATTAGTGTGAGTCCAACCTCATCAAAGGATTCTATTCCATAATGATGAGATAATTCACATCTACTATCAAGCGGAACAGTGACATTACTTTTCTTTAGTAGATGCATAACCTTTTTTACTTTATCAGCAACCTCATCATAATTATTCTTAATCTCTAAATCTTCTAAGAAAATAGGTTTACCTGCTTCTATGTCTTTCGTCAGTGTAATATTGGCATATTTGGATATATTCCGAGTTAATAATTGTCCTTGTTCACATGGGAAAGCATAATAACTATTTTTTGCAGATATCTCTGTTCCAGCTTTAAGATCAGCCTTTGCAAAAACACCTCTCTGTAACGCTGCCAAATCACTCTGTTCTTTTTCAGAAGACTTACTTCGTTGTCCCTCAACTCCACACATTGTAAAAGCATCATACGCAGTCTTCACCCATTCTTTTACTTGCTCTGGATTTGCCGAATAGCCATTTAATGTTATTTCTTCCGTTGGATATCCTACATGCTTTTCAAAAATCTTAACATTCTTAGCCACTGCCATTTTAATTGGATCCATGTTTGAAGGATCTTCATGTGTAGAAAAACCAACTCTATGCCCTTTATATCTATCTCTAAGATAATCAATTTGGTTCATCTGAAGATTTTCATTAGGTGTAGGATATTCAGCTACACAATGCATAATAGTTAAGTCTATATTTCTGTGTTCAAAAAAAGAAACAACCTTATCTATCTCTTCCTCAGAAACTCCCGCTGTAGAGGCAATCACTGGAAGACCTGTCTTTGCAATAGTTTCAAGTAAAGGCCAATCATTAAATGAGCAGCTAGCTATTTTGATTACATCATAGTTTTGTTCACCTATACGTTCGACAGATTTTTCATCGAAACCTGTACAAATCGTAAACATGCCTACACTTTCTACTTCATTTTTTAGTTCAAGAAATTGTTCCTGACTAAGCCTTGTATCTTTGAATCTCTTAACATTCTTTATATCATCTCTATCTATATAATCAGGTCTAATAAATGTATCAAGGTCCCTATACTGAAACTTAAAGGCAAAATCAAAACATTCTCTATAATCAGAAACAGCATCCGCCATACTCCTAATTATCTTTTTGCCATGTTCGACACTTCCTTGATGATTATTAGCCATTTCAAATATAAATAGCGGCTTATTATATAGTTTCATGACTTACCCCTCCTCCTAATAATATCTATTTCTATATAGTAAGTATATTTTGAACACTTTCTAATTCTTCTTCTGTTAAAAATGGATACGGATTCTCTAGTACAGCTGATTCCCGCTGACCTGTCTCTTCATTTACTTTCGATATGCATTTTGGTATTTCGTCAAAATGAAGAGAACCATATATTACACACATCACAGGTCCTTCCGTGTCAAACACTTCTGGAACTACTTTTTCAATATCATCATCTGTTTTTATTTCATAACAAGGTATACCATAGGCCTTAGAAATTTCTGAGGTGATTGGCATAAACAGTTTGCTCTGTTCATTACTACCAACATAAAAGCTATCAAAATTTCGGTCCTGCATCGTCGTGATAGCTGCGTAGCCTCTATTATCAAATATAAACATCTTGGCATCTACTCCATTAGATACTATAGTTTCCAACTCCTGTATATTAAGCTGTAAGCTACCATCACCTTCTATTACAACAACTCGATTATCACTTGCAAAATAAGCTCCTACTGCTGATGGTATAGCGAATCCCATAGATCCCATTCCCATAGATGAAATAGTTTTTTGTCCTTTTTTATGATTAAACGCTATATGTCCTGCTGTATTACATCTACTTGTTGAGGAAATAACAATAACATCATCTGATTGAGCATAGTTTGAAACGCAATTAGTAACTTTATATAGATTGACACTATCATCAACTTCTTGTTGTTCATTAAGCAACGGAAACTTTTTTTTCACTAATTCACAAACATCTATCCACTGATTAATATTATTTGCATAATTATTACGCTCACAAAAATCTACAAGCTTACTAACAAACTCTTTGATATCGTATACTATCCCAAGTTTTCCTGGCATATTAAGTTTGTTTATTTCATTCGAATCAATATCAACTATTATACGTTTAGCTTTATAAGCAAAATGCTCTTCATTAAAAGCTGTAATCATATTATCGAGTCGGCTTCCCAGCACAAGAAGAGTATCTGCATTCTGTATAATAAGATTAGAATACCTTGGAGCTTGAAGTCCAGGACTACCATAATACCCCTTCGCATCGCTATCCATGAAATCTTGAACTCTCCAAGTTGTTAAAACCGGAATGTGTGTTATATTTATAAAATCTCTTATAACATCATATGCCCCAGAGGCCACTGCACCCTGTCCAATTAAAACTACAGGTTTATGAGAATTAACCAAGGTGTTATAGACTTCATTTATTATATCATCTGGAACATCTTTTTTCTCATCTATCGATTCATTTTCATTAAAACTACATAAACTATCTGGTTCAATATCCATCGCTTGAACATCTAAAGGAATATCAATCCATACAGGTCCTTTTCTACCACTTGTCGCAATATAAAAAGACTTTTCTAATTCATATCTTATTTTATCTGGATCATTTATCTGAACTGCATATTTAGTAACCGGCTTAGCCATTGAGATAATATCATTTTCCTGCGCTCCAAACTGCCTAACGCCTCTAAGTGAAGCATAATCAGATCTCTTAACTTGTCCCGACAAAAATATCTCAGGAGTAGAATCCACATAAGCTGCTGCACATCCGGTTAGTGCATTAGTTCCACCCGGTCCAGTCGTAGAAAGACATATTGCTGGCACTTCGTTATACATAGTCGCAGCCTGTGCTGCTATAGACGCAGCCTGCTCATGATGACAACATATATAATTAATGTTGCTTCTTCCAAGTGAATCAACCAAATGCATTATTCCTCCGCCAGAAAGCATAAATGCATTTTTTACACCTTTATCTTCATAAAACTTAAATACATAATCCGAAAGTTTCATTTTCAGACTCCTTTTTTACCCAATCACAAACCTAACCAGATAATAAATAATCGGCGCTGTAAATATCATACTATCAAATCTATCCAGCACACCACCGTGGCCTGGTATCAGTTTGCCATAGTCCTTTATGTCGTTATTTCGTTTGATTGCTGATGCCGCGAGGTCTCCGATAACCGCCGGGATTGCACCAAGCGCGCATACTGCAAAGAGTACAAGATGAGGATGTGTGAGTTCTGGAATCTGATTCTTCAGCAAGAACGCATACAGTGCCCCAAGTGCTCCAGCTCCGAGTATTCCTCCTATCAGTCCTTCTATGCTCTTCTTAGGGCTAAGCTTTGGTGACATCTTGTGCTTACCGAATAGAACTCCAACGCAGTAAGCAAGGGTGTCATTTCCCCATGAGCAAAGGAATATCAGAACAACAAAGTATCCACCGTTCTTCATTTCCCTTATTCTAAATACATATGACAGCATTACGCTTACATAGAAAAAGGACATAAATGCAGCCATTATCTCTCTATCATGATACTTAGGGAATCTGATAACATATACCGCCAGTATTGCAAGCAGATATGTGATCATAACAGGCATAGCCAATCCTACCAGACTGAAGCCATTTACTATGATTCCACCTAGAATAAGAACCGCATAATATAAAACCGTCCAGATATATGCGAATATACCTGGAGATCTTTTTTCTATTCCGTAGACCCTGCATAGCTCGAAAACACCCACAAGAGAAAGAGCCATTGTCACAACTCCTGTTAGTGGTCCACCTACCCAAAGTACGGCAAATGCTATTATAATTAATGCTATTCCGCTAAATAATCTAGTCCAAAACATACTATACCCCACCAAATCTTCTGTCTCTGCCATTATAGTAATCTATAGCCTTGCGAAGCGCCTCTTTATCAAAGTCTGGCCACAATGTATCGCAGAAATAGAATTCAGAATATGATATCTGCCAAGGAAGGAAGTTAGATATTCTGATCTCACCACTGGTTCTGATCAGAAGATCCGGATCAGGAATACCAGCAGTATCAAGCTTAGAAGAGATATACTCTTCTGTTATATCTTCGCTACTGATAGTTCCCGCCTTCACCTCGTCAGCTATCTTACGAACAGCTCTGGTTATCTCATCTCTGCCGCCATAATTAAGAGCCACATTAAACTGTATACCAGTATTATCCTTTGTAGCCTCTTCGAGTCTATTCATCGCCTCAATAATGTCCTTATCAAGTCTAGACCTCTCACCAATTATACGAACACGCATATTATTCTTCTCGGCTTTATCTATAGACTTCTTCAGGAAGTCTCTAAGGATAGTCATTATTCCTGTAACCTCTTCAACAGAGCGTTTCCAGTTTTCAGTTGAAAATGCATAAACCGTAAGATACTTGATTCCAAGATCCCATGCATCTTCGATGACTCTCTCTAGATTGTCTGCCCCGACCTTGTGGCCGTAGTTTCTTGGCATGTGTTTACTCTTAGCCCATCTTCCGTTACCATCTAGAATGATGGCAACGTGTTGTGGGATTTTATATTCTTCACTCATAATTTTCCTTTTCAGATCCTTCACTACGTTCAGGATGTTTTTTTAATTAGACTGTAAGGATTTCCTTAGTCTTAGCATCTACAAGCTTATCAATCTCAGCGATAAACTTGTCTGTAGCCTTCTGGATATCTTCTTCCTCTCCAGCAAGCTCGTCATCAGAAAGCTCTCCTGCCTTATTCTGCTTCTTAACAGCATCGTTTGCATCACGTCTAGCGTTACGAACTACAACCTTTGTGTCCTCGCCCTTCTTCTTGATATCCTTAGCGAGTTCCTTACGTCTCTCCTCTGTAAGCTCAGGGAAGTTAATAATAACGCTCTTTCCGTCATTATTTGGTGTTACACCAAGGTCTGATATCTGAATAGCTTTCTCTATCTCCTTAACCATAGAAGCCTCCCATGGTGTGATCATAAGAGTTCTAGCTTCAGGTACAGTAACGTTAGCTACGCTCTGAAGATTTGTTGGTGTACCGTAGTACTCTACTGTAAGCTTATCAAGTATGTGTGGATTGGCACGTCCAGCTCTTATTGTAGCGTAGTCTGCTACTAGGTTATCAATTGCCTTCTGCATTTTCTCTTCATATGGTGTCATTGTTGTATCCTCCGATAATTATATTTGTTTTTAAATATTCCTCGCTACGCTCAGAATGACATTTATTTCCCTTTATCTATCTTTTTCCTAAACAGTTACTAGAGTTCCTATCTTTTCCCCATTAACTGCCTTTACTATTGAGTCTTCCTCGTTGAGACCAAAGAGGAGCATTGGCATCTTGTTCTCCATCGCGAGAACCGCTGATGCAAGGTCTATAACTCCAAGCTTCTGATCAACGATATCAGACATCTTCATTGTGTCATATTTCTTAGCGTTAGGATTGAGCTTTGGATCGCTGTCATATACTCCGTCAATTGCCTTAGCGGAAAGTATAGCATCACACTCAACCTCTATTGCTCTAAGTACTACAGCCATATCTGTTGAGAAGTATGGATGACCTGTACCACCTGCGAAGAAAACTACCTCGCCAGCTTCCATAGCCTCTATGGCATTTGCTCTTACAAAGCCTTCTGTCACATCTCCTATCGCGTATGGAGAAGTAACTCTGCACTTCATTCCTTCTCTTCGAAATGCATCTGCTGTATATATGCAGTTCATAACTGTAGCGAGCATTCCTATCTGGTCAGCCTTAACTCTATCCATTCCTTCAGAGCTTCTACCTCTCCAGAAGTTACCGCCACCTATTACAATACATACCTGTATTCCTTTATCTACGATTTTCTTAACTTCCTTAGCAACTCTCATTACTTCCTCTTCTGAGAAACCATGATGCGCTTCTCCTGCAAGAGCTTCGCCACTAAGTTTTAGTAGTATTCTGTTAAATTCCATGTTGTCTCCTTTTTAATCATCCAGATTTTGAATGCCTTCTTCAAAATACTGGTTAATATCTACACTTGCATAAACCTGCTGGCACATACCTTCTACTACTGCACCGCTACTAATCTGAACGGACTTAGACTTGATATTACCAACTATTACTGCCGTTGATCCAATCTCTACATCACCTGTTACATCTATATCGCCCTTAATAGCTCCTGATATAACAGCTGATTCTGCTTTTACATTACCGATAAGAACTGATCCAGCACTTACTCTGAGATGTCCAGAAAGAACTATCTCACCTTCTATATGGGCATTCTCAGTATATAGATCACCAGAGTCAATGTCACCATTTACTCTTCCACCAACAACCAGCTTGCCTGTACACTTGATATTTCCATCTACTCTTCCGAGCATTTCAATATCTCCATCTACATCAATATCTCCGCTGATTCCAGTTCCTTTTGTGATATATGTTGTATTCTCACTCAGTCCTGTGAGTTCCTCGTCTCCTCTTATCTCATGCTCTAAGCTGCTCATTTGAACCTCCTTAGCAGTCTTGCTAGTCGTCTTCTTCTCAGTCTTTTTTTCGGTATTTTTCTCGATTGTTTTTTCAGTATCCTTCTCGGTTTTATTCTCAGTATCTATCTTAGTCTCTTTATTATCTGATTTATCTGAAGAACCTTCAGCTTCCTCTTTTACACTTTCAGTTTTTGAGTCCTTAGATGCTGCTTTAAGCTCCTGTATCTCTTCCTCGATATCCTTATCCACCTGTTTCTTAAGGGTATCGGCTGACATTTCATCAGAAGCCACATTCTCTTCTTCCTGAGGCTTTGTATCAAAGCTCTTAACAGCCTCCGCAAAACTCTTTCGATACTTCTTCTTTGAACCCATAAATATCTCCTCCCGAAATGTAGTTTCGGTGTAAACTAGCGAGTATAACCACGACTCAGATTATATCACAATTTATAATTTTTCACATCACTTTTACATATATTTTAAAGTTTGTTAATAACTTGTTCATATTTATAGTTTATATTTAAACCATAGATTTTTCATAACTCTCTCACCCTATGAAATAGTGTATACAAAAGCACCTCGTGAAAACGGGGTGCTTTTTCTTTGTACTGATAAATAAACAAGTCATATTCATTCTACTCTACTCCATTATTCTATGCTTAACTTCTAGGAACTCTTCCACCTGTTTTTCTTCTGGCTCAGGAGACAGAAGGCTTACTACCATTATCATAAATACAGTAAATAACATAGATGGTATAACCGAATTGATTCCGATAATATCGCAAAGGGTTTCCTTAACCCCATCCCCGTCAAATATCGCGGCATATTTAAAAACTGGTACGCTGCCTAGTCCAACAATAAGGCCTGCCACGCATCCAAACTTATTCATTCTTTTCCATGCAAGAGACATAAATAGAGTTGGTGATATCGAGCAACCAAGAGCTCCTAGGAATACAAGGATAAGTCCAATAGACATATTTTTTATTCCCATAGCTATCATTGCTGTTATTATTCCAACGAAGACTGAAGTGATGATTATATTTCTCTTATCTTTTCTATGATCTACTCTTATAACTCTTCCGCAGCATATAATATCCTCATATAGCGACGTTATGATAGAGTGAAATGCCCCTTCGATGGCCGTAGCAAATCCCAAAACTATAACTATCATATATATGACCGCAGTCATCTTTCCTATCTGTCCGATATTTCCAATCTGCTGAAACATCAGGCTGATATAATCCGAAACTGAATTAGTTATCCTATGTGGATACAGCACTCCTCTGGAAATAGCCCCCAAACACGCAAGGCTTGCAAAGAATATAAATACATAAATGACTGTAATTATCTTGCCAACATTAATAGCTGTACCATCCTTCTCTGCAAAGAAAAGCCCGAGCATAAACGGCATACCAGATGCGAGTAGACCCATAGATATGAGAGATACATAATCAGAAGGCATAAGTGGTTTACCATCATGAAAGAGAATATTCATGTAGTCACTTACACTTCCAAGTATATCCATTTCCATCATATTTCTGATAAGTCTATTTAGTCCTATATCATAAAGCAGAAATACTACTAGCAGGATAACCCCTAGAAGCATTATAAGCGCCTTAAATCTAACCAGCTTCACAAATAGATCAAGGCCGAATATTCCAACGAGGAGCGCGATGGCAAGAGACATCGCTATAATTATAAACTCCTGAGGGAAACCTAAAACCTTATACAGAACTATAGCCGCTTCCTTCAGAACAAGAGCTGTTATAACAATAGGTATTACTATTATCTCTACCGCAGCAAGTAAGCGTATAAAATATCCCTTCGCCCCAAATCTATACTCAAAAAAGCCTGGGAGCGTTACAATTCTCAGGCTTTTCTTCGAATATCTCATTAGTCTATAGGATTCAAAATTCCACACGATAAGAATGCAGATAGATACTCCAAGAAACTCCCAGAATATACCTGCACCAAATAGATATAAATAAAATGGTAAAATAACTGTACCAATAAAACCTGTCAGAAAAACAGTTGATGTAAGTCCGATTTCAATTGGTGAAGCGTCCCCCAGGGCAAACTTACGAATATACATTAGTCTCGGGTCTCCATTATTATCATATAATCGTCACATGAAATGCTTCCTACTTCCTCTATCAGTTCATTACTGACGCCTCTAGTCTCAGCCGCTGTAATATCAAGTCCTTCAGCATTATACTTAAAACCTTTTATACTTAGTCCCCTGGCCTTATCGCCATAAGGAAGTATTGATATGTACTTACCGTAACATTCTGACGCGGAAAGTTGTACATCTCCACGCGTTACACGTATACGGTTATATCTGTCAATTATATACGCTTCTATACCCGCATCATAGGCGAGACGAAGCATTCCTACACAGGCAAGGCTGTGATCCATTCTTCTTCCAGTACTGCCCAGCATGATTATCTCTTCTGGTGCAAGCGAAATGGCATATTTAAGAGCATGTTCTGTATCTGTATCGTCTTTTACAGGATTAAGCTTCTCAAAATCAAGCTTAGATAAGATACCCTCTCTTTCCTCATCCGTTACAGAGTCAAAGTCTCCTATCGCTCTATCTATCTTGATCCCGTTTTCAAGAAGTATCAAGGTCCCTCTATCAACTCCAATAACATATGGGTTGTCTAGTCCGTTATATACTTTCTTAAGAACATCTATATCCAGTTCTCCACCTGCAACTAAAAGAATTTTCATTTCATCATCTCTAATAATCTTTTTGTATTTGCTTCTGTATCACCATTAAATACAGCAGAACCTGCAACTATCATATTCGCGCCGGCTGCAAGTATCTTGTCTATGTTCTCAGCATTAACACCGCCGTCCACCTCAATATCAAAGCTAAGTCCTCTGGTCTCTCTCATCTGTACGGCTTCTCTGATCTTGTCATAAGACTCTTCTCTGAAGCTCTGTCCACCAAATCCAGGATAAACAGTCATAATGAGAAGAATATCTATGAGATCGAGTACATTCTCCACTGCACTAAGAGGAGTATCAGGGCTAACAGCAACGCCTACTCCGAGGCCTGACTCCTTTATCTGAAGCAGGTCCTCTCTCAAATGCTTTGTTGCCTCAGCATGAATAGTGATGTCACTCATTCCCAGACTCACGTAAGTATTTAGGTATCTGATCGGATCCTTGACCATCATATGAAGGTCAAGCTTCGTATCAGGAATAGCCTTTTTCACATATTTAATAACCGGAGGTCCAAAGGATATATTTGGAACAAACAGGCCATCCATAACATCCACATGAATGATATCTGCTCCTGCATTTACCACTTTCTTAAGTTCATCCTCCATATGACCGAAGTCAATAGATAGTATCGATGGAGCAAGTATGTTCATTACCATTTCCTCCTACTCTTAACATCGTTATATATATCAACGTAGCTTGCATATCTTTCCTGCGATATCACGCCACTTTCAAGCCGCTCCTTCACAGCACAGGAAGGCTCCGCTATATGCACGCATCCAGTATATTTACAGCTCTCATTCAGTCCTTCAAACTCTCTGATATAATATCTTATATCATTCTCGTCGCTGACCATAAGCTCTATCGAGCTGTATCCCGGCGTATCAATAATAAATGTATCTGTGAAACCCGGGACAGGTATTATCTCCGTGTGACGAGTTGTATTCTTACCCTTACCCAGCTTCTTGCTGATATCCCCAGTCTCTCCATTGTAGTCCGGAACCAGGCTATTGATAAGAGAGGATTTGCCAACTCCCGAAGGACCTGACAAAACTGTTATCTTGCCGTTGAGGAGTTCTCTTATCTCAGCATGGCCCCTGCCATTGATATTTGATAGCTCTACTACCTTATATCCTGCGTTACTGTAAATGCCCCTTAGTCTATCCAACTCTTCCGGATTATCCTTTAAGAGATCAACCTTGCTCAGAACTATACAGGTATCCATCTCCTGCTTCTCCATATTGATGAGAAACCGGTCGAGAAGACCGGTATTCGGAACAGGATGCGCAACTGCGAAGATAACCAGTGCCAGATCTACATTTGCTACAGCTGGTCTGATCAGTTCATTTTGTCTATCTACTATATCGACCAGAAATGCCGTATGCTCCTGCTCGCTTATAACATCGATTTCTGCATTATCACCAACCAGCGGCGTTATTCCTTGTTTCCTGAAAACACCTCTGGCTCTGGTCTCATAAACAACACCAGCGGCATCTACATAGTAGAAGCCGCCGATTCCTTTAATTATTCGTCCTCTTAATATCATATCTACTCATTCTGATAAGAAAGTGTCAGTGACTTGTTATAGCTTGCTGATACATCAGCACCATTTGCATCAACTACTGTAAATGATACTGTACCATTATTGTAACCAAGTCCACCAGCAGCACCATTAACATCAATCGTAGCTCCTGACTGTGTTGTTGTATATGCCAGGTGATATCCACCCTCATCGTTTATATATACATTTACTGTAACTGTACTAGCAGCAAGAGTCTCATCAGCAGTGGAAATACTTCCTGTAACTGTACCCTTATAAGACTTCTTCTCTGCACCATTACTGATTACAAAATCAACTGTAGTCTTCTCTTTAACTTCTGTATCTGCAGGTACGCTCTGTCTGATAACAAGACCAGAGGCAACCTCTGAATTAAACTCGTAAGATACATTTCCAGCTGTAAGTGTGTTAGATTCAAGAGCACCCTTAGCGGCTGACTCTGTAAGACCTGAAAGGTTAGGAACCTTTACTGTCTTCTCTTCCTTACCCTGACTGATATAGATAACTATTGTATCTCCAGCCTTTGCTTTCTTACCAGCAGCAGGATCAGTTGATATAGCCTTACCTTCTTCTATCTCATCATCAAACTTATAGGATCTAGTTGGCTTGAAGCCCTGCTTCTCAAGAGTTTCATAAGCAGCATCTTCATCCATTCCCTTAACATCAGCAACATCCAGCTCTGCAGCTCCTGCGCTGACTGTAATTATAATCTGTGCATCCTTTGCAACTTCTGTTCCAGCTTCTACATTCTGGCTGATAACATAGCCTTCTTTAACATCTGTAGAATTCTCCTGAACGAACTGGTAATTAGTAAATCCAGCTTCCTTCATATCCTTCTCTGCAGCCTTCTCACTCAGACCCACTACATCAACCATCTTGATCTTAGCTTCTTCTGTGGAAGCCTCTGTAGTCGCCTCTGTAGTCTTCTTCTCCTTGCTGCCAAAGCTAAACCAGCCCATCATGTTACCAACTACTACGAATATAATAACTGCCACTATAACTGCTGCAGCAATACCACCTATCATTACAGCCTTTTCAAGCTTTGGATCTACATCTGACTCATCATCGTCATCGTATTCATCATCCATAGCATATCCGTCATCATCGTCGTCTATCTTCTTGAGACTACCCTTTCTAGCAGGACGCTCATCATAGAAATCCTCGTCCTCCTGATTAAGAAGAGCCTCAATACGACTTCTATCAGGTCTAACCTCAGAACTCTCAGCCGCCTTTCCTGAAGCTTCCATTTCCTCGTCATAAGCCTTATTAGCGCTACCATTCTTGATCTTTTCCATATCTTCGTTGGTAAACTGCTGAGTAGGCGCTCCAGTAACTGTAGCTGGAGCAACGATTATATCGATGCTTGGGTTATCCTTAACTCTATTCAGATCCGCAATAAGTGCAGCTGCTGTCAGATATCTTCTCTCCGGCTTCTTCTGAGAAGCTTTTAGAATGATCTTCTCGAAGCTTGGGAATATATCAGGATATAGCTGTCTTGGCGGAATCATTTCATTCTGAATATGCATGAGCGCTATAGCTACATTTGTATCTCCTTCAAAAGGAACCCTTCCTGTAACCATCTCATACATAGTAATACCAAGTGAATAGATATCACTTCTCTCATCACTATATCCACCTCTTGCCTGTTCAGGGGATATATAATGAACCGAACCTATTCCTGTAGTAGACATTGTAGTAGAAGTCGCAGCCTTTGCGATACCAAAGTCTGTAACCTTAATATTTCCACTCTTAGATACGATAATGTTTTGTGGCTTAATATCTCTATGAATTACATGATGCTCGTGAGCAGCCTCCAGACCAGAAGCTATCTGAATAGAGAAATCAATAGCCTGACTCATAGACAGACGTCCATTAAGGTTGATATACTCCTTCAGAGTAATGCCCTCTACGAGCTCCATTACTATGAAATATCTTCCATCATCTTCACATACATCGTAAACGCTTACAATATTTGGATGTGTAAGTCCTGCAGATGACTGAGCCTCTGCACGGAACTTAGAAACAAAGTTTTGATCAGAACTATAATCAGACTTCAGCACCTTTATTGCTACAAATCTTTTAAGTCTTTCATCCTTTGCTCTGTAAACAGTGGACATTCCACCTGTTCCCACAACATCTATTATTTCATATCTATCATCTAGTATTGTTCCGGGTTTTAACATAACTTACCTCTCTATATCGAAATTATTATTACGGAAATGTTATCATTTCCACCATAATAATTGGCTCTGCTTATTAATGAAGAAACAGCCTGATCTAAAACCTGATTCTCCTGAACTATATCCTTTATCTCATCGTCTTCGACCATATTTGACAGGCCATCTGAACACATGAGTATCTTATCGCCTTCTTTAATATCCAGTTCGAAGAAGTCAGGCATAGCTTCATCCCTAGAGCCCATAGCTCTGGTGATAATGTTCTTCTCAGGATGATTTCGTCCCTTATTCCTCTCCAACTGTCCACTTCTTATAAGCTCTTCAACAAGGGAGTGATCCATAGTCACCTGTTTTATATCATCATTTATTATATATAATCTACTGTCGCCTATGTTGGCTACATACAGTTTATCATCCATAATGACAGAGGCGACCATAGTGGTACCCATGCCCATCTTGTCTTTATCCTTCTCAGACTCCTTGTATAGCTCATTGCTAGCATAAACCAGAGCCCTCCTAAGTAAGGAAATAGGATTTGCAACTGTCGACTTCGAGACAAAGTCAATCACGATGCTGATGGCATATCTGGACGCAAAGTCTCCAGCAGCGTGACCGCCCATTCCATCTGCAACAATATACAGATTAGGAAGTGGTCCTACTGGCTTATCGCTCACAAATATACTGTCCTGGTTATTATTTCGTTTTCTTCCCTTATCTGTCCTACCAGTGGAAACTAGTTTCATAAACCATACTTCCTTCTTAACTGTCCACAGGCAGCATCTATATTTCTGCCCATACCTCTCCTAATAGTAACATTAATTCGATATTTTTCAAGTATTTTCTTAAATCCGACAGCGTAAATTTACATTCGGAAATTAAATGTGGGAACCCACCAAATCTATCTGAGTGCTCAGCTATTAGATTCGCTGATTTTACTATACATTTAACTTCT
>JAFVAQ010000024.1 GCA_017480495.1 Eubacterium sp. | reverse complement strand
TTTAGTTTATTTTTCTATTATTTCTTTTTTTATAAAATTGAATAGGGTATGTAATTGAGCGTATAATTAATACCGCTACCACCTCTATACCGGTACAGGAAGGAGGTGATTCTATGGATATTCTAACATCACTAGTGGTCTCTATCATTGGCAGTGTAATCGCACATTACATTTGCAAAGGGCTGGATAGAGATTGATGGTAGCCAGCCTAAGGAGTTAATCCTTTCCTTGTACAAAAGTAGGAATAGAAAAAGCCACGAGTCGCACCTCGTGGCTTTTTTGATTCTATGGCTTAATCTTACATCACTAGTTAAGTTTCGCCTATCCATAATATAACACCACGCTTGCTTTTTGTAAAGCATTTATACTTGCTCTACACACCCTATTCAATTTTTATATCAATAACTATATTCTTCCCTTTTAATTCCTGCAATTTAGGAATCAAACCAATTAGAATGTCTCTGGTACAACATACGCCTCATCATTCTTCTGAGGAGCATTCTTCAGCATATTGTCGCGGTCGTCGCCATTTGTTACCACGTCCTCGCGCATGACATTTGCGATTGGGAAGGTATGACTCATTGGTTCTACATTACTCGTGTCGAGCTCATTTAGCTTGCCCACGTAGTCAAGCATCTCTGTCAGGTCCTTCTTAGACTTCTCCTTCTCCTCATCAGAAAGCTCCAGCTTTCCAAGGATACCTACATATTCAATAACTTCGTCAGTTATCTGAACCTTGCCAGAACCGGTGCTTCCATTTTCGTCATCAGCCGCACCGGCACCATTTGCATTTATAGTTGCCTTAATTCCGTAAGCCTCCGCAATGTCATCCGGAGTCAGGTGAACATCTCTCAGCTGCTGCTCTGTAACATCACCAGGAGCGCCGCACATGAGGTCCTGACCATTTCCGTTCATTGGGAAAGCGATAACCTCACGGATATTTTCTTCATTTCTAAGGAGCATTATCATTCGGTCAACACCAGGGGCCATACCAGCATGTGGTGGTGCCCCGAACTGGAAGGCGGTGTAAAGTGCACCGAACTTCTGCTCCAGAACATCCTTAGAATAACCGGCAATTTCAAAGGCCTTCTCCATTATCTGCATGTCGTGATTTCGTACGGCACCGGAGGAAAGCTCTACGCCGTTACATACGATATCGTACTGATATGCCAGGATGTCCAGCGGATCCATTTCCTCGAGAGCCTTAAGTCCACCCTGTGGCATCGAAAATGGATTATGAGTAAATCCTATCTTGCCTGTTTCAGGATCAAGCTCGTACATTGGGAAATCATTTATATAACAGAATCTGAAGCTGTTTTTCTCAATCAGGTCAAGTCTTACACCCAGCTCAGTACGTAACTGTCCTGCATAAAGGCTTGCCTGCATCTCGCTGTCCGCTATAAAGAAGATGGTGTCGCCGATACTTAGATCTGCCTTCTCCTTCAGTTCATCTTTCATATCATCTGGAATAAACTTGTCGATAGGACCCTTGTAGCTGCCATCATCCAGCACCTCCAGGTATCCAAGGCCGCCCATTCCGATGCCCTGTGCGTACTTGAGAAGCTTCTCGTGCTGACCCTTTGTAAGTCTCTCGTGAATCACGATAGCTCTGACGGTACGTCCATGGAATGGCTTAAATGTACATCTCTGGAAGAATTCTGTCAGATCAATGATTATAAGAGGATTACGAAGGTCCGGCTTATCTGAACCGTACTTAAGCATAGCCTCTTTATAGCTGATTATAGGATATGGTGCCTGTGTAACCTCATATCCTTCTGGCGCAAATGTAGCAAATACATCTGTCAGAACTTCCTCACCTACACGGAAGACGTCTTCCTGTGTTGCAAAGCTCATTTCAAAGTCCAACTGATAGAACTCTCCTGGAGATCTGTCAGCCCTCGCATCCTCATCTCTAAAGCAAGGAGCGATCTGGAAATATTTATCGAAGCCTGAAACCATCAGGAGCTGCTTATACTGCTGTGGCGCCTGAGGGAGTGCATAGAACTTACCAGGGAAACGACGGGATGGAACTATGTAATCACGAGCCCCCTCTGGGGATGAGGCACACAGAATAGGTGTCTGTATCTCCACAAATCCCATTTCCTCCATCTTATGTCTCAGGTGGCTTATAACCTTTGAACGGAAAAGGATATTGTCCTTAACCTTGGTATTTCTCAGGTCCAGGTATCTGTTCTTGAGGCGCACGTCTTCACGCACTTCCTTGGATGTCATTATTTCAAATGGAACCTGAGAATAAACTCTGCCCAGGATATCAACTGAATGAGCCTCAAGCTCGATGGTTCCTGTAGGAATCTTTGGATTGTAGGTTTCCTCGTCGCGATGCTCCACCAGACCCTCAACGGAGATAGCCTGCTCCTTTGTGATTCCACCCAAGAGTGTAGTGTCACGCATTACAATCTGCATAACTCCGTACATATCTCTAAGGTCCACGAAGGATACACCACCGTGATCTCGGATATTTTCAACCCAACCAGCCAGACGGACATTTGACCCAACGTCCGCTTCACTCATTTGATCGATTGTTTTGTCTCTGTAGATGTTTTTGAATTCCATGCTACTTTTTCCTCTCTATATAGTGTGCAAATAGGGACGTTTCTCTTTTGCACACTTGATTTTTATATTTACTTTTTTATATTTATTTCTTCTGAAGTGTGCAAAAGAGAAACGTCCCTATTTGCACACTATTGGCACACTTGCTTACTCACTTCAGGCCGTGTTTTCTCTGGTAGTCATCCCACTCGCTACCCATTCTGAAGGTTGACAGCGTGGCATAGATAAATGCCAGCATAACCCACGTGAGGGACAGCTTGTGATACTGAACCACCATGTAAATCATATTTACAACTGATATGACCAAGCCGGATACTGCGCACACTCTACTTCTGAGGAACAGAATTCCGAGCGCGAGCGCGACCATAACTACTGTCATGAAAATCTGGCCATTCATGATAGCCTTGGTGTCTATTGCTTGTTCCGCCATGCCGAACTGACTCGCCATTTCATTAACAAACTCAATCTGCTTGGCCATAGCCTGAAGCCAGAACTGAACTCTCAGCAGGCCGTATATTGAAGCGATGATTATAAATATTGAACTAAGCGTTATTTGGTCCTTGAATTTGCGGAACTCTATCTTATTGTAGAATTCCTTCTTAGTAAGGATTCGCTCAGGTTCATTTCCAACATCATAGAAGTCCTGATTTGAAACGCCACCCGGAGTCGCGCCAGGATTCATATTGCCATTTGGGTTCAAGTTGCTATTCGGATTCAGACCGACGCCGCTCCCATTCATTCCAATCACATATGGCTCTTCCTCCAGATCAGAGAAATCATCAATAGGCTTGGGATCATTCAGGAAATCATTATTACTAGGGCGCAAATCACCGTTGTATTCACTAGATACATTTGCGCTCTCTGTATCAACAGCACCAGAATCAAGTCCCTCTGTATTTGGTTCTTCTTCTCTTGGTTTTAGTTTCATACTTTTATTCCCCTCTATGTGTTTTCTTGAAAACAAAAAACTTACTGAAAATATAGTTAGCTACAGTCACGACAACTTGAACGAAAAGCTTTATTATCTTGTCGTTGAATCCGAGCACCGTAACAAAAACAAACATAATGCCCATATCCATAAGTAGAGTTCCAACTCGGGCGACGAAAAACGAAATCATTTCTTTCAGTATATTCTTTTTTTTACTCTGAAATACGAATATACGATTTGTAAAATATGCAAATGTAACTGCTGCAATCCACGAAGAAACATTTGCCACCTGCAGCTGCACCGGATTATCAGGATTTAAAATGGTGAATACTAAGCCGTAGTATACGCCCAAACTAACAACTGTTGTTAGACCACCTACTATAAGGTAACTAATTATTTCCTTGTACTTCTTTATCAAATCTTTCATATACGCTTCCAACTCACTCGAATATATATAATTAAAAGCCCCGAGGTATGATAGTTCACACCTCGGGGCGATTATTCTTTCATTTTGTTGAACCCAAGCATCCAACAACAATAACCGCGGTACCACCCGCATTTATTTCTCATTAAAGATATGCTCAGGAGTGTTCTCCACTTAACGCCTATTCGCCAAAGACATCTCATCCAAACCGGATATCTTTTCTAATATATAGACCCGCGTGCAGCTCTCAGTCCATGGCCGCCGCTCCCTGTGCTAGTCAATGTGTCTTCTAGAGTAGAAAACACAAGCGTCAAATATCGTCTCCGTCATCGCATGCAATATTCTGTTAAAACCACATAATTATGTGCATTATATGACAAAACCTTATAAGTTGCAAGCACCAAAGCACATAATTTACGCCTTATAATAGTTTTATCTTTAAATATTCACAGCTAAATCATGCCACAGACATTTTTACAGTCCATTAGCCACATCCACCAGATACTGACCATAATGAGTCTTCATAAGTGGCTCAGCCAGCTTAAGCAGCTGCTCCTTATCGATAAATCCACGACGGAACGCAATCTCTTCAATACATGATATATACATTCCCTGTCTCTTCTGGAAAGCGGCTACGAAGTCTGCAGCGTCAAGAAGCATGTCATGATTTCCTGTATCTAACCAAGCAAATCCACGTCCAAGTGTCTCAACCATCAGAGTTCCGCGATTCAAATACTCATTATTGATAGAAGTAATCTCAATCTCACCTCTTGCAGAAGGCTTAACATTCTTTGCAATTTCAACTACATCATTATCATAGAAGTAAAGTCCTGGCACAGCGTAGTTTGACTTTGGATGCTCAGGTTTCTCTTCGATTGAAAGTGCCTTTCCATTCTCGTCGAACTCAACAACTCCGTACTCTCTAGGATCCTTTACATAGTAACCAAAAATTGTAGCTCCCTTCTCTCTTTCAGCCGCTGCTCTAAGAACCTTTGAGAAGCTCTGTCCGTAGAAGATATTATCTCCAAGTACAAGTGCCACGTTATCATCACCGATAAAGTCCGCACCAATGATAAATGCATCTGCCAGTCCTCTTGGTTGCTCCTGCACTGCATAGCTAAAGCTCATTCCCAGCTGCTCGCCGCTACCGAAGAGTTCCTTAAATGCCGGGAGATCTCTAGGTGTTGAAATGATCAGCACCTCCCTGATGCCTGCCAGCATAAGAGTTGACAACGGATAGTAAATCATCGGCTTATCATAAACCGGCATCATCTGTTTTGAAACCGCCTTTGTCAGCGGATATAGTCTTGTTCCTGAACCACCTGCTAAAATTATTCCCTTCATACTTTTATCTCCTTTTCAATTAAGCTTCTTTGCTATACTCAGAATGACAAACCCAACTTATAATAACTAAGACAGTCAAAGCAACTAAGCAAACATAATCTACTTCAAATACCCTATATTTATAAGCACAAGATTCATCGCAATCACAGCAGTCACCGCAAAACACAGAATCTCACCAACCAGCTTCTTATTATATATCCTCTTTCTAGCCAGCAGTTTACCACTCGTCGCAATCGACACAAGCGGATAAATCATTGGAGTCATATATCTAGACTGTGTTCCAATAATAGTGCTACTACCAACTGGCGTACACACGATATAGAATGCCGTCGCAATCAGTGCACCCATGCCTATATATAATAGTACCGAATATATCCTTGGAAGTCTACCTATATACCTATCACATTCATCCTTATCTACAATCGCCATAGCTATTATCAAAATAAGTATAATCGATGCACCATAGAAGTTAGCACCATAAATTGTCATATGAGCATAATTAGTAAAGGCACTCATTAGATTTCCAAGAGACAAATAATTCATAAGGAACATGCCTAACATATATATAAATCCTACAGGATTCGATAATATGTAATCCACCTGATTCATTGGGACAACATCGCCCCCTGCCATTCTCGTATCACCAACGCCAGCCATTTCTTTCCTTGTACGGAGAATCATTGAACCTATCATCACAATAAATGGCAATACACATATCAGGTAATAAGCCAGCTTTTTCTTCTGTTTCTTAAAAGGAAGTAGAAATGGTATAAGCATCATAGGCGCATATATCTGTTTTGGAAGACACGATAGCATAAATGCAAAGCACATAATCAATGCACTCTTCGCCGTTATCTTCTCATCTGGTCTCTGACACTCCCCTATAAAGTACGCCATTCCTAGGAACGAAAAACCAAGAACCCAATAATCGTAATTAAAACAGCTTGCCATAAAAAGATTAGTAGGAATCATCATCACAGACATAAGTATAAGCTTGCCGCTCTTCAGCTTCCTTATCGCAAAGAATCCAAGTAACGAATACATTAAAACATTCGCGAATTCAGCCATATAGAAAACAATAAAGAATGGCAGTCTCAAAGCACGACCTACCGCAAGTGCTATGCCAGAAGGGATATGTGCAGGTGAAAGCTGAAATACACTTGATCTTTCAATAATGTCTCCACTCTCCCCAGTCAGATAAAATATCCTTCCAAGATTCTCGCCGTATAGATGACTTACTAGAGTCTGTCCTCTGGCGTTTGTAAACATCAAATCTGTATGAGTAAAGCCACCATCCTTAAGATAAGAAGCATAAACAGCCTGAGCGTAATGAGTATCTATATCCCAACCTACATGTCCAAATGGAAGGACGACGATAAATGTCACTCCAATAATTATCGATAGGAAGAAGAACAGCACTTCTGCCTTCTTTTCCAAGAGATTCCTAGCCGCATATATCCACGCAAAGGCAGTTGCCATTCCAGCCATCGTAAGAAATCTATTGATATGGAAGACGTTCCCTATCTTAAGTACATAAGCTATTCCAATTTCCACTATCGCCGATATAGCAGCTATGCAAACAAGTACCAGCAGACCTTTTCGAATTAGTTTGCCACTGGACTTAATCCATCTTCCAGCCCCCAGCATATATTCATATTTATTCTCTAGATAATAAGCAGCTACAGCTATACTCGCCGACAGAAAGATAAAGAACACAAAGTATCCCGTCTTAAAAGGCAGATATGATATATCAAAGCTATGATCTCCACTATGGAATTCAACCTCATCTATATTTCCGGCTAGATAATCAGGAAATCCCAAAGCTCGATTCTCGTCATCATCTAAAGTAATTACGATATAGCCCGAACCACTATAGGTCATAACAGAATATGCTTTATCCATGGTGTAGCCATTCTTATATCCATAAACCTCAAGAACAGGAGGACAATA
Organism: Eubacterium sp.; assembly: GCA_017480495.1. GTDB lineage: Bacteria > Bacillota > Clostridia > Lachnospirales > Lachnospiraceae > Eubacterium_Q. The sequence goes on along the minus strand of JAFVAQ010000024.1, from coordinate 18,181 downwards.
TGCATCCTCCTTAAGCTTCGCAGTTATAAACCTCGTATGACCTTCCACATCTTCGAGACTCACTATATAGCTTCCCTCAGGATTGGAAGTATCATTCTGTTTTATATAAGCATCTATATCTTTGCGGGTAACGACAGCCGTAACATCCTCTGCATTATATCTAAAATGCCTTACAGGTTTAGGGCTATAGCACATAGTTCCCAGGCAGGAGAGCACGACTACAAAAACTATAATCGAAAAGATCAGGCATCTTCTATTTAGCTTTGCCTTTTTCTTATCTTTCTTTGACATCCGTTTACCCCTTTACTCTTCTTCCTTATTATTTTTAACGTAATTATCATTAAGTTTCTTATTCAGTATTGCGATTTCCTGAGACATACGTCTGACTTTATCCAGAAGTACGCCGACATTTCTAGATAGAACATATATGGCCGCCATCTGAAGAACTAATCCAATAAAGAAAAGCATATTAACAGGAGAGGCTATGCCCATAAGGTCTGACAATCTTCCAAGTAAATTAGGCCATATGGCAAATACCATAATCAGGATAGACATTCCCAGCCATATAATACCGTACTTTATGTCCAGCTTCTTCCTAAATATCTGTCTAATCAAATATATCAAAGCCAAGGCCATCGCCACTATTACGACTATTTGTAATCTAAATGACATATTCCCTCCATTATCTCTTAAAGCTTGCAAAAATAATTGCTATACTAACCTTTAACATATAATAAGCGCCTCCCTTTAGAGAGATAGATGACTTGCCCTCTATTCTCTCCTTCATCTTAACAGGCACCTCACATACCTTGAATTTCTTTGAAAGTGCATGCATTGTACTTTCAGGTTCTGGATAATCTATAGGATAATCCTCAGCATAGAGCTTCATCAGCCCCCTGCTTACCATACGCATTCCAGAAGTTGGATCAGTAATTCTTTTTCCTCCAGAGAAGATTTTAATCAATCCACTTAGCCACTTAATGCCAACTCGCCTTACTGCATTTGACTGGAAACCTTCCTTCTCGATAAACCTAGAACCAATAACCATATCACACTCGTCCGCTTGAAGTTTTTCAAGCATACTACTGAGATAAGCGGCATCATGCTGTCCATCACCATCGAACTGAGTTGCAGTATCATAGCCATTATAATAAGCGTATCTATAACCAGTCTGAACCGCTCCACCTATTCCAAGATTTACAGGAAGATTCAGATAACTAAAATGATTCTTCTTACATATCTCAAGTGTGTTATCAGTCGAGCAATCATTTATTATGACATAATCAAAACCCGGCGCATTCTCCCTAATATCTGCAATTGTTTTTTCTATACTTCCGGACTCATTATAAGCCGGGATAATGATCAGATTCTTCATCTGTCCTCCTAGTCAAATGTTATTAAACCATATACCTTTATGGTAGAGTGAATGGAGCAATAGTAACTGGGAAGTTCTTATTATAGTAAGGATCTCCCGCATCCAGAACATCCTTCCATTTCTCGTAGAACTTATCTCTCTCCTTCTCGAATCTCGCCTGTTTCTCAGGAGTATCCTCATAGCCCCTAGACTTAGACTCATAATGATGGAATAAAGCAAATGCATCATATACCACAAGATAACCCTTATCTCTTACCTTGAGGCAGAAGTCTACATCATTTCCAGCAACAGGGAAGTCTTCACTCAGTCCCTCGACTTCATCGAAGGCACTCTTCTTCACCATAAGACAAGCCCCAGTAACCGCACTATAGTTACAGTTTATCCTAGGTCTCATCATATATCCATAATCATCCTTTGGCAAGGTATGGAATACATGACCTGCGTAATGCTGAAAGCCAAGAACTATTCCCGCATGCTGTATGGTATCATCCGCATAGAGAAGCTTAGCTCCCACTATTCCTACATCATCTCGAAGCAGGATTCCTAGCATATCTGCTATGCCATTTGGAGAAATAACCTCTGTGTCATTATTTAGGAGAAGATAATAGACTCCCTTCGCATGCTTTGCTCCGAAGTTATTAATTGCTGAATAATTAAATTCTTTATCCCAGGTAACAACCTTCACATTATCATATTCCGACTTAAGTTTCTCGTAATAATCAAAGGTCTCCTGAGATTCGCTATTATTCTCAACAACTATTATTTCTATATTCTTATATGTATTAACTGTCTCTAGTGACTTAATACATTTATCCAAATCATCTATATGATCCTTATTTGGAATAATGATAGACAACAATGGATCTCCAACTGTCTTATATATTGGATGATAGAGTCCCCACATATCAGTCATTTCAACTGTCGCATCTATCCCTAGTCTATGTAAATGTGTTTCAATAGCTTTACGTCCACTCTCATAAGCATACATCTTACTTTCAGGATTCTCTGCTGTAGAGCCCTTCGTCATTCTCCAGTGATAGAGTATCCTTGGAACGTGTTCAATCTTGCCGCCACGCTTATGTATAACCTCAACACAGTTTAATATAAGATTATAATCCTGTGCTCCATCAAACCCTGAATCAAATCCGCCAACCTCATTTACTATAGAAGAACGAATAACAAGAAAATGGGTTATATAATTATGAGACCTCAGAAGATCAGGGCTGTAGTCAGGCTTAAATATAGGATTCAAATGAAAATACTTTTTATAGCCTCTCTGTGTAGTAAGCTTATCTTCATCTGTATAAACCATATCAACCTTTGAATCCTGAAGACGAGCAACAACCTCATACAGCATATCAGGTTCCACAGTATCATCATGATCTATAAGACCTATAAATTCACCAGTCGCAAGCTCCAGTGCTTTATTAGTATTTCCAGAGATACCATAATTCTGATCAAGATATGCAACCTTAATCCTGTCATCCATCTCTACATACTCTTTTAAGATTTCTCTAGTCCTCTCTAGGCTACTTCCATCAGCTATACATAGTTCCCAATTAGCATAAGACTGTTCTCTAATTGAGTCCACCATTTCCTTGAGCATATCCTCTGGAGTATTATAAGTTGGAACCAGAAGGCTAATCAAAGGTTCAAACTCAAACTTCTTATTTCTCTGTTTTTCCAAATCTTCTTCAGTCACAGCGTGAGCATAAAACCACTCATTATAGTGTTCATCTAATGGAATTGCTTTGAAACCTGCCACAATCTTTCCAAAGATTCCCTTGAAACCATTTTCGCCTACATAGCTAAACAATCTTTTGTAGTTTTTAGGTATAAATATCTGCTTTATTTGTCTTAGCATTTAGCATATCTCCTCTAGCCGATATCTTATCATTTATCTATATTATATTCAAACTATCAAATAATAATATAACCTCATATGTTTATTTAACTATTCTTAAGCGTATCCATAAAGTTAATCTTGTTCTCAAGCGCTGTAGTTGTTGGTCTTCCCAGATCAGCTCTTGCACCAATAGAGCATTTAACTTCTATGAAGCTCAGTTCATTTCTAGACTTAGCAGCCTGAAGCTCTGCATCAAGCGCCTCGAAGCTATCAACGCACACTGCATTTGGATAGCCACAGGACTTAGCAACTCCAACAAGATCAATATCACCTGCAACAGTAGGCATACCACCAACAGTTTCGTGAGCGCCATTATTAATAACAACATGAACCATATTAGAAGGCTTGTTACTTCCTAGAAGCGCCATAGAACCCATGTGCATCAGAACAGCGCCGTCACCATCCACACACCAAACCTTCTTCTCAGGCTTATTGATTGCAACTCCAAGGGCAATTGAAGAGCTGTGGCCCATAGAACCAACTGTAAGGAAATCGTGGCCGTGCCCCTGACCATTTGCCTCTCTTATCTCAAAAAGCTCACGGCTCGCTTTACCCGTGGTGCTTACGATTGGATCATCTCCAGTTACAGCGACTATATGTCTAATGATATCCTCGCGCACCATAGCATTTTCATTCTTGTATTCAACCTTGTTGTCATACTCAAGCGCTCCTTTACGTATAACGAAAGCCACATCCTTGCCTGAATCGAGAATACCTTTATATTCAGACATAACTGACTGAACTTCCTCAACAGTTGTATCCTTACCTATTGCAAAGGTCTTAATTCCCATATCCTCAAGAAGCTTAATAGTTACCTCTCCCTGATAGATATGCTGCGGCTCATCGTGAACTCCAGGTTCGCCGCGCCATCCAACTATGAAGACAACTGGGATTGCACAAACCTTGTCATTCAGCAGACTTGCAACGGGGTTTATGATATTTCCCTCTCCACTATTCTGCATATATACTACTGGAACCTTTCCAGTCGCTAGATGGTAACCAGCTGCAAGCGCAGTACAGTTACCCTCATTGGCAGCGATGATGTGATGTTTCTGATCAATTCCGTAAGTATCCATCAGGTAGTCGCAGAGCGCCTTCAGCTGGCTATCTGGAACGCCTGTGTAGAAATCTGCGCCGATTATATTAACTAACTCTTGTACTTTCATTTGTTTATCCTCTTTAAGATTCTTCGCTTACGCTCAGAATGACATTTTATTTATAATTCATCAATTAATGTAATGATATCCTTTATAGACATAAGTCTATCATCAACTTCTTTAGCTCTATGATATTTCAGGATATCCTCTGCAGTTTTCTGCATAGCTGGAAATGCCGAACGTGTCAGCTGATTTGCATAGATAACGATATTTACGCCATGCTCAGCAAGCTCTTCCTCTGTGATTGTGTTGAAGGAAGAAGGAACAACTACGATAGGAGTAGTCTTGTCCTCTGCTCTAAACTTATCGCAGAACTCTATGATTTCTGCAGGATCTTTCTTTCTGCTGTGGATCATGATTCCATCAGCGCCAGCCTTAACGAAAGCAAATGCTCTCTCCAGCGCATCTTCCATACCCTGCTCAAGGATAAGACTCTCAATACGAGCTATAATCATGAAGTCATCTGAGAGCTGGGCATTTTTACCTGCTCTTATCTTCTCGCTAAACTCTTCAATAGTTGCCTGAGTCTGCTCAACCTCTGTTCCAAAGAGACTATTCTTCTTGAGTCCCTTCTTGTCCTCGATAATAACCGCGCTTACGCCCAGTCTCTCGAGCGATCGAACTGTATATACGAAATGCTCTGTAAGTCCGCCTGTATCACCATCGAAGATAATAGGTTTAGTCGTAACCTCGGTTATATCCTCAATTGTTCTAAATCTTGAAGTCATATCGACAAGTTCTATGTCAGGCTTGCCCTTGGCTGTACTGTCACAAAGAGAGCTAACCCACATGGCGTCAAACTGATCAAGCTTGCCATCGTGTTCAACGACAGTCTTCTCAACGATAAGTCCTGTGAGTCCGGAATGAGCCTCCATAGTTTTTACAACAGGAGTCATTTCTATTAACTGACGAAGTCTCTTACGACGAAACTCTGGCATTGCCAGTTTTTCCTTCAGTCTCATGTCTATCTTTTTAACGCCCTCGTTATATGTATAAGGAACATCTATAAGTTCACCACCATAAGAAGCGAGGAGTTCCTCAACATGATCTCTGATAGCCTTCTCAGGCCCCTCCTGCCAGTTATTACCATGGATTATATAATCCGGCTGAACAAGAGTAATAACATCGTCATACATCATATCGTCCTGAATAACGACATCATCAACGCCCTCGATTGTCTTGTATAATCTAACCCTTTCCTCCTGAGGAACAGTTGGAAATCTGTTGTATCTAATCAGAGCCTTATCCGAAAGCGCACCGACAATAACTCTACCATACTTTTTTGCATTTTCGATTATATTCAAATGACCATCATGAATAACATCTGTACAAAAACATGTATAAACCTTTTTCATTATCTTCTCCTACTCTATTTGATAACATGAGTGAATATATAGGGACGTTTCTGTTTTACTCACTTTTCATTAAGCTATCGTTTTATTATATTTTTCAAAAAGTGAGTAAAACAGAAACGTCCCTATATACTCACTTATCATTCTATTATTTATAATTTACAGGATATGCAACACCACAAGCATCAAGCGCTTCCTTAAATACTACAAAGAAGTCTTTGATATCAGCTTCATCGATTGCACCAAGTGCACACAGTCTAAATGTATTTGTAGTTGAAATCTTACCTGGATAAATGGTGAAGCCTCTCTCATAGCAATAATCATGCACCTTATCGAAGCTCCAGTTAGGATCATCCGGATATATAGCTGAAGACACAAGTCCAGCTCTCCATTCAGGCTTTATAACCTGCTTAAAGCCAAGCTCCTCCAGTCCCTCATTTATAGCGTTGAATACTCTTGTGTGACGAGCCCATTTAGCTTCCTCGCCCTCTTTCCAGTACTCCTTAAGCGCCTGAATAGTTGCATATATTGTTTGAACAGGAGGAGTGAAATGCATCTCTCCCGTTTTCTCGAAGAATTCATACTGAAGATAAAGGTTGCAGTAATAAGATCTCTTAGGAAAATCCTTTGACTTCTCGATAATAGCCTTGTTACCGACAACAAATGATAGTCCAGTAAATGCCATCAGGCCCTTTTGAGCTGAAGCCATACAGAAGTCGATATTATCTTCCTCGATATTTATAGGTCTCATTGCATAAGTACTCGTTGTATCTACAGTAAAGATAGCGTCATACTTATGAGCCAGAGCACCAATCTCACGAATAGGATTCAGGATTCCTGTACCTGTTTCATTATGAGTCGTATGAACCAGACCAATGTCAGGATTATCCTTAAGAGTCTGCTCTACAACCGCAAGATCAGGAAGCTCGTCTACTGGGAACTTAAGATCGATATGAGGGAGACCGTAGTACTCACAAACCTCAACTGCTCTAGTACTATATGCACCATTATCTACAACGAGAACCTTCTTACCTTCTGGAAGAAGCGAATTGATACATACATCTATATTAATTGTTCCAGATCCTGTAAACAGCACGCTGGTATATTTCTCCAGATCACCGTGAACTATCTTTACTAAGTCCTCGCGAAGTCCCTTCATAAGACTTCCGAATTCCTTCTCTCTAGGACAAATATCAGGTACAATCTGCGCATACTTCACAGTATCAGTCGTAGTTGATGGTCCTGGATTCAATAATACATTTCTCTTTATGCTCTCCATAATTCATTCTCCTTACCTGTCGTTTAATCTACTATCATATGTTTTATCAATCTGTTTCAGTTCGTTAAACGTATCTATTTCCACTATATCTTCATCAAAACACTCTCTAACTCTAACAGCATAGTGATCCTTGCAATAAACCAAAGGTACCTGCTCCCAATACCTCTCCTTTCCTCCTGGAGAAGAGTAAACTGCAGAGATGTCATCAGACAGTTTTCTGCCATCATTCTGATTCCAGTAAGAAATACCAACCATCTGCCAGCAATTTTCACCACCGACCTTCTCTTCAACGATAACTCCATCCTTCACATTAAAGCACCAGTCATCGGTTTGTTCCTTCCTAATTGCAAGAAAGTCCGAAGTATAATGATACTTCTTAATGATAGCAGGATTGCTTAACAGAAGATCCGCCTCAAAAACATACGCATTTGAAAGCATATGTCTGGCAACAAGCGCACTTGAAATGTTATTTGCTTCATTGTAAAAAGGATTGTCTAAGAACTTAATCATTGGATACTTATAAAGCAACTGATCAAACTGTTCAGCCAGATATCCACGAACAATATAGATTTCATTTATTTTCGCTCCTAGACATGCATCTATTAGATGATCAATAATTCGAACACCATGAACGCGTACAAGCGGTTTAGGAGTGTTAATGGTGATTGGCACCATTCTTGAACCAAAACCGGCAGCGATAAACACTGCTTTTTTAGCTCTATAAGGGTCTAGCGCCTCGACTCCCTTATCGGTTATATTACCATTCTCAACGTATCCCAATGCGACGAGTTCATTCATAACAATACTACATGCATCAGGTGAGAGATTCACTTGTTCTTCAAAGTTTCTCTGTGCATGTAAAACATCGGGTGAAACTAGTGCTTCTAGTATTTCAAACTGTTCTTTGGATAATCCCATATATGTCTCCTAATAATCTATCATAAACTGCTCAAATAATTATGACTTTACGTCAATGGGAAAGTATAAAATCTACAGCTCTTGCAGCACCTTCCCCTATATGTTGCCAGGTTTCCTGGCGAGCTATATCTCTACCTTCTCGATATCTGGTATTTTCTATACACTCATCAATTATAGACTTAATATCATCTATGCTATCCTCGGTAAGTTTCATCCCAAGCTTTGGCAAAACCCTATAGGTCCAAAGATCTTCATCTAACCAAGCAGCATCGTATGGTGCCTTGTCAAATGAAGTATCAGCGAATATAACCGATTTATCAAACACGAGAGCAAAATCAAAGATTACGCCAGAAAAGTCTGATATTAAAATATCCGACTTTTTCAGCACTTCATAATTATCATTATCTCTATTCCATTCAATTCTCGAAGAATCATCATACTTGGACATCAGTTTATCTAGCATTTCTTTCTCAGATGTAAAAGACTGTGGATGCGGACGAATGATTATCTTATAACCTGTATCTATAAGTGCATCTATAAATCTCTCACCATATTTACTGAGAATCCCTGATGGGCCCCAAGATGGTGCCAGGAGTACGATTTTGTCCTCTGATGTATTCTTTACAGATTCAGTTTTTTCCAGCGTACAATTTTCAGACTTACTATTGTCCTTATCGAGTCTGGCCTTCATTTCGTCCATATAGGGCAGACCAACTATCTCAATATCTTTTGCAGGTAGATCACGCATCTCCTCGAGTTTCCTGATCTGCTCAACCTGATACACTCCGGATACAAGAACTGCATCATAATAATCGAGTCCAAACATTCTATACGTCGTCACATCATTCGGCATATGTGTTATATGAATGTAGTAGTCAACATCCTTTGACCTTTTCCACTGAAATACGTCCAGGCTCGGCGTAGTTGATATCACAACATGTGCATTTAGGACATTCAACTTAGCGAATGCCATATTCCCTTCACCTATGCAGCGTGCCTCTATATACCTATAATCCTTGCCAAAAATGGGATCATCCTTTGACTCAGTCATATAAACAAGAGGGGTTTTTCTTTTTTCAAACTCATCACATATAGGTTCGAAGACATTCCAGTATCTCTTGTGATCAGTAAAGATTACATATGGTATCTTCTCATCAGCAGCTTTTTCAGTTTTACCTCCACTCAAAACATACTTTAGTTTCATAAATACATTTCGTAGGAAGTAAAGCGCCGTTCCCAGTACACCTATAAGAATGGTAAATAGCATACTACCCGTTCCAGGGTCTATATATAAGATCATTTCTTATCTCCCAAAAGAGTTCTTTATCGTATTTGCATTTCTCCTAATAATAACCAAGAGATTTCCAATTGTCAGGATTTCGTACATCATCGTGAACAGAAAACCAACTACTTGGCATGAATGTATTCTCTCTATTTGTATCGATATTCCAGTTCTCTACAAATGATACTTTCTGTTCTCCTTGCTTAGCCGAAGCATCTATAGGTTTCTTAGTAAATGGATTGATCGGATTATCCACACAGTCCTTCGTAGCTAGTGTAGGAACATCAGCATTTGTCATAAAGGATTCATCAACTATAAAATCTTTACTTCCAAAATCTTTAACCATCAGTGTACAGTTAAAGGTCTCCAGGTCAAATATCTCCTGACCATATTGATTGAGTCCACCTTGCATCATCATATCATCTCTAAGACCTATGTTATAGGCATGATCAGATACGATTATAATTTTTGTATTATCGTAAACGCCTAATTCTCTCAGGTAATCAAACCACTCACCCAATTTCAGAAGACTCGCCATATCAACCTGATAATGCATTACATTTGTCTCATCATAAAGTTCTATACCATTTCCATCCCAATCATATCTAACAGGATGCTCAGCATCATATGCGGAGTTATCTATTACAGGCGATGGTATATATTCTGGTTCCTGTAATATACACGGATTATGCGGAGTCTCATTTGTTAGCATCAAGAAACTATCATTACCTTCTGAAATCTCTGTCATTTCGGACAGATTCTCAAGAACGCCATAAGAATCCATAAATCCTGGATCTGTACCAGTAGCATGTGTCAGGTCCATTCTGTACTGAGAGTTTGTTCCCGCTTCAGAGGATATGTAATTTCCATAATCATATACAAAGAATTGAGCAAAAACAGGAGTTATCTTGAATATATCATAGCAAAACATATTTCTACATAACTGGTTACCAGCCTTACGCCTTTCCTCTTCTCCCGAAACCTTTCCAATAGTCACATAGCTTTTAATATCAGGATAATCGTCATATATACTTAGATCAGGTATCCAGTTATAATTCGCATATGTAGGATCACAAACTGTAACATCATAGTCCTCATCCATAAAAATCACAGGCATAACTTTCAATGCTTCATTATGCTTATCAACAAGGCTCTCCTGTACTCTCTTATTCATCTCATCTGGTGTATACTCATATCCACCATATAACCCCGGGGTTCCCATGTTTGTGGTAGTAGCATAACTAAGCGTATTTGGATAATATGTAAAGCCCGCGAACTTCTCTTTAAGTTCAGGCTTTTCAGTAAACAGATAAGGAATATATGGTCCCACCATTCTATCCATCATAAGAACTACAACATTTTTTCCGTCCTTACTAAATCTATATGTTGGTAGTTCATCACTCTGGGCGACCAACTTTTTAGCACTATTATATTCTCGATTAATATTAAATATATTCTTGGAGCCCATAATAATCATTACAAGTATTCCAGCTCCAAGCACTGAATAGAGTATATTCTTTTTCTTATTATAAATCAGATGCACTATAGCAACACACGCAAGTATTACTAGTACATTCACGACTATCTGCTTCATAGAATAAGTAGGTACATTATCAAACTGAAGTCTCGGAGATATATTTCCTAGTTTAGTACCAAAGAATAGATAATCAACAACCGCCACAACACAAGCTACAGTCATTATCTCAGCGATATAGCCCTTAGTTTCTTGATTAGACAAATAATAGAATATTCCTATCCATATGAAAAATATCCCAAACGAATAAAGCGAACTATGCAGTACATATCTTAAAGGATTTGAATTATCTATTGCACTTATGAATTCGCTAGTAGAATCTGCCACTAACGTTGAAGATATAAGAACCCCCGTCAGCAAAGCCATTACAAGTGCCGCTAAAACAAAAAGCTTAGTATTCCCTTCAGTCTCCTTAATCCTCTCCTTGTTTCCCTTTTTAACTAAGCTAATAACTAACGGAATTTGAAGTAGTAAGCCAAATGCCATTACAAATATTTTTTTCTTAAGCGAAAAACCATTAACAGCAAAGCCCAAAACAATAACAGCCAATCCAGCTAAGGAGAAAAGCACAAACAAAACTTTCTTAGGATTCTTAAGCTTCATAAAGATATTCTTGAGTAGTGAAAATAAATTGTTGAGAGTCCAGTAAAATACAAGTCCCGATGGAGACTTATAGAGAAAGACAAGAAAAATAGCCGCCATGCCTATCAGCTGTACTTTAGTCTTCAATGGAGCATCCTTTGAATAAATCATACTAGATACGATATTTATAAGTGTCATCAGTATAGGAAGCAGATTAATAGAGATACCAAACACATGAATCAGTTCATCTGGAGCACCAAGGTTTGCGATTGGTCCAAAAGGAACATTTTTAATTATCTCAAGATGTGATAAGAAATGATAAGCCGCAATAAAAAAAGGTATCTCCAGAAGTAGAGAAAAAGAACCCCTAAGAGCCTGAGTAGGCTTATAATTCTTCTGTCTATAATAAGTCTGAAGAATCATAAATCTCTCATCACCCTTAAAGGTTTTCTTGATATGATTAGTCCACTTCTGCAGGCCCTTTTCTATCTCCGCCTGCTCCATTTGCATAGCATCGGCCTTTAGGTATAATGGCAAAACCAGAAAATTCATTGCTATACTGAGCGCAATGATAGACAGTCCTGGATTACCAATAACCCTATTAGCCATTACATATATTATTTCAAATATCAGTTCCAATGGTTTGATAAGCAAACCATATAGTATCCCAAGTATATTCATTTAATTATCAAACCTGCCCACAAAATCCATAGTAGAACATTCATCTAAAGGTAGCTTAACAGGACGATGTTCGGTTGCTGATTTATAAATAGCTAGTACCATTTCCAGAGCTCGCTTACCAGCTTCGCCATCTACATATGGCTTTCTGCCAGTCTTTATAGCATCTATAACATCTGCATATAAAGGTGTATGTCCAAAACCGTATACATTTGGAGGATTCTCTCCATACTCAGCTTTAACACTCTCAGGATCATCTAACTCATCAGCGAATCTCCACTCCTCGATAATATTATCAGAGGTACCGCCGGCCTTAACTGTTCCCTTCTCACCAAAGATATAGAGAGTTTCTTCTAAGTTCTTAGGGAATACATTTGTAGTTCCCTCTATGAGACCATATGAACCATTCTTGAATCTAACAATAGCAAGTCCCAGATCTTCCGCCTCTAGATAAGGATGCTCGAGCTGGTCTGTATATGCCATAACCTCATCGACTTCATCTCCCATCATCCATCTAAGAAGATCGATATTATGGATACACTGATTCATAAGGCATCCACCATCCTGTGCCCAAGTTCCGCGCCATGGAGCCTGCTCATAATACTGAGGTCCTCTATTCCATCTGATGTGAGCTGCACCATGAGATAGCTTACCGAATCTTCCATCCTCAAGTGCCTTACGAATATATTGAATAGACTTGTTAAATCTATTTTGGTGATTAGCACAAACAAGTACGCCCTTCTTTTCGGCTGCTTCGATTATCGCATCAGCATCCTTTATTGATAGTGCAATTGGCTTCTCTATTATCACATTACATCCTGCTTCTATACAATCAAGTGCTATAGCCGCATGCTTTCCTGACTCTGTAGCAATAGCTACAAGTTCAGGTTTTTCAGCAGCTAGAAGTTCATGATAATCTTCATACTTCTTTACAGCCTCAAGGCCAAACTTATCAGACTTCTCCTGCATATTCTCAGGAACTATGTCACACATAGCAACAAAATCCAGCCCATTATTCTTAGCGGCCTCTATATGATTTGGTGATATTCTTCCGCAACCTATAAGTGCATATTTCATTCTTAATTCCTCTCTATTCTTTACTTTCTTCTAATAGTTTATCTTCTGCATCTTCTTTTATATGATTAAAAGAATATAACAAATATGGTGTCATTAAAAGTCCTGCAAGTATTACTACTGCAAGTGTGGTGTACGCCGCACCTATAGAACCCATATAAGAAACTAATATATAGTCCGTAATAATATTTACAACCCCTGTCATAATAGAAACAAACAGATTATACTTTAATTTTCTCTGAGTAACCAAAAGATTTCCAGATATACTCTTAAAACCAGCCGAGAAGAAATAACTCAGCGATAGTATCCTAAATGCAGGTACAGCATCTAAATACTTGGCACCATGAACGAGTCTTATGATAATCGGGGCGCCAGCAACTAACATAGTAGTAATCACTATATTTGCCAGATTGAAATAAACCATCAGTTTCTTAAAGTTCGATATACACCACTTCTTATCAAGTCTATGTTCTGCAAAATAAGGATACACAAAAACAATAACTGACTGTGGAACAAACATCATAGCTGTCGGTATAATAGTCGCCACTTTGTAAGTTGCAAGTATCTCCTCATTTGCTATGACAACTCCAATAACAAAAACATCAAACAGGTAAAGCAGCTGCGATAACGCATTATTACATAAGCTGATAATAGATATATTTCTAAGCTGTATAGCGTCATCCTTTTCAGGAGTCCCATTCAAATATACTGGAACCTTGATGATAACCATTGCCAGAATTATAGTCAGAGCAAATGATACATAATAAGCAAGTATTAGTCCTTTTTCTCTAAATACATACGCACCCGCAACAGTAGTAAAACCAATTAACAGAGTATTGATATTGGTAAGTATTGCATAATCCCTGTTTCTTTTAAGAGATCTCAGATAAACTGACATCATCCTGAATATAAACTGGATGGAAGGAAGAAATGCAACCATCAACAAAAGACCATTAGAATTTTTAATTTTCAGAGGAATAAACAGAGCTATAATAACCAATAAAGCCGTGACTGCAATATTGAATATTGCCCCTATTCTACTACTATATCCATACAGCTTCTTGACTAATTCAGTATCCTTTGATTTTTCGCTAGCTAACTGCAGAAAGCCTGATTCATATCCCAGCCCGCATAAGAGCATCACCAGATTATACTTATTCCAAACATAAGTAAACAGACCATATTCCGATTTAGACAGGATTCTAACCAAAATGAATCCCGCCAAAAAGTTGATCACATTGTTGATCAAGCTGGCTCCGAATACGTCAAAGAAGCCTGCGCCTAATAGTTTTTTAATCTTCTCAGACACGAGGCTTTCTCCCTTTTTATTATAGTCTCCAGAATCTCATTCCAGATGCCTTTAATTCATCCATTCTATATAGGCTCTTAACATCTACCAGAACCTTCTCACCATCAGGAATATCATCTCTGAAAAGCTCTTTCAACTTCATCATAGACATAGATCTATACTCCTTATGACCAACTGCAACTATAACACAGTCAGCCTTTGGAATATCAGCGAATGGAACAAGATCCACGCCATATTCCTGCTTGGCAACAGCAACATCTGCCCATTCATCTGTAACTACCGGCTCTATATCATATTCCTTGAGACGATTAATGATATCAACAACCTTACTGTTTCTTGTATCAGGACAGTTCTCCTTGAAGGTTATACCAAGAATTACAACCTTGGCCTTCTTAGGAGCCATTCCTGCTTCTATCATTTCCTTGATAGCTGCATCAGCAACATATGCGCCCATACTGTCATTAACCTGACGACCATTTAGGATTATCTGACTGTGATAACCAAGTTTCTCAGCCGCATTAGTCAGATAATATGGATCAACGCCTATACAATGTCCACCTACAAGTCCCGGCTTAAATCCAAGTGCATTCCACTTAGTATTCATACCAGCAAGAACCTCGTCGGTATCTATTCCAAGCTTATCGCAGATAATTGCTATTTCATTCATAAATGCTATATTGATATCTCTCTGGCTATTCTCAACGACCTTAACAGCCTCAGCAGTTTTAATATCTGATACTGGGAAGGTACCAGCCTTGATAACTATATCATAGACCTTCTTAATTTCACGAGCAGACTCTTCATCCATACCAGAAACAACCTTTCTGATAGTTGTAAGAGTGTGTACTCTGTCACCAGGATTGATTCTCTCTGGGCTGTAACCTATCTTCCAATCCACTCCACACTTGAGACCAGACTCCTTCTCGATGATAGGTATACAGATATCTTCTGTAACTCCTGGATAAACAGTAGACTCAAAAACTACAATAGCTCCTGGAGCCAGATTCTGTCCAACTGTCTTAGAAGCTCCCATTACAGGTCCCAGGTCAGGACTATTGTCATCCTTTACTGGAGTTGGAACAGCCACAATAACGAATCTAGACTCCTTAAGTCTTGTAGGGTCAGCTGTAAAATCAACAGTAGTATCCTTAATAGCAGGACCTACCTCGTTAGTCTCATCAATTCCTTCTCTATACTCATTAACTCTTTTCTCGTTAATATCGAATCCTATTACCTGAATATGCTTAGCAAACTCAACTGCTATAGGCATTCCTACATAGCCAAGTCCAACGAGGGCAAGTTTATCCTTTCCTGATATAAGTCCATCATAGATATCGTTAAATTCCATAGTTTTTATCCCCTTTTCTTAAAGATTCTTCGCTTCGTTCAGAAAGACAAAGTCTATTTTAATTCATTCAAAATAGCACTACTTATAAATTCTATCTCTTCTTCGCTAAGATATGGATGCATAGGAAGACTTAGAACTGTCTTGCATAGTCTCTCCGTAACTTCGCAGTCCGCCTGCTCGCTATAGGTTCCTTCGAAGGCCCCCTGAAGATGCATAGGCTTTGCATAGTATACCATAGATGGTATATCCTTTTCCTTTAGCTTAGCCTGAAGCGCTGCTCTATCTATATCTTCAGATAACTGAACGGTGTACTGTGCCCAAGAAGATACAAAGCCTTCTGGAATCATAGGAAGCACCAGCCCACTATCAGCAAGTTTCTCCGTATAAAGCTTCGCAACCTTATTAACAGCATCCAGCTCATAATCTGCAAAAGCTCTAAGCTTTGGAAGAAGAATAGCTGCCTGAATAGTATCTAGTCTACTATTCATACCTATTCTTATATTGTTATACTTATCATTTCCTGACTTACCATGAACACATATACTTCTAATAATTGCAGCCCACTCATCATTATCTGTGAAAATAGCACCACCATCCCCATAGCATCCTAGTGGCTTTGCCGGGAAGAATGAAGTAGTACTTATATCACCAAAGCTACATGCCATCTGTCCATCTATACTACCACCAAAGCCTTGAGCTCCATCCTCAAGAAGTAGTAGGTCGTATCTCTTACAGATATCTTTGATAGCCTTATAATCAGCTGGTAGTCCGAAAAGATCTACAGCAACCACAACTTTCGGTGTAAGCTTCCCATCAGCCTGCACCTTCTTGATAGCCTCTTCCAACTTAGCAGGATCTAGATTGAAGGTTCTTTCATCTACATCGACAAAAACAGGAGTTGTGCCTGCAAAGGCAGGACATTCACCACTTGAGAAGAAAGTAAAGTCAGGTACAAATACTGCATCGCCCTCTCCTACATTCCAAGCCATAAGAGCAATAGTAAGTGCATCCGTTCCATTTGCACAGGTTATAGCATGTTTAACACCTACATATTCCTGCAGCGCCTTCTCAAGCTCCTTCACCGAAGGCCCGGATATAAAAGCTGAAGAGGCTATAACCTCTTCTATCCCCTTATCTATATCTTCCTTTAACGCTTCATATTGTCTACGCAAATCTCTAAATTGCATATCCTACCTCTTTCTATTCATTCTCAATCGTATCACCAGTAGTTTTATATCTACGTCCGCAATCAGGGCATGTAAGGTCATCATTCAAAACCTGTCCACAGGTGCATACCCACCCCATTCTCTTCGCTGGGACCCCTGCCATAAGAGCATGCGGAACAACGTCCTTAGTAACTACACTTCCCGCTGCAATAGTTGCATATTCACCAATAGTATGACCACATACTATAGTACAGTTCGCACCTAGTGTCGCATCATGTTTTACCAGCGTATGCTTATATCCAGCGCTTCCCTTAGGATATCTTGCTCTAGGAGTAAGGTCATTTGTGAAAACCATAGACGGTCCACAGAATACATAGTCCTCCAACTCCACACCTTCGTAAACTGAAACGTTATTCTGAATCTTTACTCCATTTCCGATCTTAACATTATTGGAGACATTCACATTTTGTCCAAGCGAACAATTCTCACCTATTATAGCACCTTTCTGTATGTGACAGAAGTGCCAGATTTTAGTATTATCACCTATAGTTACATTGTCATCCACAAAACTGGATGAATGAACAAAATAGTTACCCATGATTACTCCTCTATCTCTTATCATTCTGGGTGGCACGAAGAATACTTTTATAATTATCAAGCGACTCTTCTACCTTACTTTTCCACGAACACTTAGCTGCAGCACTAACCATTTCATCTACGTTTATTTCCGTATCACCCGTTAGTACACTCACAACTGATTCAGCCATCTTAGACACCAAATCTTCTTCATCTTTACCAGATACCATGATTCCATATCCACCAGCGGCCTCACTAATTCCGCCAACATCATTAGCTACCACAGTAACGCCACAGGCTTGCGCTTCCTTAGTCACGCAAGAATAGCCTTCTGCACGGCTAGGTACAACCAACACATCCATTTTGTTGTATTCCAAAGCAAGTTCCTTCTGAGGTACTGAACCCCTAAAGGTCACGTTCAAGTCCTTCATACGAGCTTCTATATCCTGTCTCAGAGAACCTTCACCACAGATTACATATTCAACATAGCCATTATAGAGTTCTGATATTTTACCAAAGATGTCAGGAAGTCTATCGGCCCCTTTAACTGGAATCAGATTACCAACAAAGCCAACCCTCTTCTTATCGAGTTGCTCCTTGCTCTTAGTCAGTCTATTATTGTTGAAGATATCTGTATTAATACCG